>JAUXQT010000040.1 GCA_030682135.1 Nitrospirota bacterium | reverse complement strand
GCGCTGCTTGACGTCCTCGGTGCGCTGCCGGTCGGTGATCAATCGCACATCGACGCCCCGCTTCTTGGCCGCGATCATCGCCTCCACCGCGCGAGGGGTGGTTAACCCATAGACCGCCACGTAGAGATAACGTTTAGCCTGTCCGTAGAGCGCCGCCAGGCGATCGAGTGGCGCATCTTCCGGTGCATAGTAGACCTCCACCGTGGCCGCCCAGCCGGTCCCACGCGGAACCGTGAGCAGCAGGGCGACGAGAGCGAGCGACCGGATGATGGAGTGGGCAAGGACTGCGCTCATAGATGGCACATGGCAGATCCGGTGAATTATTCGAGCTCGAACAACATTTTGAAATGTTCGTCCGTGGCCTCCCAGGCCTCGGGCGCCGTGGTGGCGAGCCATTGTTGCAGAAACTGCTTTTGGCCCGGCGTGAGCAACTGTTTGATCTGGTGTGTGCGGCCTTGGAGAGGCTGGAGAAATCCGACCCGCTTCTGAAAATCCAACGTGGCCGTGCGAACATACATGTTCGTAAAGATCGTTGGTTTCTCGTCTTCCCCTTCGCCTTGAATCCATACGGATAAAAACTTCTCTAACTGGAGTCCGGCGCTATCCATGGCGGGGTCGGTATCGTGAAACAGCTCGTTTTCGGATTCTTTGAGCGGAATGGCCTCAGCGGACCGGAACATGAAATTGCGTTTCCACATGCAATCGCTCCTCTAAAAGACGGCATAGTGGCGGCGGATCACGGACAAAGTCAAGCCACCAACCGGCCCATTTCGTTGCCTTGACAACGGCAAAGTCCGTTTGATAACGTGTTGAAATTGTTTAATCTCTGGGCCATATTAGGAGTCTTCATGCAGGTTAAAATCAATGGCAAGCCAGAAGAGATTTCAGGAGGAACGGTCCTCGACCTTCTCCAGGCCAAAAAAATTGAACCGCAAATGGTTGCGGTCGAAGTCAACGACACCGTGTTAGACAAGAATCTCCTCGCTACCACCAGCCTGAACGAGGGCGACCGGGTCGAGTTCTTGTTCTATATGGGAGGTGGCCGGTGACGATGCCGCTGCACAAGGATATTACCGAACTCATCGGGCGGACGCCTCTTGTCCGTCTGAACCGGCTCTCCCCTGCTGGCGGAGCGACGATCTATGGAAAGGTCGAGTTCTTTAATCCTGGCGGGAGCATCAAGGACCGGATCTGTCTCAACATGATCAACGAGGCGGAACGCCTGGGTCATTTAAAGCCGGGCGGCACGATCGTCGAGCCCACGAGTGGGAACACCGGGATCGGACTGGCATTGGTCGCCGCGGTCCGTGGGTATAAGCTGATTCTCGTCATGCCGGAAAGCATGAGCATGGAGCGGGCCAGTCTCTTGTCCTCCTATGGCGCGCAGCTCGTCTTGACGCCGGCCTGGGAAGGAATGAAAGGCTCGATCCGCGAGGCGGAAAGCATCATCGCGCAAAATCCGTCGTACTATATGCCGGATCAGTTTTCCAATCCGGCGAATCCGGCGATGCATAAGAAGACCACCGCGCTCGAGATTCTGGATGCGCTCGAAGGAAAGATCGATGCCTTCGTTGCGGCGGTCGGCACAGGCGGCACGATTACCGGATGCGGAGAACTATTCAAGGAACGGAATCGCGACGTGAAGGTGATCGCCGTGGAACCGGCCGGGTCGCCGGTCTTGTCGGGCGGAGAACCGGGGCCGCATAAGATTCAGGGAATCGGCGCAGGGTTCGTCCCGAAAGTATTGAACCGGGCCGTCATCGATCGGGTGATGACCGTGACCGACGATGAAGCCTATCAAACGGCCAAGCAGCTTTCGAAGAAGGAAGGCCTCCTGGTGGGGATCTCCGCGGGAGCCAATGTGTTCGCCGCTCAGAAAGTCGCACAGGAATTGGGACCGGGTAAGAACGTGGTCACGATCCTCTGCGACACGGGAGAGCGGTATATCAGCATCGAAAAGTATTTCAACATTTAAGGATGCTGAAAATGGTTTCCAGCTTCGTTCTCGGCTCAAGAAAATCCTCAACGTACCCCCGAGGGTACGTCTCCGGTTTTCTTTCGCCTGCGGCCTCGCTGGAAAACCATTTTGAGCATCCTTTTAGATTCACAAACTGAACACCATGGAATTTACCGAAGATCAAATATCACGCTACAGCCGCCATATCCTGCTACCGGAGGTGGGTGGCAAGGGGCAGAAGAAGATCGCCAAGGCCAAGATTCTCCTGGTCGGCGCGGGAGGCCTGGGGTCGCCTGCTGCCCTCTATTTGGCCGCGGCCGGAGTCGGCACGATCGGACTCATCGATAGCGACGTGGTGGACCTAACCAACCTGCAACGTCAGATTCTCCATCACACGTCGGATGTGGGCCGTCCGAAAGTCCTCTCGGGCAAGGAAAAAATTCAAGGCTTAAATCCCGATGTCCAGGTCTCGATGTACGAAGAGCGGCTCACCGCGGGCAATGCGTTGAAGATCATCAGCGAGTACGATGTCGTGATCGACGGGGTCGACAACTTTACCGCCAAGTTTCTGATCAACGACGCCTGCTTCTTTGCCGGGAAACCGTTGGTCCATGGCGGCATCCTCCGCTTCGATGGACGGGTGACGACCATTGTGCCGAAGCAGTCCGCCTGTTATCGTTGCGTGTTCAAGACGCCGCCGCCGGCCGGGCTGGTCGCCTCCTGCCAGGAAGCGGGCGTGATCGGCGTGTTAGCCGGCATCATCGGCACGATCCAGGCGACGGAAGCGTTGAAACTGGTCTTAGGCATCGGCCAGCCGTTGACGAACCGATTCCTGGACTTCGATGCACGCAAGACCCAGTTCCGAGAGATTAAGATCAAGCGAAATCCCGATTGCGCCCTCTGTGGTGCGCACCCGACGATTACCGAATTGTTCGACGACGGCGATCCTTTTGCCGGCTGTGCCGTCCGGCCGTAACCATTGACGCAGCGAGGTGGAGTCACCATGACCAAAATGAAAGCGCTAGTCTGCCGCGAGTGCGGAAAAGAATATCCGACCAAAGCGATCCACGTCTGCGAGATGTGCTTCGGTCCCCTCGAAGTGAAGTACAACTACGAGGAGATCAAGAAGAACATTTCCCGCAAGAAGATACAGGACGGACCACTGAGTATCTGGCGTTACGCCGATTTGCTGCCGGTGGAAGGGCCGACCTTTCTTGGCCCGCATGCCGGGATGACCCCGCTGGTGCGCGCCAAGAACCTTGGCGCCTACCTCGGATTGGACGAGCTCTATATTAAGAACGATACGGTGAATCATCCGACGCTCTCGTTCAAAGATCGCGTGGTCGCGGTCGCCATCACGAGGGCTCGCGAGTTGGGATTTGAAACCATCGCCTGTGCCTCAACCGGCAATCTGGCGAATTCCGTCGCGGCCCATGCGGCTGCCGCTGGCATGCGCGCCTACGTGTTCATTCCCGGCGATTTGGAAGCGGCCAAGGTTTTGGGCAATTTGATCTACAAGCCGAACGTGGTCGAGGTGGAAGGCAATTACGACGACGTCAACCGCCTCTGCAGCGAAATCGCCGGTGAATATGCCTGGGCGTTCGTGAACATCAACGTGCGCCCCTACTATGCAGAAGGCTCGAAAACCCTCGCCTATGAAACCGTGGAACAACTCGGCTGGCGTACGCCGGACCAAGTGGTCATCCCGATGGCCTCAGGCTCGCTCCTGACCAAGATCTGGAAGGGCCTCCATGAAATGAAAACCTTGGGGCTCGTCGATGACGTGCGCACCAGAATCAACGGCGCGCAAGCCGAAGGCTGTTCCCCTATCTCGACGGCGTTCAAGGCGGGACGGGATTTTTTCAAGCCGGTGAAGCCGAAGACCATCGCCAAGTCCCTGGCCATCGGCAACCCCGCCGACGGGTACTACGCCCTCAAGGCGACGGCCGAGAGCAAGGGCTCCATGGACATGGTGTCGGACGGCGAAGTGGTGGAAGGCATCAAACTGCTGGCGCAGACGGAAGGCATCTTCGCAGAAACGGCCGGCGGTGTGACGATCGGTGTGCTCCAGAAGCTGGTGAAACAAGGCACGATCAAGAAGGGCGACGTGACGGTCGCCTATATCACCGGCAACGGCTTGAAGACGCAGGAAGCGGTGATCGATGCGGTCGGCAAGCCTCACCGCATTCAGCCGAGTCTCGCGAGTTTCGAGAAAACCTTTAAGATGGGAAAGAACGGTGGTGGTGACGCATGATTAAAGTTCGCATTCCAACTCCGCTCCGTCCCCTCACGAAGGGACAGGGCGAGGTCGACGCACAGGCCACGAGTATCACCGAAATGATCGACACCTTGAATACCGCGCATCCCGGGATCAAGGATCGTCTCTGCGACGACACGGGTGAGCTTCGCCGTTTCGTGAATATTTATGTGAACGAGGAAGATATCCGGTTTCTCAAGGGCAAAGAGACCTCGCTCAAAGATGGCGACGAAGTCTCGATTGTGCCCGCCATTGCGGGAGGCTCATCATGCCAAGCATGAAAGTGCATGTGCGGTTTCCGGAAGAGAAGATCAAAGAGCCCGTCATCTACCAGATCGGCCACGAGTTCAAGGTGGTCACCAACGTTCGGCGAGCGGACGTCCGTGAAACCACCGGCTGGATGGATCTCGAGTTGACCGGAGAGAGCGCGGAAATCGAGCGGGCGATCGCCGGCCTTCGCAAGAAGGGCGTCATCGTCGACCCGATCGAATTGGATGTGGTTGAAGGGTAAGGGGTGCGAGGCAAGGGGCTAGAGAAAATCCTTCTCAACCCCTCGCCGCTAGCCGTTTACCTCTAGCCGAAAGCGAAGCGATGGAACTTACCGAACAACAGATTCAACGATACAGCCGTCAGATTATTCTCAGCGAAGTCGGCGGCAAGGGCCAGATGAAGTTGAGCAAGGCGAAGGTCTTGCTCATCGGCGCCGGCGGACTGGGCTCGCCTGCCGGACTCTATCTTGCTGCCGCCGGTGTCGGCACCATCGGTCTAGTCGACGGCGATGTCGTCGATCTCTCGAATTTGCAGCGGCAAATCATGCATTCCACCGCGACGGTCGGCATGCCGAAAGTGGAATCGGGCCGTAAGACCCTGTCGGCGATCAACCCCGAGATCACGATTAAGACCTATCACCAGAACGTCGACAGCGACAATATTCTTGCGCTGGTTTCCGAGTATGACATCGTGCTGGACGGGTCCGACAACTTTTCGACCAGATTTCTCGTGAATGATGCCTGCTTCTTTGCCAAGAAGACGCTCATCTCCGCCAGCATGTTCCGGTTCGAAGGCCAGCTGACGACGATCAAGCCCCATGCCGGTTATCCCTGCTATCGCTGTCTCTATCCGGAGCCACCGCCGGCTGGATTGGTTCCGAACTGCCAAGAGGCCGGTGTCTTGGGGGTCCTTGCCGGAACCATGGGCATTCTTCAAGCATCGGAAGCGATCAAGGAAATTCTCGGCATCGGGGAAACCGTGGCCGATCGCCTGATGATCTACGATGCCCTCGAAATGAAATTCAGAAAGGTCCGCCGTCCCAAGGACCCGGCCTGCCCGCTCTGCGGCGAGAATCCGAAGATCAAAGATCTGAGCATGGACTATGTGGTCAGCTGCACCATCTAGCCTCAGGATGCTGAAAACGCCAGCCAGCTTTGTTCTCGCATCGTTCGGATCCTCAACGTACCCTGAAGGTACGCCTCGGACCCTCTCTCGCTGCGGCCTCGCTGGACAGACGTTTTGAGCATCCTGCGTAAGATTGGACTCAACTAGCGTGGCAGATCTCGTCATTCCTCAAACAATCCTCGACGACATGGTAGCCCATGCCAGGGAGCTCGATCCCTACGAATGTTGCGGTCTGCTGGCGGGAACCAACGGGGCCGTCACCCATATCTATCGGATCAAAAATATCGTGGCGAGCGAAGGAGCGGAGAAGTTGTCTTCCTTCGACCCGGCCAAGGCCGCGCACCTGGAACGGCTCTCCCCGGCTGAACGGGCCGAAATTGCCTTCGTGATGGATATGCAGGATTTTTCTACGGCAAAGAAGAATATCCGAAACAAAGGGCTCGACCTACAAGTGGTCTACCACTCGCACCCTCACGACCCGGCGCGCCCCTCCATCACCGACATCAAGATTGCCACCGACTACGAAGAAATCTGGCCGAAGATCAACTTGCCAATCCCCGCCTATCTGATTCTTTCCCTCATGGATAAGTCGAAGCCTGATATCCGTTGTTACTGGATCAAGGGTGGGACGGTCTCAACGGCGCACATCACGACCTCGAATTAAGCCTGGTTCATCTGGTTTATTTGGTCTGTCTGGTTTGTTTTGTTGCATGACCCAGAGAAACCAAACAAACTAAATACACCAGATGCACGAGATAGACCTCTTGAGAATTTCCCGTTTGTTTCCTCTGAGCTCCGATGCGATAATGCGCACCTCATTGTCCTCATACGAAGGAGTGCTCGTCATGCCCTATCTGCGTACGACTCTTCTCTCAGGCTTCGTGAGTTTCATCCTCCTCGGCCTGATCTCAACCCCTGGTTTTGCCGAAGACAAGAGCTTCTACAGCCCCATCATCAGCGTCAACTTAGAAGAGCACAAGATCTTGATCTCCACACTCGGGGCCGTCTTCTGGATCGATGTTCCCGATGCCGCCAAGCCGCACCTCGAGAAACTGCCGATCTCAGGCCTCGCAGATTTTGTGCTGGACATGAGAGGGAATGGGCAAGCGCCCCTGCTGAAGACCTGGAAAGTGAAATCTGGAGAATCGACCTGCAAATACTTCGATGGGGCAACCTGCAAGTAGTTTCGTTGAGCGTAATGTGTCGTTCGTCTATCGTACTAATCAGCCTGGATGTCTAAAAAGCCAGGGATGATTAAGAACGACATGCTGAGCTACTTCCGCAAATCTCAGACAGGCGCTTTCAAGAATTCACCATGTCCCCGTGTATTGCCCACTCAAGGCCACCTGAGCCTTGAAGGTGGCCCCGTGATTGCATCTCGTTCTCTTCATCGCCTCACTCCTCTAGGGCCTGTTAACACTAATGGCCATTTTATGAGATACTGCGGGCATGGAAATCACCGACGCACAGTATCGCCAAATCGAGCCGTGGTTGCCGACGCAACGCGGCAACGTGACGCTCGACAATC
Organism: Nitrospirota bacterium; assembly: GCA_030682135.1. Lineage (GTDB taxonomy): Bacteria > Nitrospirota > Nitrospiria > Nitrospirales > Nitrospiraceae > Palsa-1315. The sequence continues at coordinate 15 of JAUXQT010000040.1, read as the reverse complement.
TGCACGTGCTCAACG
>JAUXQT010000082.1 GCA_030682135.1 Nitrospirota bacterium | reverse complement strand
GATCGAACGACTGTTCCGTCGGCTTAAGGGATTTCGGCGCATCTTCTCGCGGTTTGAAAAACTCGATGTCATGTTCGTCGCGTTCATCAATTTCGCGTTGATCGTTGAGGGCTTGCGTTAGTGTTAACAGGCCCTAGTCTTTCTGTGTCTACCCTGGGCCTCTCGTTGTGAACCACCTGGCTCATGATGAGGCCAGATGAAGCTCCCTCTCCTCAAGATCCCCTGCCGAGTTGACTGAAATCCTATGTTATACTGCCGCGCTATTGCGGCGGTAGTCATCAAGGTGCCACTCCAGCTATGACAGATATCGAGATCAATCGATCGGTGAAGGCGCGTCCCATTCAGGATATTGCCGATCAGCTTGGCATCCTGGCCGGCGAGCTATCCCCTTATGGAAAACTAAAAGCGAAAGTCTCGCTCGATATACTGACCCGCCTCAAATCAGCTCGACTAGGTAAATATGTACTCGTGACCGCCATCAATCCGACCCCGCTCGGTGAAGGTAAGACGACCACGTCCATTGGGCTTGCCATGGGCCTGTCGCGCCTCGGCCATCGAACCGCCGTCACGCTTCGGCAGCCTTCGTTGGGACCGGTATTCGGGATCAAAGGCGGAGGAACAGGGGGAGGCCGTGCGCAAGTCCTTCCGATGGAAGAGATCAACCTCCATTTAACCGGCGATGCCCACGCAGTCTCTGCCAGCCACAATCTTTTGTCGGCATTTGTGGATAATCATCTGTTTCATGGGAATGCGCTTCATGTGGACCTGAATCGGATCACCTGGCCGCGGACGTTAGGAGTGAGTGATCGCGCGCTCCGGCAGATCTCACTGGGGGAGGGGGCGGCAGGTCATACCGGACAGTTTGTGATCACGGAAGCCTCTGAAGTCATGGCGATGCTCGCGTTAGCATCGAGCCAAGCAGACTTACGGCAGAGGCTTGAACAGATTATCGTTGGATTCACGACTGGTGGTAAACCGATTCGGGCAGAAGAGTTCGGCTGTGCCGGGTCTATGGCAGTTTTGCTGAGGGAGGCATTGCTGCCGAACTTGGTTCAAACGCTGGAGGGAACGCCTGCGTTTGTGCATACGGGGCCCTTCGGCAATATCGCGCATGGAAATTGTTCGATTCTTTCCGATGACATCGCGCTGCGTTGTGCGGATTATGTCGTCACAGAGGCTGGATTCGGGAGCGATCTTGGTGCGGAGAAGTTCTTCAACATCAAGTGCCGCCTCTCTGGATTCAAGCCTGCAGCGGCTGTGGTCGTGGCGACGCTACGGGCCCTCAAGCTTCACGGGGGTGGTGGAACGGTCAAAGTTGGCACGCCGCTCCCGGCAGGGCTGACCGGGCCGAATCAAGAGGCCTTGGTCAAAGGCTTTGCGAACTTGGAGCAGCACATTGCGAATGTGAAAGCCCATGGAATTCCAGTGGTGGTGGCGGTCAATGCCTTCAGCGACGATCCAGTGGCGGAGCTGGAATGGGTTCGAGCACGGTCCCGGGAGGTTGGCGCGGTCGATGCTGCGGTTTCGACTCATTGGGCCGATGGCGGTAAAGGGGCTGAGGATTTGGCAAGGGCAGTGGTCACGGCTACAGAGCAGCCGTCCACGTTTAAGCATCTCTATGACGTCGCCTGGCCGATTAAGAAGAAAATCAAGACCATTGCCATGCAGATGTACGGAGCCTCAGACGTGTCGTTCGACGCAGCAGCCGAACGAGACATCGAGCTGGCCCAGAACATTGGATTGGATCAGTTGCCGATCTGTATGGCGAAGACGCCGTTATCGCTGTCGCACGATCCGGCGTTGAAGGGACGCCCGTCAGGGTTTACGCTGCCGGTCAAAGAGGTGCGACTACTTGCAGGGGCCGGGTTTCTTACGGCGGTCTGTTCCGGCATTCAACTGATGCCGGGATTGCCGAAGAAGCCGGCAGGAGAACGGATTGGACTCGATCCAGCTACGGGCGAGGTTGTGGGGCTGTCCTGAAGCCTAGCGCTGCTTGAGAAACCTGAAGAACTCTGAATCCGGGCTCACCACCAGGGTCGACTTATCTTTAAAGGCTTTCTTGTAGGCTTCCATCGAACGGGTAAACTCGAAAAATTTCGGATCCTGTCTGTAGGCGTCTGCATAGACCTTGAAAGCCTTGGCATCTCCTGCGCCTCGAAGTTCTTCAGATTCTTTATATGCCTGCGCGAGAATGATCTCACGGTCTTTCTCCGCTTCAGATCGAATCTTTTGCGCTTCCTCAGCGCCTTCTGCACGGTATTGCTTCGCCTGCCGTTCCCGTTCAGCCTGCATTCTGGCAAACACGGCCTTTTCGTTCTGCTCAGGAAGATCGGCGCGTTTGATTCTCACATCCTGAATCTCGATGCCATAGGCGGAGGCCTTCTCATTCGATCGTTGGGTCACGATTTTCATGAGGTCATGACGGCCGGTCGCGACGATTTCCAGAAGATCATGGCGTCCGAGTTCGACCCGGAGTTCCGAGTAAATAATGTCGTGCAGCCGTTGGTAGGCTCCCCGTTGGCTTTGAAAGTTTTGATAGACTTTTAGTGGGTCAACAATTCGCCATTTGGCATAGTTATCAAGCAGAAGGGTCTTCTTGTCTTGCGTGATTACATCTTGGGGATCCGAGTCGTAATCCAGCAAGCGCTTATCGAAATACGTGACCTCCTGAATAAACGGCACTTTCACATAGAGGCCTGGCTCTGTGATATTACGCTTGGGTTTTCCCAGTTCGACCACAATCGCGTTCTGGGTGATGTCCACGATGAAGAGCGGTGAAGCTCCCAGGATAAATAGTCCGACGACGACCACCAGGAGTGCGATGATGAATCCCTGCTTGGTCATGGTTTCTGCTCCTCAGCGGCGGCACCGGCTTTGGATTTGAGACGTTCGAGGGGAAGGTAGGGCAGCACGCGATCGCCGCCCTTGCCATCGATGATGACTTTCTCAATATTCGGGAGAATCTCTTCCATCGTTTCGATATAGAGTCGCTTGCTGATGATGTCTTTGGCTTGATTGTATTCTTTCAGGGTCGCCACAAAGCGGTTGGCTTCACCTTGCGCACGATTGAGTCGAGCCTGAGCATAGCCCTTGGCCTGGTTGACCACTTGCGCCGCTTCGCCCTTGGCTTTGGGAAGAATGTCGTTACGATAACTCTGGGACTGGTTGATCAGTTTCTCCCGATCTTCCTTCGCGTTCGTCACGTCCTTGAACGCAGCGGCCACGGCTTCGGGAGGATCGACATCTTGAAGCTGGATGGCGGCGACCTGGACGCCACCGTGATATTGGTCGAGAATCGATTGGAGGAGGACCAGGGTATCTTGTTGGATCTGGGCTTTGCCGGTCGTCAAGGCTTCGTCGATTTTGCTCTTGCCGACGACTTCGCGCATAGAGGCTTCAGCCGCTTTGCCGATCGTCTCATGGATTTCCGCGACGCTGAAGAGGTAATTCGCTGATTCTTTAATCTTGTATTGGACGATGAACTCAATGGCCAGGATGTTCATATCGCCGGTGAGCATCAAGGCTTCTTGCGCCAGCATTTGCTGACGGCCTTGCCGATCCGTGCGGAACCCGACCTCGATCCGATGAAGCTTTTCAACTTTTGGCTGCAGAACGGTTTCGATCAGCGGGATCTTCCCATGGGGGCCAGGTCCCACGGTGCGGACAGGGACGCCGAACCGCTTCACGACGCCCTCCTCATCAGGGGCAACGATAAAGGCGCTTTGCCATGCGAGGAAGACGAGCAATGCGGCGAGGGCGACATTTCTGAAGCCGCTCGAAGGCATCAGATTCTTGAACTGCGATTGGGCCTGCTTGAGGGCATCCTCAAGCGGGTCGCTCTTCTTGCTCCAAGGATCTTTGGGGTCCCAAACCATGTGTGGTATGTATCCGATGATGGTCGCGAAGGAACTCTGTCGGCGTCACCTTAGCAGACTGCCAGAAGCTTACGCAATCAGGATCATCCCCGCTTGATCCATCATGAATTCTTGATGTATAAAGAGGGATGACTATGCTGTCGGGGAAGAATCGAGCCAAAACCGCCGAGCTGTGCCATGCGTTGGCGGATGAGACCAGGCTGGATATTCTGGACCAGCTCAAGGAGGGCGAGCGGTGCGTCTGCGAACTGACCGATGCCCTTCAGGCCGGGCAGTCGCGTCTGTCTTTTCACTTAAAGGTATTGAAGGACGCAGGCTTGATTCTCGATCGGCCGGAAGGCCGCTGGATCTATTACGCCATCAATTCCGAAGCGGTTGAGGAGATTGAAGCGCTTGTCGGCTCGCTCAAGGCAACCAGGAAAACAGTTCGACCCAGCTCGCGCTGTTAACTTTTCTGCTTTATTAATCAAGTATTATTGATGCTTTGCTCATGAAGCTTTGGAGATCACGCGATGAACAGGCCGCCGGTAGTCGAGAAGCAGCTTAATCTCTTTGAGCGGTACCTGACGGTTTGGGTCGCACTCTGCATGGTCGTGGGTATCGTGATCGGACAGGCGGCACCAGGTCTTATTCAAACTTTGCGAACGATGGAGCTCGGTCAAGGCAGTCATATCAACCTGCCGATTGCGGTGCTGATTTGGCTGATGATCGTCCCGATGATGATGAAGGTCGATTTCGCCTCGATCCGCCATGTCGGGACACGTCCAACCGGACTCATTATCACCCTGTTCGTCAATTGGGTGGTCAAGCCGTTTTCAATGGCCCTCTTCGCCTGGTTCTTCTTCCGCATCGTCTTTGCCGCCTGGATCACGCCGGCTGAAGCTGATCAATATATTGCAGGGACGATCATTCTGGCCGCGGCGCCCTGCACAGCGATGGTTTTTGTGTGGAGTTATCTGACGGACGGGGACCCCGCCTATACGCTGGTGCAAGTGTCCGTGAACGATCTCATCATGCTCCTGTTGTTTGCGCCGATAGTTGGCCTGCTGGTGAGTGGCGCGTCATCGTTGGCTGTTCCGTTCGATGTCTTGCTCTATTCAGTCCTGGCGTTCATCGTGATTCCGCTGGCGATTGGGTGGGGGCTTCGGATGTGGCTCGTGCGGCAACAGGGCCAGCGGTGGCTTGAAGACGTGCTCTTGCCGAAGTTTGCCCCGGTCACGATCGCCGCCTTGCTCCTCACCTTAGTCTTCATCTTCGCTTTCCAGTCGCAGAACATCATGGGCAAGACAGTCCATGTGGCCTTGATTGCCGTGCCGATCCTGCTTCAAGTGTATGTGAATGCCTCATTGGCCTATGGGCTCATGCATCGCTTTCATGTGCCCTATGCGATTGCAGCGCCGGGTGCGTTGATCGGGGCTAGCAACTTTTTTGAATTGGCGGTGGCGACCGCCATTGCCCTGTTCGGTCCCGAGTCCGGCGCAGCTTTAGCCACCGTGGTGGGCGTATTGGTGGAAGTGCCAGTCATGTTGTCAGTCTGTGGGATTTGCAATCGAACCAGGCATTGGTTCAGGCCTGAGGTGGCAGCATGAAGGAACGGGTCCTATTTCTCTGCACCGGTAATTCGGCTCGGAGCCAGATGGCGGAGGGCTGGTTGCGGCATCTGGCGGGCGACCGATTTGAGGTCTTCAGCGCGGGGACCCATCCGGTCGGGCTCAATTCCGGTTCTGTGAAAGCCATGGCAGAGGTCGGGATCGATATCTCACAACACCGATCCAAATCGGCGACGGAATTCACCGCTCTGCCCATCGATTATGTGATCACAGTGTGCGACCGCGCCAAAGAGACCTGTCCTCGTTGGTCAGGAGCCGTTCGACTCATCCCTTGGAGTTTCGACGATCCGGCAGCCCTGTCCGATGAGGCTGAACGGCGGCAAGTATTCCGGCGAGTCCGCGACGAGATCGCGTCGGCCATTCGCGAATTTCAGGTCTCAGTGACGGCATAATTCTCTTAGGAGGGCAGATCTCTCTACGAGGTATGTTCCGCCTCTTGCAGGACAGATACTAGAGCACGTTGCTGAGGATGAGATAGGCAAGGCAGGCCAAGAGAGCCGAGGCTGGCAGCGTCACGATCCAAGCCAGGACCATGTCGCGCACGGTCGTCCAGCGTACGTTGTTCAGGCCTTTGAGCAGGCCAATGCCGATAATGGCTGAGCTGCTGACATGAGTCGTCGAGACGGGCAACCCTAGCGATCCCGAGAGGAGCACGAGTGAGGACGTGGTCAGGTTGGCGGATAGCCCCTCTGCATGGTCCATACGTGTGACTTTCTCGGCCAGAACTTCCGTCACCCGTAATCCTCCGAAGTAACTCCCCAGTCCCATCGCCAAGGCGACTCCTCCGAACGCGGCCAGCTGAGACGAGGTACTGGGCCATGCGGCAGTTGCGCTGCCAAGCAGAAGCATGGCGACGATCTTCGGCGCATCGTTCGTGCCGCGCGCGAACGACGCAAGCCCGCTCGAAAGCCAATGGATCGTATCGAGTCCCACAACCAACCCCTGCAATCCGGCACGGTCGCATTGAGTGGGCACGGCGAGTACCGGCTGCCCGAAGTGCGAAGTTTGAAACAAGGCCCTCGTTCCCCCACGGGGATCGATTGCCACCAGCGCCCGAGAAGCCGGCATCACGCACAGGCAGGACCCTTCCCATCTTCTTGCCAGCGAGCGGACAGCCGGGTGGATGAGCAGAGAGAGGGTAAGGGCGAAGAACGGACTGAGCAACAACGGAAGGGCAATCTTGTTTCCGATGGCAGACCAGATCAATTCTTCTCCGGCGAAGGCGACGAAGCCAGTGCCGACGATGGCTCCGGTGAGGGTATGAGTCGTTGAGACAGGGAGGCCCGTGCGTGAGGCGAAAAGGACCCAGGCCATCGCCCCGGTCAAGACTGCCAAGGTGGCAGCCGGTTCGATGATCGTGCCGGTCTGGACGAGACCATGGCTAAAGGTCTTGACCATCGCACCGGCGACAAAAGTAGCCGAAGCTGCTCCGACCACGGTCCAGATTGTGCCCCAGGCGATAGCCGACCGGTAGTCGGTGACGCCACTGCCCACCAAGGTCGCAATCGCTTTCGAGACGTCGTTGGATCCATTGGCGAAGGCGAGCGCGAATACGAGGATAAAGGCGAGCAGGGAGATGTCCATTGCAGCCTCTAAGTGGTGACGGAGCCGCCGCAGGACGAGCCGGTTCCGGCGGTGCAGCCGTAACAATGGTTGCGGGTCGTAATCTGGCGTTGGTTCAGTTGTGCCGGATCGAAGTCGCGGATATGGGCGGGCGCCCCATGATCGACGGGGAGATCCAGCATTTGGTTGAAGTCGCAGTCGTAGAGCCTCCCGTCCCAGCTCACGGAGATCGTGTAGCGGCACATGACGCCGGCCGCGGCAGCGGGATTGAAGGCGTTGGCTAACCGTTCCATATACTGCTCGTAGTTCCCACTCTCCACAAGAAACTCCAAGTATCGGCTCACCGGCATGTTGGTGATGGTATAGAGATGGTTGAACTCGACCTCATGCTTGGCCCGGAGTTCTTTGCGAAACTGTGCTTCGATCGTTTCTTGCTTGGGGGGAAGGAACGCTCCGACTGGATTGTAGACGAGGTTCAGGGCGAGTCCGCTGTCCGGCCGGCCGTAACCGAGTTGATTGAGCAGCCGCAGTGCCTCGATCGATTTCTGAAAAATTCCGTCGCCCCGCTGGGCATCGGTTTGACTGGCCTGATAAGAGGGGAGCGAGGCGATAATCTCGACCTGGTGAGCGGCCAGGAATTCGGCTAAGTCTGTCTGTGAAGGAATCAGTAGCACCGAAAGATTACAGCGGTCCATCACATGCCGTCCGAGTCCGCGGGCCTGTTCGACCAGCCAGCGAAAGTTGGGGTTCAGTTCAGGCGCGCCCCCGGTAATATCTACCGTGGAAATATCTGTCTTGGCGAGCGCTTGTATGCAGAGTTCTGCCGTTTCACGCGACATGCTCTCCGTCCGATCGGGCCCCGCATCCACATGACAATGGCGGCAGGTCTGGTTGCAGAGTTTGCCGACGTTGATTTGGAAGACCGTCATTCCAGAGGCCTGGAGTGAAGCCACTCCGGCCTGAGTGAGGCGGGTTTCAAAGGGAGTGATTCCGGTTGTGGTGCCAAGAATGCGAAGCTGTTCAGTCGAAGAGGCAAGGGGATTGTGACGGCCTAAGAGGGTGAGCGCCATCGTAGCCCTCAGCAGCAACCGCCGGTTGGCGCACAACTCACCGCCTCGCCTCCCGCTGGTTCGCTGGCGCGATTGAGTATGGCGAAGTGCGAGCGATAGCCGTCTGTTTCGAGCACCCTGCGTGTCTTGGAGCAGATTTCGACCGGCTCGCCGCGGCGGAACAGATGGTGGTCGTCATCGCAGACTTCCAGGAAGGGGCCGGCCAGGAGCGCGAAATCTCCCGTCCACAGGCAAGGGTCCTGTGAAGGCACCACGGCGGCCCAGCGCGAATCGGCCCGGTCCAGCCAGAGCGGATTGGGCGAGAAGATAAACAAGGAGTCGAAGGGAGGCTGACTGAGGAGCAGGGCCAGGTCCGGCGTCAGTGGTTGAGGAATCCCGCGCAGGTAGGCCGTGCCCCGTTCATCCACGACGCGGCTGAAGGGGCCGCGAAGCGTCGCATATCGCGGGGCGGCGGTCGGGAGTTGTGCGGGCAGTTTGTAGCCGGTCAAGGTGACCGAGAAGAAATGGATGCCGTCGATGCGCTGCCAGGGTGACGATGTGATGAGATGAATGCCGACGAACCCTGCGTCGGTCATGCCTCCCATGTAGTCGGTGAGCGTGAGGGCGCCGGATAAACAATCGCCCCACTTTTTCGCATCGTGGACTAGGTATTGCGGGACGGGCTGGTCGGCTACGATATCGGAGACCGTGAATCGTCCGCCTGGCTTGGCGACGCGGAACATCTCGCGAAACACTTTTCGTTTATCGGGGGCGAGATTGATAACGCAATTGGAGATGATCAAGTCGACCGTATTCTCCGCCACCGGCATGGCATGGGCCATCCCCTTCTTGAACTCGACATTGGACGCGGGGTAGCCAAGGTTGGTCGCGACTACGACCGCGTTCTTGCGGGCGATCTCCAACATCGTATCGGTCATATCGATGCCGATCACTCGGCCGGTCGGGCCGACGAGGCGCGAGGCTTCAAAACAGTCGATGCCGCCTCCTGAGCCGATGTCCAGCACCGTTTCACCGAGGCGTACCGTTTTCAGCCCGGCGGGGGTGCCGCATCCGTAGGAAATCTTGAGGACCTCTTCCGGGATGAAGGATTTGAGGTTCGCCATGTCGTAACTGGTCGGGCAACACATCTGCTCGCCCGTACTGGCAGCTCGGGCGTAACGCTCGCTGACTTTCTGCTCAATTTCGTCTATGGCCATAGTCTCCCCCATCGTTCAACGTATCTATCGATATATGTCTATGTATCAATCATTCCTCTATGAGGTCAATCGTGCTCGTGTCGGTGCATGTATCAATATACAGGGAGAGTCACGAGTCTTCTGTAAGCTGGCTTACAGTGAATCGCACCCAATATCTGGGAGCATCAAGGCGGGAGGGATGAGCCGTCCATGCAAAAGAATTCTGACAGAGTGGCCTGTGAATCGGATATGTCTTTCACCCCCTTGACTCCATACCATAGTACCAGGTGTAGCATCATCCCGAGGAGAGCGACTATGACATCCCAACACACAATTGGCTGGCTCGCTAACTCGGCTGGAGTGTATGTCCAAACAGTTCGGTACTATGAGAAGCGAAAATTCCTCTCGCCAAGCGGCCGTCGACCATCCGGATATCGTATCTATGACAACGAGGCATTGACGCGGCTTCGATTCATCAGAAACGCGCAGGCACTTGGGTTTACGCTTCGAGAGATCAGCGAGTTGCTCAACTTGCGGGTTACTGTAGGGACGTGCTGTGGAGACGTGCAGGGAAAGGCTGAAGCCAAATTACAGTGCGTCGAAGCCAAGATGAAAAATTTACAGACCTTGGCCCGAGCATTGACAGGCTTGATTCGTACCTGTCGGGCTGGTCAGTCCATCGATCGCTGTCAGATTCTGCATCATATGGAGAGAGAACAGACTCCCACACCTCATTCAAAGAAACGGAGGGAGTCGTGACAGGTTTGCGCGACACACTCTTTGCAGAATTTCGTCGCCTTAGTCCGAAGGTCACCGGCTGGCTGCTTCGTATGCGCCAAGAAGCGTATCGAGACGGGGTTGTTCCCGCCAAGTTCAAACTTTTGACTGCCATGGCCATCTCCATCGCGATCCGATGCGAACCCTGCATTCGCGCCTATGTACGGATGGCGATCGACAAAGGAATTGCACAGCAAGAATTGGTCGAATTCCTTGAGGTCGCCATGACCATGCAAGGCTGCCCCGGCGAGGAATGGGCACTCAAAGCCTATACCGTGTACAAGGAGTGCCTCGATCATGGCCCGAATCCAAATACATCAGGCTGCTGCGATCACCAGACAAAGACCCAAACCGATGAGGAGGTGACACAATGAACCGACGAACGGGTTGTATGATCGTAGCGATATGTGTGGGGCTTATATGGAGCGCTGGCCTTGGGATTCAGCAGGCGTCTGCAGCCAACATTGTGATTCACATGAAAACGTCGCTCGCGCTGGATGACGCCCAGATTTGTGCGGTGCCGAATGTTGCCTGGGCGGCAGCGAAGGCCGGCCATAAAGTCACGATTTTGGTGGATGCCAGCGCCGTCACGTCAGTGACGAAAGGCTTTGGGTGGTTCAGGAAGCTGATCGGGTCTGAGTCCACCGCGCTGGATCGAGCTGGCTTGCCGGAGCGAGAACGGCAAAGTCTCTCCGACCAGATGGGCGTGCCGTTGGAGCAGGTCCCGCACACCTACGGCGAATATTTCGACTTCCTCAAGAACAAGCTGGGCGTCGACATCTACGGGAATCAAACCATGATGCTGCTCTACAACATCGATCCGGCGCGAGTCGCCGATTCGGTCTCCCCCGTTTCGTTGTTCAAGATGGTGGACCTGTTCGCGTCAGCCGACCGAGTGATGGTGTATTAGCAAGACACAGAAGTTGCTTCCATCTTATGCCATGTATGAAGAGGACCATACGGTGCCCTACGGTGAGAATAGCTGCCCTGTGCAGGCGATTCATCGCCTGCACAGGGACGTGCCACGATACCGGGGCTCGTCGCGCTGCTTTTAGAACGTGATGACCTGATATCCCTGCGACACGAGCTTTTTGAAGCTTGGATGTCCGTCATACTCTCCTGCCAGCTTCACGCCGCAAGCGACCACTTGGTCCTTCACGCCGAAAGCTCCTGCACAGAACTCACACGCACCTGAGATCCGATCTTTCACCGCAACGTACAGCCCATGCAGCTTGTGATCGGGTTTCTCCAGTTCAGGAATCCACTTGGGCCCGGCGCCGTCGAAGATGAGCTGAACGTCATCATGCCCGTCCTTGAACTCCTTCACGGCTTCCAGCGCGTTCACCACGCGCCCGAGACTTTCGTGAGTTTCCGTATCAGCCAAAATCACAATGGCGACTTTCGACATAGTGCCCCCTTTCAAAAGACAAACAGATAAATGATGAGAAACATCTCCGCCGCATGTGTGTGGCGGAGGCAGCCTCAAGCCGGGATGATCTCGCACTCTACGTCGATAGGCTTGGTGCATCTGTAGTCTGGCTTACATTGAACGATTTCATTTTCCCCGAGAACTTGTGGTGTGCCTTACAGAAGATTCCTGAGACCCTGCGTAGGATCGCCCGCAGAATGCGAACACACCTATCACTCACAAGGAGGTGCGCTATGGCCTGCGAACGTTGCGGTGGCCTGATGGTGAGCGAGCGGATTTATGATCTTCAGGGGATGAATGGCGACCTCTGTCCGACCAGCTATCGCTGTCTGCTCTGTGGAGATTTGGTGGACACGGTCATTCTCGAGAATCGATCGCGCTCGACCGGCGCGGTCGAGCCAATGGTGCTCAGGAGACCTCGCATGCAGAGGCTCGTAGCGGTGTAAGTCAGCGTGACCACCAATATGGTCACGCATAGGCAAGCTGACAGTAGGCAGGGAGCTGTTTTGACTTGTTGTGGCCCCATCGGTCCAGAACGAGGAATACACCAGGAAAGGAGGTGAACAATATGCCATTGGCACAATTGAAAGGAATCAGCGGGTATCTGAGCGCGGAGCAGAAGGGCGAACTGATCCGGAAAGTGACGGATGCGATCGTCTCGGTCGAAGGAGAAGGGTTGCGGCCCGTGACCTGGGTGATTGTTGAGGACGTCCCGTCAGGTCAGTGGGGCGTCGGCGGGACACCCGTCACGACCGACGCGCTGAAACAGATGGCCGCACAAGGCAAGTAACAGGTTAATACCACGGAGGAGGATCATCATGAACTTTCAGATTCATACGAAAGACACGGCGCCTGAAGCATCGCGGGCGACGCTCGACGCCACCGCGAAGAAATACGGATTTGTGCCAAACTTATATGGCGTGCTGGCCGGGTCGCCAGCGGCGGTGCAAGCCTATGCGGGGATCAATAAAGCGTTGGAGCAGAGTGCGCTCACTCCGGTTGAGCAGCAAGTCGTGACGTTGACGGTCAGTGCTGTCAACAGGTGTGCCTACTGCATGGGAGCCCATTCCATGGTGGCGCAAATGATTCATATGCCGGAGCAGATTCTCGCAGAACTTCGGGATCAGCGCGGCCTTTCGGATACGAAGCTCAACGCGTTGCGCACGCTGGTGATGTCCATCCTGCATCATCGTGGCTGGGTGCCGGAGCAGGACCTCGAGTACTTCATCGCGGCGGGCTACACCCAGCGGCACATGTTGGACGTGTTGACGATCGTGGCTCTCAAGACCTTGAGCAATTACACGAACCATATCGCCCACACGCCACTCGATCCGCAGTTTGCCCCGCAAGCGTGGAAGGCGCAGGCCGCCACAGGCGGCTGATACGGGAACATCGCTGTGCAGAGATCCGGAACGAGCAGAGGAGGGGCCTGTGCCATGGAGGCACAGGCCCCTACCCAGGCCGTCTTGGGTGATGCGGGAGCGTTCTTCGCAGTCGTTGAAGTTCAAGGCAGCGACAATGTCCAACGATCCAATGCGGCCGTCCGGTTCGCGGGTACATTCACCCGCCGTCTCGCCTATGCCGATCTGCGACGCTCAGCTAATTCCGTCCCGCCATCACGCCTCCATCAACATCCCAAATGGCCCCCGTCACCCATTGGGCATCATCACTGAGCAAGAAGTCGATGGCATATGCCACGTCTTCCGCCGTGCCAATCCGACCAATCGGATGAAAGCTATTGAACGTGGCCAGCGTCTTGTCAATGTCCTGTGGGGCGATGAAGGTCTTATAGATGGGCGTCTTCACCACTGCCGGCGACACGGCATTGACCCGAATGTTGTGGTCGGCCAGTTCCATCGCCATATGCTGCGTGAGGGCGTGCAACCCAGCCTTCGCCATGGAATAGGCAGAGGAAGGGGTCGCTTTGATCGCCTGCTTGGCCCACATTGATCCGATATGGACGATGGAGCCGCCGCTGTTCGCCACCATGTTCTTGGCGACAGCCTGAGAAACGAAGAAGAGCGCCCGATTCAGTTCCAGATAGGCGTCATAGTGTTGGAGCGTGTGGTCAAGAAACGGTGTCGGATTGAAGTAGCCCGCCGCATTCACCAAATACTTGATGTGCCGGGTGTGATCCTGGGCAAACGCAATAATACGCTCGACGTCACTCGGTTCATACAAATTGGCTTGAAGAATCTCGACCGGACCAATCGAGGACAGTTCGCGTTGAGCTGCCTCCAGCTTTTCCACCACATTACCGACAAGTACGGTGCGCACGTGGCGCGCAACCAGGAGTTTGGCCGTGGCAAGACCCATCCCACTGGAGCCGCCGACAATCAAAGCGAGTGGCTGAGTACCGCGTTGCATGAGATCACCTCCCTAGAGTAAAGAAGTACAAAACAGAATGTGGGTGCAATCTATGACGCACGCTGATCTAGTAAAAGCAGGTACTCTGTGGTTCAGTAGGCACTGATCGGTACATCTTGATGAAAAGGCAGGAGAAAATATTTTCTCGGCAATCCGCGCCGGAACAGAGCGCGCGAATGGTGGAGACCATTTATGGATGCAAATGGTCGCTGACGGTCTATCAACTTTTGGCCAACGGCATTAAACGGCCGGGTGAGATGGTTCGAAGCGTTGAGGGGCTGACCACCAAAGTGCTCAACGAATGCCTTCGCAAGAACGTGGCTTTTGGCATCATTGAACGCATCGCGTATCACGAAATTCCTCCCCGCGTGGAGTATGTCGTCACGCCGTTCGGCAGGAAATTCATCCGTATCCTGGATGACCTGGGCAAGCTGCAAAAGGAAATAGAATCAGAACATTGAAAGACGCCCCGTTGAGTGGTGGGTTTTCACATCCCAGGGTACGCTAACGAACGACGTTGCGCTGACGCAATTATAATTCCAGCTTGCGCTTGTTGATCCCCAACGCTTTGATGCGTGACGCGAGCGTCGTTGGCTTCATGCCCAGCAAGACGGCCGCCCCGTCTGAGCCAAAGACCCTGCCCTTTGTGAGCCGCAAGGCCTGCGTGATGTTCTCCCGCTCCTGGCGTTTCAAATCCTCTCGGGTAGCCAGCTGTGCTGCCGGGGCGGGAGGCGGTGATGGGACGCTACGCGCGGGCGAGGATTGAAGTGGAATACGGAGAGCACTGCCTTGAGAAAGGATGACTGCGCGCTCCACGACGTTTTGCAGTTCTCGCACATTACCCGGCCAGTCGTGGGCGGCAAGCTGGCTCAGCACCGCCTGTGTGACGCGTGGGACTCGGCGATTCATTCGTTGGGCGCTCTGAGTGATGAAATGCAACGCAAGATTCGGGATGTCCTCACGGCGTTCACGGAGCGGCGGGATGTGGACCGGGAACACGCTCAGACGATAGTAGAGATCTTCTCGAAAACGACAGGCTTCAACCTCGCGTTTAAGGTCGCGATTAGTCGCCGCGACGATCCGCACATCCACCGATCGGGTGCGCATGTCGCCGACGCGCTCGAATTCACCCTCCTGAAGCACACGCAGCAGCTTTGCCTGCATTGCCAGCGGCACCTCCCCGATTTCATCGAGAAAGAGCGTCCCACGATCAGCCACTTCGAAACGGCCCGGTCGATCCGCGAGCGCGCCAGTGAAGGCACCTTTCACGTGGCCGAAAAATTCGCTCTCGAACAACGCGTCAGGCACGGCACTGCAATTCACCTTGATCAGAGCCCGGCCTTTGCGCGGGCTGCGGTCATGGATCGCGCGGGCCACGAGTTCCTTGCCGGTACCGCTCTCACCGGTAATCAACACCGCCGCATCAGTGGGAGCCACCAGCTGAACTTGTCGCAGGACATGCTGCAAGGCCTGGCTCTCTCCGACGAATTCTCCCATCCCGAGCGCCGCGGTGACCTCTTCCCGCAAATAGAGATTCTCTTCCTCTAACCGAGCGCGAAGGCTATCAATCTCCTCAAGCGCCCGGGCGTTCGCAATGCTCACCGCCGCGTAGTCGGCGAACATACGCAGCCATTCGAACGCCTCCGTATCGAGCAGACTGCGATCAAAAAGTGCCAAGACCCCGAGCACGTCGCCGCGGAAGGTTAAGGGATGCGCCGCAAACGTCCGAACCCCTTCGCGTGTGAACCAGGCCGGGTCGGCGATCCATTCCTCGTCGCCACGGAGCCCGGCCAGCCAGAGCGGTTCACCGGTCGTGGCCACTCGACCGATCTTTCGCTCGCCCATCGGAAACCTGTGAAATGCGCCGTCGGAGCGGCCGTAGTCGGCGCGCGAATCGAGTGAGACGCCAGCGCTCGCGACGAGATGCAGGGACTGCGTGGCAGAGGCATTATCCCGGTTCCGACATACGTCGCAGAGTGCATCCGGTTCGACAAGCCAAATGCGTGTCAGCACGGTATTCGGACATTGGGCAATGCCGCCCGTGATTGTTTGGAGCACGTCCTGGAGCCCGCGCTGACGCGCTGTCGCAACCATGACTTGCGGAAGTTGGTGGGGATTCATAGTCGTGAGGCTACGAGATTTCGAGTGAATGCGCAACGAGTAATCGTAGATTACGAATTATCGTAGAGTGCTGTCATCGACAAAAATCTACGTCTATTCCAACTTTTCAACTAGTTACCTGTCCAATGCCTTTCGGCACACTCCCTGCTAAAGACGAGGGTACCCGCAGCAATCGAAGCGCGGACCTACTCATCAATCAACACACGGAGGCATCATGAATCGCATCGCACAACTCGACCCTCAGACAGCTACCGGGCCTGCCAAAGCGCTCTTCGAAGGCGTGCAGGGGAAATTGGGCGTCGTGCCCAACCTGATTCGCGTACTGGGCAATGCGCCCGCTGCGCTCAAAGGCTACCTCAATTTCAGTGCCGCCCTTGCGGATGGAAGCTTCAGCCCGAAGGTTCGTGAACAGATCGCGCTCGCCGTCGCCGAGACGAATCAATGCGCGTACTGCCTCAGTGCCCATACGTTCATCGCCGGCAAGCTGGGATTGACCCAGCAGGACCTCGCCGAGGCGCGACAGGCCAAAGCGGCTGATCCGCGAACCGATGCCATCCTCAAGCTCGCGTACAGCATCGTGGTGCAGCGGGGTGAACTGGGAGCGACAGGTCTTGAGCAAGCACGCCGTGCAGGGCTGACTGATGGCGAGATCGTCGAGACGGTGGCCCATGTCGCGCTGAACATTTTCAGCAATTACATCAACCATATTGCAGGCACTGTCATCGACTTTCCTGAAGTCACGCTCACGCATGGGTGCGCTGCCTCTTCTTGCGCCTGCGGCTAAGAACGGATGGCCTAGAGCGCTTCAGGGCAGGCACTCTCATGAACTCAGAAGAAAGGACACCAGCATGACCATATTCATTCGTTCAATCATCGCCTCACTCACTGCCGTCGTCGTCAGCCTTCCCCTGACGCCGCCCTTGTACGCACAGGACCCGAAACCGACCGTATCTCACTACGCCGGACCACGGGAGGATGCGCCGATCCCTCGTCCTGGTCTAACGCCCAAGAAGGGCCGAGTCGCTGTGGTCGTCACCGACCCACAAAATGATTTCCTCAGCCCCAAGGGAGTGGCCTGGGGGGTGGTCGGCCAGAGTGTGCAGGAGAACAACACGGTCGAGAATATTGACAGTCTCTTCAAGGCTGCGAAATCCGCCGGTGTGCCGGTCTTCGTCAGCCCGCACTATTACTACCAGCATGACCATCAGTGGAAGTTCGGCGGCGCGCTGGAAACGCTCATGCACCACATCGGGATGTTCGATCGCAAGGGGGCGTTGACACAAGAGGGGTTTGTCGGGTCGGGCGCCGATTGGCTTGACCGGTACAAGCCGTATATCGAGGACGGTTGGACGGTGGTCACGAGCCCGCACAAGGTGTTCGGACCCGAGTCAAACGACCTCATCTTACAGCTGCGCAAGGCCGACATCAGCCAAGTGATCCTCGCCGGGATGTCGGCGAACCTCTGCACGGAGTCGCATTTGCGCGAGCTGCTGGAACAGGGATTCGAGGTCGTCGTGGTGACCGATGCCACGGCCGCTGCCAAGCTGCCCGGATTCGACGGCTATGAAGCGGCCTTCGTGAACTTCCGCTTGATCGCGAGTGACGTGTGGAGCACCGCTCAGACGGTCAAGACTCTTTCGTGGCTCAAGTCATGATTCGTACCAATAGTCTCACGATCTCTAACCAAGGAGGACCTATGAAAACAGCCATCATTATCATGTCCGATCCGAAAAGCGGCTCGGAGGAAGCGCTCGGGCGAGTCTTTAACGCGCTGGCGCTCGCATCTGAAAGCAAACAGAAGGGGGATGAGGTGGCCGTGGTGTTCAACGGCGCCGGCACGCGGTGGCCGGCTGAGCTGACCAAGCTGTCGCATCCGGCCAATGAGCTCTACAACTCGGTTCGCGACGTCGTGCAGGGCGCCTCCTGCGGATGCGCGGATGTCTTTGGAGCCAAAGATGGCGTGGAATTATGCGGTGTGCCGCTGAAGAAAGACAACGTCCTGGCCGGAACGTCCGGCCTCTTGAGCCTGCGCCGGTATGTGGCGGACGGGTGGCAGACGATCGTATTTTGAGCTTCGCTCATTGAGGCGGCCAGGAGCGGACTCCTGGCCGCCAGGGGGCTGACGGCCTGTGAGGGGAAACACGATGGCAACGAAATATCTCGATCTGACATTTACGGATTCGGTGTGCCGCGCGCAGAAGCAGTATTATGGGAGCACGGGCGCGATCACCGGCGCACCCGAACGGGACCCGCTCGGCCAGGCCGAAGCCGAGTTCATTGCGACGCGAGACAGTTTCTACCTGGGGTCCATCAGCGAAAGCGGATGGCCCTACATCCAGCATCGCGGGGGGTCTCAGGGTTTTTTGCGAGTCATCGACGAAACGACTCTGGCGTTCGCCGATTACAAAGGAAACCGGCAATTGCTCACGACCGGCAACCTCTCCGTGAATGACCGCGTCGCGCTGTTTCTCATGAACTACAAGAACCGCGAGCGGCTGAAAATCCTTGGTCATGCCCGCGTCGAGGACGCTCGTGTCCATTCGGAACTCGTCGCGCAGATCGCCGATTCGAAAATGCGGTCGAGCGTGGAGCGCCTGGTCGTTATCGATATCGTCTCGTTCGACTGGAACTGCCCGAAATACATCACTCCCCGCTACTCGATTGGCGAGGTCGAAGAGCTGGCAGAACCGCTGCGAAAGCGGATTGCCGAACTCGAGGCGCAACTGCGCGCCCATAACAAATGATCGGCTCCGGCGCGACAGCCCGCTTGTTATCCGGGCGGGGTTGGCATGCACAGGTTCCGGCATGCGCACACAACCGCGCATCACAACAGGAGAGGTGAATCATAGATGCGATTTCTCGCAGACGATTTTTGCAACTGGCGGCGGTGACCGGCTGCACACTGGCGTTTGGCGATCTGGCCGCGCAGGTGTTGGGACCGTCACCCGGAACACGCGTCGCTTACGCGGGCGAACCAATCAAGATCGGCATCCTCGACCCGCTGTCCAGCCCCTATAAAACCTCCTCGGTCCACGACGTACATGGGGCCAACGTGGCCGTGGATCTCTTCGATAAGAGCGGCGGTGTACTGGGGCGTCCTGTGGCGATCCTGGAAGCCGACGACGCCTCGAACGTCCAGACCGCATTGAAAGCCTCCACAAAGTTCATCAAGGAAGACCGTGTGGATGTCCTCATGGGCACGTTCAATGGAGAGGTCGCGCTCGCCGTTTCTGACCTGGCCAAGAAGGAGAACAAGCTCTTCATGGTGACCGGCGCGCATGTGCCGGAGTTGACGGGTCCGGGGTGCAACTCGCACACGTTCGTCTTCATGCCGAGTGCCCGGATGTTGTCTAGGGCCGTCACGCCCCATCTTGTGAAGGCCTACGGGAATCGCTGGTTCATGATCACGGCCGAGACGATGGACGGCCGGGCAGCAGAGCAGGCCATGGCCGAAGCCCTCCTGGCCGAGGGTGGCGAAGTGCTCGGCTCGGTCAGCACGCCCTTCGGGACAACCGACTTCACGACCGCGCTGGCTCAAGCCAAAACTGCGAAACCTGGCGTCGTCATCCTGAATCTCTACGGCTGGGATCTTGTTCATGCGCTGAAGGCCTATACAGCGGCGGGGTTGGCCAAGGAGCAGATCGGAGTGGGCGGGATGATCGGCGGCGAGCAAATCGGCCGCCCGCTTGGTTACGCCAACAACGCAGGAATCTGGGGACTGATCTGGGACCCGAAGATCAACAGCGAAAGTTCGCGGCGGTTCATTCAGGGCTTGAGTTCTAACTCCAAGTGCAACACTACAGGCCCGGATGGGCTACGGTGTTGCCATGCACACGAGATCCTATAAACACATGAGTGCCGAAGAACGTGAAACCTTGAGTCTGGGGCTGGCCCACGGCCAGTCGTTGCGA
>JAUXQT010000081.1 GCA_030682135.1 Nitrospirota bacterium | reverse complement strand
TCGCAACGACTGGCCGTGGGCCAGCCCCAGACTCAAGGTTTCACGTTCTTCGGCACTCATGTGTTTATAGGATCTCGTGTGCATGGCAACACCGTAGCCCATCCGGGCCTGTAGTGTTGCACTTGGAGTTAGAACTCAAGCTTGCCTTGAACTGAGAGCCTGATGACATCAGTATTCCCTGCCTAACTTGATGATCAGGCCCTAAAGAACCTGAGGATATCGTGGACACCCCTTCGTGCTGAATGGTGGAATAGCCTTCTATCGTTAAATCAAGAAATGCCAGAGAGGAGGTCCTGATGGTGCTCAGCTCAGACGGTTCATCGTTACCCTCCGGAAGGGCCACGGTAAACTCAGCGCGATCGACAGAAAGCTGGACCAGGATAGGCAGCTTCCAACGAACGCCCATCGCTACAGCCGTGGCGATCCCTGTTATGACCGCTGCCACAGCGATCACAAAAAGGATGTGAGGAGTGTATCGTGCACACCACCCCATCGATTGTTTGAAGGCCTCAGCCAACCGGTGACGCATTCCCAAGATATCCTTTATCTCGTGAGCCCTAGTGGACTGGAATCAGATTGCTTGGGAATGGCTGAGCATGAACAAAATGCACCAACTGCTCCAAGCGTTCATTGTCTGCCAGTTGAAATCCTTCTATTCTCAAGGTGTACCAGCCGAGGTCCGCTTTTCCTGGTTCCCAAACGATGGTCTGAGACTGCTTCCCACGGGTCAAGCCGCAGCGAGGTTGTGTGATAGCCACAGCTGACGTACCAGGACTCTTAGGGGCAAGGGTACAGGTCAATTGGGTATCATGAAGCGTTTTGAACGTGAATGCGTAGGATTGAATGACGGCGGGTGGCAGCTTCGAGTCGTATAGCACCGCTGGCAAGACTCTCTCGATGGCCCCAGGTTGACTGTCAAGCCGAACCACCGCACCAAGATCCTGAAGCCTGATGTTCTTTTGGCTAATGACGTACTGTTTTGGCCATGAAAACTCGTAGGCCTTGCCCTGCTCCCACTTCGAGAATTGCAGCGCTTCGACGTTGTCGAGCCAATACCCATAATGAAATTGCAGCTCACGCACCGTAATATGCGGTGCCGTGCCACCCTGAGCGACAAAAGCAAGTTTATAGTCTGGACCATCAGCTGGCTGGTTTTCTGCAGTGAGTGCTTTGACAGATACCAGTTCAATTAGCTCACCGCTCACAAGTCGGCCTTTAATCCCCTCATAGTAGTTGACTCGTCGCTGATAACGAATGGCATCTGAATCAGCCAAAAAGGATTGTTCAGGAAACAAGGTTACAATAAGCGAAATGAAGATAATCAAAAACATGTCGCCCTCCTCCCCAGAGGTTCCTAATGCAGGCTCAAGTGGAATAGGATTATAATCCTGCCTACTAGGAAGTCTAGCCATGATTTCACGGAGGAAAGTATGAGAAGAGTACTTGCGTATGGAGCCTTGATTCTGACAGCAGGGCTCTGGGTGCCGGTGGCATTGGCCCTAGAAGACTGCAATACCAGCCCCAAGAGTGGACAGGATATTGCCGAAACGCTGCAATGCCTCGACCGGAACATCAAATCCCTCGCTCAACAGTCAGGCGGAGGGTCATCTGGTTCTTCTGGACCATCCGGGAACGTAGCCCTCAGTGGCCGATACATGGCCGGAGCCTATCTGAGCCCGGACAGCAAAGAAAAGTTCCAGGTCACCGGCCCGACCAAGATGGGCAGCCGGGAGAAATGGCAGATCAGCTCTGACGATGGGACAATCCAGATTTCTTGGATCACCGGCGCGCCAAAAGGACACCCGATGTTGCTCGGCACCAAGATCGCCGATGAATTATCAGAGGCCTATGACTATGGACGTATGGGAAAAACGTCAGGCATTGCTGGTATATGGTGGACTCGGGGCCGCCTAATAGGTGTGACACCAACCAACGATGGCCTCACTGTCTCGTATTTCGCCGAGAACGATACGGATATCATTATTGAGAAAGCCAGCTTTTCCGTACGGCTTTCAAAAACTGGAAAATAACTGTGCGGCGACAGATAACCGGGTCGAGTGCGGAGACATATCGTCCGCAACGTCTTTCTGCTTTAAATGGATAACTGCCAAGCCTAAGCAGCCGCCATTGTCCGACTTATCGAAGATTTCAATACTACCTCGAGTTTCAGCCCTCTTTTGACCATAGCGCCTGTGAATCAGCGGCCTACCCTTTCTCTTTAGAATTGGCCTGAAGCCCTGGCAGCAAGCGGCCAAGAAGAAACCGGTGCCGGGCGTTTCGCCTTGATCTGCGACAAAGCCTCTTACACACCCAGGATCGCGGCCGAGGCAGCACAATACCTCTGCGCGGAGACTTAGCTAGAAATGCCACACTCTTACATCCACTATATGCGCTAACGCGATGACAACTCCGTCATGTGGGTGTGCGAGTAGTCAATCTGGCTTGAGCGAATGAGCGACGGCTTCTATTGTATTCACTCATGGCCGCTTATAACGGAAAGCGGCCTCACACTGAGGCGGTCTTGATACTTCCATGAAAAGAAAACAGAGTAGCTGGAAAGGAATGAGCTACGAGCAAGTGGCTTGGAGAACCAGAGAAGAGGAACATGCGCATTACCAAGTAGGTCTGAGCTCTGTCTCGTCTATTTGGTTAAACCAGACAAACTAGATAGACCAGAAAGGCCGTGCTTATTCCAGACGTGCGAACCAGTGAGGTTCTAGCGTACCCATATAGTTTTCACGGCCTCTTACGCCTCTTCCGGTTCGTCTTTGGCCGACGGAATGCCGTAGCGCTTGCACTTTTCCCAGAGAGCTTTCCGCGAAAGGCCGAGAATCTTCGCACCGGTCGTGCGGCTACCCTCTACCCGCGCCAACACCGACACAATATATTCCTTCTCAAACTGTTCACGCGCCGTCGCCAGCGAGGTCAGCGGACGTTCCTCACGCTTATGCCCCGTCAG
Organism: Nitrospirota bacterium; assembly: GCA_030682135.1. GTDB lineage: Bacteria > Nitrospirota > Nitrospiria > Nitrospirales > Nitrospiraceae > Palsa-1315. The sequence goes on along the minus strand of JAUXQT010000081.1, from coordinate 18,551 downwards.
CCCTTCACTGCAAAATCCACAGGACTCTTGCGGTGCCCCGCCCGTATAGGGACAGGACTGAAACCCGCACAGATCCGACGGTTGAATCGGTTCGCGATCCCGCCCCAACGCCACCGCACGTTCAACCATGTTCTCCAATTCCCGCACGTTCCCGGGAAATGAGTACCGCAAGAAGAGCTCACGCGCGGCGGAAGAAAACCCCTTCACCATCTTATTCATCTTGGCAGAACAGACCTTCAACACATGCTCCCCGATGACCATGATGTCTTCCTGGCGTTGGCGTAACGGCGGAATCACGATGGGCACAACATTGAGCCGATAAAACAAATCTTCCCGGAACCGCCCCTGAGCGACTTCTTTTCGAAGATCCCTCTGGGTCGCACAAACCAGACGCACATCGACATCGATCGTATCGTTCCCTCCCACCCGCTCGAACTGCCGTTCTTGTAGCACCCGCAGCAATTTCACTTGGATGACCGGCGAGATTTCACCGATTTCATCGAGGAACAACGTGCCTCGATGCGCCAGCTCAAATCGCCCACGCCGCTGCCGCATCGCTCCGGTGAAGGCGCCCTTCTCATGGCCAAATAGCTCCGCTTCCAACAGGGTTTCCGGCAACGCCGCACAGCTGACCTTGATCAAAGGATACTGGCTTCTGGCGCTGTTTTGATGAATGGCATTGGCGACTAACTCCTTGCCGGTGCCGCTCTCTCCCAGAATCAACGTGGTCGAATCCGTCCCGGCCACCAGTTTGATTTTCTCGAGCACCGCTCGCATTTGGTTGTTGGTGCCGAGGATGCCCCCGAAGCTGAACTTGTCTTCCAATGCCTCCTTGAGATCCTGATTCTCTCGCCGCAACGCCACCACACGGCCTGCACGCTCGACGATCAACAGCAATTCATCCATCTGAAACGGCTTGGTGATGTAGTCGAACGCACCGAGTTTCATGGCGCCGACTGCGGTCTCCACCGATCCGTGGGCCGTAATCACCACGACCTCCGTTTGGGCCGATTGCTCTTTGGTCGCAGCCAGCACCGTCAATCCATCTGCGCCGGGCAGCCGGAGATCGGTGATCACCAGATCGAAAGGCCGCTGACGAACGGCTTCAATACCTTCCGTCCCGGATGCCACCGCTAAGACGTCATGGCCAACCGCCTCCAACGCATCGACCATCGACAGCCGCATCAGCGGCTCATCATCAACGAGCAGAATCTTCAGCCCCTTCATGACACCCTCTCCAACAACGAACGTTCTCTCGAAACAGGAAGATAGAGGGTAAAGGTCGTCCCCTTCCCGACCTCACTCTCCACCACGATCTTTCCTCCGTGGCGCTCGACGATGCCGAGACTAACCGAGAGGCCGAGACCGGTCCCTTCGCCTTCGCTCTTCGTCGTAAAGAAGGGATCGAAAATTCTCGGCAAAACCGCCGACGGAATGCCCGACCCCGTATCGCGCACTTCGACCAGGCAGACCCCTTCGACCACGGAGGTTCGAATCGTCAGCGCCCCGCCGTCCTTCATCGCATGCACCGCATTCAAGACCAAATTCATCAGCACCTGCTCGATCATGTGCTGGTCGATCATCACATTCGGCAGCCCCTGTCCGAGTACCGTATCCAACCGGATTCGGTTCGGGGCAAAGAGGTGCGTCGTCAAGACCAATACCCGATCGACGACGTGATTGATGTCCGTCAGCGCAAACTCCGGCTCATGCTGCTGGGAAAAGTCGAGAAGCTGTCGAACAATTTTCTGCACACGCCGCACGCCATCCTCCATCGACACCCGATATTCCTCTTGCCGCCCAGGCGACAACGTCCCTTTTCTCAAGTTGTAGAGACAGTTGAGGATGCCGCCGAGGGGATTATTAATTTCGTGAGCGACCCCTGCGGCGAGCCTGCCGACCGACGCCAGCTTTTCGGAATTCCTGATCTGCTGCTCCAGCTTCTTGGTCTCGGTCATATCTCGCGCAATGCCCAATACACCAAGTATCGCACCCTCGACATCGTGCAGGGGAGAGACACTCACCATGACCGCCCTCGGCTCCCCCGTGCGTGTCACCACTTCAACCTCATACACCTGCTTCGCACCGATATCCAGAGTGCTCTTGAGACGCTTCCCCCGGTGGCGCTTGGAGAGCAGCGCAAGGTACGGGCGCCCGAGCAGATCGTCTTTCCGATAACCCCAGGCTTCGATCTTGCTGTTCACGTAGGTGAACCGTTGCTCGGTATCGAGGGTATAGATGACATCGTTCGCATTCTCGAGCAGATTCTCAAGATACTGTTTGGTCTCTTCAATTTCCCGCGTGCGTTCTCGAACCTTATCTTCCAACTCCTCCCGGTACGTCTCCAACTGCCGTTCAAGCGCTTTTCGATCGGTGATGTCCCGTAACTGCACCATCACCAAGAGCTTATCCGCCACTCCGACTCGGATCAAATCCATTTCAGCCGGAGTTTCCAGCCCGTCGGCATGGCGCACCATGATCTCCTGAGTCGGCACTTTCCGCTGCCCCGTAATGATGTCGCTCAGCCATCCGCGTAACGAATCGTGATAACCGGAGAGCACCACTTCGAGCAGACTGCGGCCGACCACGTTCGCCTCTGCATACCCCAGCGCTTGCTCCTCACGTTTATTGACGGCCACGATCATCCCGCTCGGATCCACCATAAAGACCGAGTCGGCCACCAGGTCGAACAGCGCCTTGTAGCGAGCCTGTGAGGCCACGAGCTGCTGGGTCCGCTCCGACACCGCCGACTCCAGCTTCGTCGTATATTCCTGCAACTGCTGCTCAAGCCGGCGCCGTTCGGTCACGTCGCGCACAAAGGCGCGTGAGTGCACCAGCCCGCCTCGCTCTTGATCGATCAATGCTGTGGCATGAATTTCCACATCGATCGGGTGACCGTCTTTTGCCACGAACACCGTCTCGATCGAACTGCGCCCCTGGGCGACCAACCGTTCCAGATATTGCAGGACGAGTGGCTCCTGACCTCGCGGCACCAAATCCCACAGCTTCATCGACAGCATTTCTTCAAGGGTATATTTCAGCTTCTCGAGCCCCGTCTTGTTCACATGGACGAAGCGGCCGCTCCGGTTCAATTGATAGATCATCTCCGGAGAATGTTCGATCAAATCGCGGTACTTCTCCTCCAGGCGATGGACATCCACCACCCGCTGCTCGATCTGCGCAAACGATCGTTGGAGATTCGTCGCCATCTGATTGAACGCATCGGCGAGCCCTTCAATTTCATCTCCGGTCTTCAGCTCGAGCCGCCGGTCCAATCGTCCACTTCCGATTTCACGGACCCCATCGTGTAACAGCTGAATGGGGCGGGCAATCCGCCGGGCAACCACCACTCCAGTTCCCCAGAGCACGGCCAGGACCAACAACCCGTAGAGCAACACTTTCACCACGAGTTCGGCAAGCGGCGCATAGGTCTCCTGGGGATCCTGCCGCACCACGGTGATCCATTGTTTTCCGCCGAGACTCCCAGGAACCAGGCTCTCGCCGAATCGGACCGGCGCGAACCCGATCAAGGCGTTCCGGCTTCCATGCGAATCGTCCGCCACCACGGACCAGCCGGCTTTCAGCCCCCGGAGGGCACCGATGAACTCTGGCTTCATCGAATGTTCTTCCGGAGCCAGGACCGGACAGATCAATGGAATACCATCTGAGCTGAACAACATCGCGTGACCGGTCGTCCCGATGGTGACTTCGGCAATGGCACGGAAAATGGTGTCGCGACGCAACAAAATCGTGACGGTTCCGAGCACTGCCCCCTTCGTATCGTCGAGAATGGGGACCGCAACCACAACCACATGGGTCCCGAAACTTGGGTCGAATGCGATCTCGCCCACATAACCGCTGGGGCCGGGGCTTTTCATCACCGCTTGCCACCAGGGCGTCTTCCCGTAGAAATACTCTACTTGCGGGATCGAACTGACCACCAGCGCCCCTTGCTGGTCGGTCACCAAAATCCCGACATAGTCCGATTTACGGATGTCGTGCCACCGGATGAGGTAGTTGGTGACGATACGATTGATGAAGAGAGGAAACTCGCTCCGCTTATCCCGCTGGCGCCAGCGCTGCTGCCAATCCTTGATCATGCCCTGGATGCTGTGGGCATCCTTCCCCTCATACGTCCGGTTGGCTTCAGTGACGGCAGTACGGAGAAAGGGGGTGGCGGCAAGCTGCTGAGCCTCGTTCATCCCGCGGCTGACCTGCATTTCGATGCGGCGAGCGGCTTCCACGGCGACTTCTTTGAAGTTGGCGCCGGTCATCTCGCGAAGTGCGCGGCGCTCCTCCTCGTAGGTGAGCGCCAGCAGAAGAGTCAGTGGCAGGAGTCCGACCATCACGATGGCCGTGATGATCTTATGCTGGAGACTATGAGAGCGACTCCAGAAGGTCATGGATGTGCCCAGAGGAGAATGCGGCAACCCGCGCGAGGCTCGCGAGGCAGACTGAAGGCCGAAGCTGGGAAGGCCGAAGGTTGAGGTTCAACGTTTTGAACACTTTCGCCTTCGGCCTTCTCCTCGGCCTTCGGACTGCGATCGACGAGCGATTATGTCACCGTCCGCCTAACTCCGTTTCAAGAGCCGCCCGGAGGCTCCCGGCCAGAGCAACAGCAATGGACTGGCAACGAAGATCGACGAATAGGTCCCGAATATCACGCCCCAGAGCAAGGCGAGCGAGAAGTCGTGCAAGACCTCTCCGCCGGCCAACGTCAGAGGAATCAGCACCAATACGACGGTCAAACTGGTGACGATCGTGCGGCTCAACACTTGATTGACCGCATTGTTGATAATCGCCTCCTCGCTGTCCCGCCGCCGCATCCTGAGGTTTTCTCTGATCCGATCGAAGACGACGACGGTATCCGTCATGGAATAGCCGGCCAACGTCAGCAACGCCGTTACCACCAACAGGGTGATTTCCTTATCCAGAATGTAAAAAGCGCCCAGGACCGCCAAGACATCATGAAACGTCGCCAAGGCCGCCGCGATGCCGAAGCGAAGCTCAAATCGCCCCGCCACGTAGAGAATGATCCCGGCAAAGGAAATGAGGATCGCGATGAGGGCATCCTCTTGTAATTTATGTCCGATGGTCGGTCCGATTTCCGTGCTGGAATCCACCACGAAATGGTTCGAGGGGAATTCCTTTGTGAAGACCGCCACGACCCGCTCGGCGACTTTCTCTTCGATGGTCGTCGAGGCCTTCAGCCGGATCAGGAGTTTGTTCTCCTGACCGAACTCTTGCAGCTCGGCGTTGCCCAGGCCGTTGGCTTCCAACACTTTTCGAGCCTCGTCGATTCGAATCGCTTGCTCGAACTTCAACTGGACCGCAGTCCCGCCAGCGAAATCGATGCCGAGGTTCGCCGCCCCTCGGCCAATCTGAATAACCGCCACAATCCCCAGCACCACCATGATGCCGGAAAACAGAAAGGCGAAGCGGCGCTTCCCCATGAAATCGAAGTTGGTTTTTCCAAGAATCTCTAACATGCCGGCTCCTTCGAACTAGATGCTTAACTGTTCGACTTTGTGTCGTTGATTCATAAGGTCGAAGATGACCTTCGTGCCCACCAGGGCGGTAAACAGATTGATCCCGATGCCGAGGCACAGGGTCACAGCGAATCCTTTGATCGGCCCCGTACCGAAGAGAAACAGTGCCACTCCTGTGATCAGTGTGGTCACGTGAGAGTCGATAATCGTCAACATCGCCTTATCATACCCACCATCCACTGCAAGCCTGACCGCTTTCCCGAGTCGCAGCTCTTCTCGGATACGCTCGAAGATCAGGACGTTTGAATCGACGCCCATCCCGATCGTGAGCACGATTCCGGCAATTCCCGGCAGGGTCAAGGTCGCGTTCAGCGCAGAAAGGGCCCCCATGAGACAGAGCAAATTCAGCGCCAGCGCAAAGTCCGCAATCACCCCGGAGGTCCGGTAATAGATCATCATGAACAGGACCACCAGGGCACCGGCAAACAACGTGGCCTGTATGCCTTTGTCGATCGAGTCCTTCCCCAGCGACGGTCCAACTGTGAGATCTTGAATGATCTTGAGCGGAGCCGGCAGGGCGCCGGCCCGGAGAACAATGGCCAGGTCGCTCGCCTCTTGCATCGAGAACGTCCCGGTAATTTGCGCGCGCCCCCCGGTAATACGTTCCTGAATCACCGGAGCCGAGTAGATCGTGTTGTCGAGCACCACGGCCATGCGCTTCTTGACGTTGTCGCCCGTGATCCGCTCGAACTCCCGGCCGCCCTTGGCGTCAAAGCTGATCGAGACGTAGGGATCGTTGAATTGACCGATCGACACCCGCGCATCGCTCAACACATCGCCGGTCAGCATGACCCGCTTTTTCACGAGATAGGGAATCCGGTATTCGCGGCCGGTGTCTTTGTCGACCGCCCGCTCGAAAAGAATTTGATCGCCGACTGGCAACTTCGCCTCGGCCTCCCTGAGAATATCCGCTTCTTTTTCTTTCGGAATACGGGCCGGCAGATCGAGCTTCAACTGATTGTCCTCGTCGAGCATTTTAAACTCGAGCAAGGCCGTCTCTTTGATCAAATCCTTGGCGCGCTTGGGCTCTTTGACGCCGGGCAACTGCACGACGATTTGCTTCAGCCCCTGCCGCTGCACCATCGGTTCGGCCACGCCGAACTGGTCGATGCGGTTCCGGATCGTTTCCAAGGCCTGGTTGATCGCGGAATCCTTGATCCGTTTGACCTCGATGTCACGCAACTCCCACACCAACTTATTGGCCGACCCCGCAGACTCTGTCTCGGTGAAAGTCGGATAGTCATCGAGCATCTTCTGGATCTGCGCCTTGAGTTCGGCATTTTGGAATTGGATCGTGACCTGAGTCGGTCCTGTCCTGTTCACAGACTCGACAGGAATTTTCTTATCGACCAACAAGTCTTGTAGCGACACGACCGATCGATCGACGGCAATTTCGACCGCGCGATCTTCGTCCACTTCCATGACGAGATGAATCCCGCCTTGAAGATCCAGCCCCAGGGTAATCCCTTTGTTCGGCATCACGTTCTTCAGCCAGCCAGGCAGGGCCTGATAGAACGGCTGATAGGATGGGATGAAAAAGATCACCGATACCACGACCACCAACGCCAGCAATGTTAACCGCCCACTCACTTTTTTCATATGATCTGTAACCCCTTTGTCGCTCGCGGTCTACGAGTCCTTATCCTTGTCTTCATCGTCGGCGCGTAATCGAGAGATGTGCTCCCGTTGGATCCGGATCTTGGCACTGTCGGCGATCTGCAGCGTCACCGTCTCTTTTCCGAGATTCGTCACCGTGCCCCAAATACCAGACCCCGTGATGACCTTGTCGCCCTTTTTCAGGGCCTCCAGCAATGCCTTCTGCTGTTTCGCGCGTTTTTGCTGCGGCAAAATGAGCAGGAAGTAAAAAATCACGAAGATCAGCGCAAACGGAATGAGGGACAAGAGCGTCCCGGAGCTCGAACTCGCCCCTCCACCACCGATTCCTTGAGCCCATGCGACCGATTGCATTACCATGCGAACAGAGTCCTCCTCGACAGGGTTAGTCCAACCTGGCATGCCGGTGAATATCAGCCTCAGCCACGTCGACCGCGGAAACGCCCGATGCCGCCCGGGATCGATAAAAATCGTCCCGGAACGACCGCAACGTCCCCTGTGCGATCGCTGACCGTACCTGGCCCATCAGATCGGCAAAATACCAGAGATTGTGGATCGTATTCAGTCTCGACGACAACATTTCTTTCACCTGAAAAAGGTGATGCAGATAGGCCCGCGAATAACGCGCGCAGACCGGACAGCCACAAGCCGGATCGATCGGCTGTTCATCACGGATATACCGCGCTTGTTTGATCACCACTCGCCCAAAACTGGTAAACAGCGAGCCGGTCCGCCCATGGCGCGACGGCACGACACAATCGAAGAGATCGACCCCCCGGGCGACACCTTCGATCAAGTCCTCCGGCATCCCGACACCCATCAAGTAGCGCGGCTTTGCAGTCGGCAGCTCCGGCACCGTCACATCCAACATGGCATGCATCTCGGCCTTCGATTCTCCCACCGAGAGCCCCCCGACCGCATAACCCTCGAAGCCAAGCCCGACGAGGTCGCGCGCGGACGTAACGCGGAGCTCTGCGTCCAAACCACCTTGCACAATTCCGAAGAGGGCTTGATCCGTGCGACGCCGGCCGTCCTGACAGCGTTTCGCCCAGAGGGTGGTCCGTCGCACCGCATCCCGCACCACCTCTTTTTCAGCCGGCAAGGCCACGCAATGATCGAACGCCATCATGATATCGGCCCCCAGCGCTTCCTCGATCTCGATGGCCGTCTCCGGTGTGATGAAATGCGTGGACCCATCGAGATGCGACTGAAAACTCACACCTTCGTCCGAGACCTTGCACAATTTGGCGAGACTGAAAATCTGAAATCCACCGCTATCCGTCAAGATCGCTCCGGGCCACCCGGTGAAGCGATGTAATCCGCCCATCTCAGCTATAATCTTGTGCCCAGGCCGCAGATAGAGGTGGTACGCGTTGTTCAGCATCAGACCAAAGCCGAGCTGCTCGAGATCGGCGGGGTCGATCCCTTTCACCGGCCCCAACGTGCCAACCGGCATGAAGGCCGGCGTGTCGATAGCACCATGAGCGGTGCTGAGTCTCCCCAACCGCGCACTCGTCTCACGATCTTCCTGCAGCACTGAAAAATTCATAGTCCCTTGTGCACGCTACATCTGATCCGGTGCGGAAACCCCGAGTACACCGAGTCCATTCTTCAAGACTTGCTGGATGCCTCGCATCAGCGCCAATCTTGCCGCAGTCCGTTCAGGGACCAGCACTTCTTTCGGCACCCCCTCGACAGGAACCAATCCCTCAGGCGTAACCGCCAGGAGATCTCGATCCGCAGCGGGAGGCAGAATCCGGTGCTTGTTGTAAAACGTATGGAGCAACCCGGCTAACTGCTGAAGATAATAGGTCATCCGGTGAGGTTCATAGGCCAAGGCACTGCCCTGGAGGACTGACGGATACGCCGAGAGCTTGCGAATCAACCCCAATTCATCCGGATCCGTCAGCACGGTCAAATCCGTCTCGCTGGGCAAAGGACAGGCGATGCCTCGCGCAGCCGCGACGCGCCAGAGGCTGGCGATCCTGGCATGGGCATACTGCACATAGTAGACGGGATTATCGGATGACCGCTGCTTCGCCAACTCCAAATCGAAGTCGAGATGTGAATTGGAATCGCGCATCAAAAAAAAGAACTTGGCCGCGTCGGCCCCGACTTCATCGATGACCTCCCGCATCGTAATGAACTCGCCGGCCCGCTTCGACATCTCCACTTTTTTCCCGCCACGCAACAGATTCACCATCTGAACCAGCACGACCTGAAGACGATCTTTTGGATGCCCATAGGCCTGCACGACCGCTTGCATGCGGGGAATGTAGCCATGGTGATCCGCGCCCCAAACGTCGATCAAGAGATCGTATCCGCGCCGCAACTTATCCTGATGGTAGGCGATATCGGAAGCCAGGTAGGTGTACTCGCCGTCCTGCTTCCGGACGACACGATCCTTCTCATCACCGAATGCAGAGGATCTGAACCACCAGGCCCCTTCCTCCTCGAATAGGAACTGCTGCGATTTCAACTCATTCAAAACCCGCTGCACCGCACCAGAATCTACAAGGGAGGCCTCGCTGAACCAGGACTCGAACTCGATCCCGAAATACTTCAGATCCTCGCGAATCAGCCCCAGCAACTCCTGATAGGCAAACGTGCGACAGCGCTCCTCCACCTCTGCAGCCGTTCGTCCGGCCAGCTCAGGCTCGAGCTGTTGTTTGACATGCTCGGCCACAGCCGTAATGTAAGCCCCGTGATAACCCTCTGTCGGAAACTCTACCGGTCGATTGGACAAGGCTTCGTACCTGGCGTAGACGGAGCTTCCCAGCAATTTCATCTGCCGGCCGGCGTCGTTGATATAGTACTCACTCACGACGTCATACCCGACAGCCTTGAGCATATTCGCGACCGCCTGCCCGACCGCCGCGCCGCGCCCATGGCCTACATGCAACGGACCAGTCGGATTGGCACTCACATATTCCACCAACACGCGGCGACTCTCACCCAATTCAGCTCGCCCGTAGGTTGATCCTTGCATCTCGATTTCTCTGAGCACTTCTTGCCAGATGGACGGTTTGAGCGTGAGGTTCAGGAACCCGGGTCTGGCAATTTCGACCCGGTCGAAGAGTTGTTCGCGCTGAGCGAGGTTGTCGATGATAATTTGGGCAATGTCATGGGGCGCCCGTTGCTCGGAGGCCGCGAGAGACATCGCAACCGTTGAGGCTAAGTCTCCCCATTCAGGCCGTTTAGGAGCATCCAGACTCAGTTCAGGCCAGGCTTCCGTCTTCAGCTGGCCCTTCTGTTTGGCTCCATTGAGTGCTCCGAGGAGCGCACTGGTGACCTTTTCCTGAACGACCCCACTGGACAAGATAAAAACTCCTAAGTCATTAGCAATGAAAGGGAAAACGAACTGGCCACTGTAGCATACGGGATGGGTAGTGACAAGGCAGCCGGATGGGATTCTCTGTCAGACTGCAGCTTCTCTGAGCTGTGCCAGACAGAGTGACACAAGATCCTTCTGCGATATCCTAAGACAGGGTTGCTCCTCACAACGACTGACATCGCCCCAAGACCGACAGAGACAAGGCTGCCCCTGCACGATGGTGACATGGGCGCCACGTGGAGCCCACCGCGCCGGCTCAGTCGGCCCAAACAACGCCACCGTACGCACCCCTAGTAACCCTGCCATATGAGTCACGCCAGAATCCTGCCCGAGAAAGAACCGTGCGTGAGCCAGCACCACGGCAACGGTGAGAACATCCAGGCCCTTCAAAACAACCGGCGGTTGTAGACATGCCTGAAGAAGCCGTTCGACTGGCGCCCGGTCTGCCGGCCCCTCGAGAATCACGGGAATCGTTCCGGAATGCTGAAGCGCGGCAACGACGGACGCGAGTATCTCTGGGCCCACACATTTATGGGCACTCCCACTCCCCGGGTGAATGACGGCAAAAGGCTGGACGCTCGAAAGACCTGCCGCGTCAAGACAGGCTTGTCCAAGAGAGAGGAGCGGTTCCGCCACCGTCAAACCTGCATACCCCTCACCGCCATATGGGATCTCATTGATCGCCTCAAGAAACCGATCACGTTGGTGTGTCGCATGGATCATGAGTGAGAAGGGAGACCTCACGATCACCTCGCGGACACCAGCTGCCTTGAGTGCCCCGCTCAACCTGCCATCGGCATCCTCCATCCAGCCAATGGCAAGATCACAATCCTCCAGCCATGTCTGCAGCTGACCCGTAACAGAGCCGGCGAACAAATCCGCGCAAGCACGTCCCTGCACAGAGGTCCAGTCATCGATAATCATACATGCCTGCAGCAGCGTTGCGACTTGGTCTCCCGCACAGAGCAGGAGCCGATGGTTGGGGAAACGGATGCGCAATCGTGTCATGGCAGGCACAGCCAAGAACACATCGCCAAGGCCACCGGGATGGATCATGACGATCGCTCTTGCCACGATGTACCTTACTGTCCAGAGGGAGGTGACTGTGCCAGCAGGGATCGCGCGACTTCAAGATCTGCGGGTGTATTCACATTTTGAAAAGAACGGCCGGAGGGGTCGATGCCAACCAGATCCGCCTCAGTCACATATTGGACCAAGAGGGACTCGCACGACACGATCTCTTGGATCTTGAGCTGTCGTGCCCAAACCATCTGTTCGATGACAGGCAGGCACCGCTTGCTATACAAGGCGTGCATTGGATGTAACCGACCCGAGAGTTTCGCCATGACAATGTCTGCAGACGTTCTTCGACTTGTGAACTGGGAAATTACCGCCTGATCCAGAAACGGCATATCGCAGGCGACTACGAAGACATAGGGTGTCGTGGCTTCTGTAAGCCCGGTATACAACCCTCCAAGGCTGCCGCAATCCGGCACCAGGTCTCGAACAGTTCTCGCGTCGACATCGAGTGCAGGGCTGTCCTGCGCAATGACGACCAATACCTCCTGAAAGATTGAGCGAAGCACGGCGAGTCCTCGTTCAAGGAGGGTCTGTTCCCCCACAACGAGATACCGCTTATCTTCGCCCATTCTCCGGCTTTTCCCCCCGGCAAGCAGGACGCCAGTTATGTCTCGCTCCATCATATCCTCAAAACCGACGGCCAAAAAGAAAGAGGGGGTGGGTTGTCCCCACCCCCTCACTCTTTTCCAGACTCTCTCGCTCAGATGAACGTTAGAGGGTCTTTCCCTTCCGCTTGTTCGATCGTCTCGTGAGGACCCACCCTTCCAGGAGGACCACACCAAAGGCAATCACAACCGGATAGATGTAGGCTTCGCGAGGCGTCGGCGGCTCCAGGAAGGTGTAGTAGAAGGCCGAAACGGCCATCTTCCGTCCTGCGTCGCCATTGTGGCCGTCCCAAGCGAAGAACACCGTGGGAATGTACTGTCCCATTTCGAAGAAGGTATCTTCGTCGTAATCCTGATCCTTCTTGTTTCCCAAAGGACGCTGAATGATGACCGTCCAACGTCCATTCTTCCACTCTGAATGAAGAATCTTGATGTTCTCTTCGTAGGTATCGCGCTGTGTGAAGTCCTTGTCCCATCCGGTACCTTCAAAGGCACGGAGTGAGCCATCAGCTTCCCACTTCACAATATCAACAGGGAACTGCTCGTTGCTGCCGAACAGATACCGTGGCTTAATCGGCGCCGGAAGCTCTTTCCACTTCACGGCCGTTTGCATCGCGATCGCATCGTTGTACACCGTGTAGTTATTCTGATGCGAGGCGATCGAGCCCTCTTCACCGGTCTTCGGATCTTGTTCTTTAACATCGACATTCACAGACGTTGGCGCCCAAGGCAACTTGCCTTCGGCCACACTCTTCGTCCGATCGTCCCACTGGAACATAAAGACGACATGTTTGTCGTTGTAGAGGGACTTCACCCAAATGTCGTCGATCCGATTCACGAAGTTTCTTGGCTTGTGAGTAATCTGACCACCCATTGCCACATACCGTCTGGCCCGATTCTTCCACAATTCATGCTCTGGATCTGCAGGAATCTCTCCTTCAACCACCCCTGACGACACCACGAAATTAATCTTAGGCTTGTCCGCCAGCGGATCGATTGAAAGGGGCTTCCCGTCAGCTTCGCGCTCGCACAACGAGTTCACGAAGTTGGCAATGTGCCAACGTTCTTCGACCGTGCTGTTGTCCGCGAACGAGGGCATCGGCGTGCCGTTGACTCCGGTCGAAAACGTCCGGAAGATGTTTTTGACGTTATAGGGATCTTGCCGACTGCCCCTGAAGTTCCAGCACTTGTGCCAATCGGCCGGCTGAATTGAAAAACCCCAGTCATCTTTCAGATTGAACGCATTGCCGTCTCCACGGCCTTCAGCGCCGTGACATTCCACACACTTCTTCTCGACGATGAGCTCTGCGCCCTTCTTTAAACTCTCTTCTGACGCGGCAATCGGCTTCAGTTCGTCCAACTGCAACACGGTCTGGCTCTCGGACTGCTTATCCGTAAACTTCCGGTCTTTCACCAGCTGGGTGGTCACGAAAGACAATACTTGGAGTCGTTGCTCTTCCGTCAGAATACCTTCCCAGGAAGGCATGGCTGAACCTGGCAGACCATGCGTGACGGTCTCAAACAGATCGTTCTGACCAGGAATGGGTTTCTTGGCATCGAACAACGGCAACTCACCGCTGGCCGTGCGTCGAATCTTGAACGTCCCTTGGTTGAAATTGCGGGGACGAGGCCAGAGACGATCTGCGCCAGGTCCATCACCCGCACCATCGACGCCGTGGCACCACACGCACTTGGTGAAGTACACACGCTTACCTGCCTCGATCATGTCGGCAGCAGGTTCAGGCGACAATTCAGCCTTTTTGAAACCCTCAGGAACCGCATCTGCGGCAAACGCGACGCCCCCGGTGCTCCCGGAGACCAGGATAATTCCAAAGGCAGTCGCGAGGAGCGCCCCCGCCTTCAGACTAAACGAATTCTTCATGGTTTCCCTCATGTCGTAAATCCAGGTTGGCTAGAAATTCCCGTGAACGATTAGTCCCAGGTTCGGGGGTAATACCCCGTATGCCAATATTCGAACAAAATCACTTTCCAGATCTCGTCTACAGTCAGATGCTGTTCCCACGGTGGCATCACAGAGGCCCATGGGAAGCCTTCGTTAGGCAACCCGATTCCACCCTTGGATACACGCCAGAAAATAAACGTTTCCTGTAATTGTGCAATCGTTCCCGGATCCGTAAAGTTCGCAGGAATTGGATTGAATGCGAATGCATGGAGACCGCGACCGTTCAGGTTATCGCCATGGCAGAAGTGGCAGTTTTGGAAGAAGATTTCCCCTCCCTCACGCACATACTTCAGATAGCCCTGAGCATCTTTATCCCAGGGATTGGCGTTCGGCTTCATCAACCGGCCCATGCCCTGCTCCACAATATTCGCGTTGCTATATTCCTGATCGAACTTCCCTTCGAGGTTGACACGATAGGGATTCTGCGACGTTTGAAGCGTATACGTCTTGCCATGCACCTTGGTGCTGGCCGGTGGCGCCGGATGTACCGTGCGCAACTCGATGGGCTCCTCCGACTTCGGCACCATCGCGTTGTAGGAGAACCCGCCGATCAGAATGGGCAACAGAACTAGATAGGCATAACGCAGCAATTTGTTTGCCCCGGTCTGGGCATCCAAAATGTTCATGATCGGCTGCTTGAACTTCTTCCAATCTTCTTCGTTCGCGGAAACCCACATAAACACAGCTATGAGCGAGACGGTTCCGTACATAGCGCGAACGCTGAACGGAATCGGCGGATAGACCCGAAACTTCAAATACAGCAGAATGAACGACCAAAAGAGAATCCCTTGCCAGAAGCGAGGGACGGCCATTCCCATTGAACCCATCATATAGCTCAACCCTGTAAATCCCGCGACAAACAGCGTGAGCTCAAAGAGCACTTGCATGGGCATGTAACCTTCAACCAGGCGCACCGTATTTGACGGAATGATATCGACAATCATTCCGGCAAGCAGGAGTATCCCAACTGCTCCTATGAGTGCCGCGACTGACATTAATGCTTTCATCGGCGAACTCCCTTTGCTGAACAAAAGAGGTAGACAGACACGATTATGAAATCTTCGGTGGTGGCGATCCCGCCTTCACCTGCGACAAATAGTCGACGATCTTCTTGAGCGCCCCGGCGCTGAGCTTCTGCCCGAACACCTTAGGCATCGTATTGTCCGGGAATGGTTTCACCACATAGGCACTGGGTGAAACGATCGACTCCATAATGTAATCTGGAACAGTCTTGGCCGTTCCCTTATAGTCCTTGTCCTTGATCCGAAGAGGAGCATTCGTACCTTCTTCGAGCTTAGGACCAATCGTACCAACCGCCCCAGGAATGCCAGGGATCGTGTGACAGGACACGCACTGAGCCTTTGCGAGAATCTGATCCACCGGCTCAGTTCCATCGGCCAGCAAGGCGCTTGGCGGCCCGGCAGCCTTATCATCTTGCTGCTTTGGACGGTCGGCTTCCGGAATAAACTTCTCGTACGACTTGACGATTTCGTCATAGGTCGGGGAGTCTCGCCCTTCGCGGATATAGAGCCACGTATCAACCGCCGCCAACTCTGGGAGACTCAGCGAGATCGGTGGCTTGTGGATGGCAGGCATTGGGCTTTCTTTATCGTTCGTACCCTTTACGCCAAAGCCGGCAACAACGTAACAGCTCGGGCAGGAGTGGGACTCAGCGATATACTCCTGGCCATTCTCTGCGGTGCCCGCTCCAGGAAATGCTTCCTTCTGAGCATAGTCTCTACCGGCAGGTTTCCCCTTGCTGTACTTAGGATCTTCCAGCCGCTCCTTACCCGCACGTTCAGGAATTCCGTCAAGGTTCGGCGCACGCTCTCCCAGCATTCCCTTATGAAATGCGTGACAAAGCGGACATTGCCCTTTTCCGATCGCGCCCTGAACCTTATTTTGCCCGATACCTCCGAAAATGATCTTCTCGCCTTCATCGGCCAACTGTTGCGCAGTCATCGACTCAAACTGAATCTTCTCTTCCTTTGGTGGGAATCCGCCTTCAACCTGTGGCAACCAATTCCCGTATCCGGAAAGACCAGCTGCGACAAAAAACATGAAGCCGCCGATCTTGAGCAATGCGGCTTGATTGGGGAAGTAGATCCCCATCATGAAGCACATCGACGTGATGAGAACCAGAGAAACCGGCAACATCCGATTCGCTTCGTAAAAGCTGTTCTTGTAATGCGCAATTGCCACCAACAGCATGAAGGCTGCAATGATGCCAATAAAGAGCTTGAAGGTTGCGCGTTTCTTTGCAGCAGGATCGCTAATCGATACCTGGGAATACACGAGAAGCCCCGCGAGAAGCGCGAGCAGCGGCCACCCTATTGAAATAGCTTCGTTTATCAGATCGCCCACGATTGTAACCTCCTGAGGTTTTGGTAAGAGCGGAGGCACGTACCACGCGCCTCCACTCCCCCAAGCAAGATCCTAAAGATGATCAGTGGCTCCCAGCTGGCTGTGCAGCGCCACCAGGAACCCCTGCCTTTGCTTCAACTGGCGCCTTCTTTACCCCCAGGCTGCCCAGCCAGAAGACAAAGAGAATGCTAATCCAGAAGAACAACACATTGAATGAAATCATGTTTGCTGCGAATCCCACCGTATGGGTATAGGCCCAAGGTGAGTTGTCGCGCATAATCTCATTCACGTGCCAGAATAATCGGACCGATGAGCGAATGTACCCCATCAACCCCATCATCCAGGTAAAGGCTGTCGCGAGCATGATTAACGCATATTGCGAACGAGCCGAGATCTTCCCCCATTCGATGGGACCCATCTGCTTTGCACCCTTCATCATGAAGCTGTTGAGCGCAAACATGAAGAAGAGGCAGGACAGGGTCGTCGCCACCTGAGGAACAGATAGACCGACTCGCACGTTTGCCGGAATATAATATCCCAGGACCGCGAGTCCGACGATATTCACGTAGGCGCAACCAAAGAAGCAGCCCATGAAGATATTGCCAAACTTCGACCAGGATACCGTCGAGACCTTGTTGCCTCGCATGTACCACACGAAGCTCAGAATGGTGGTCGTAATAATGACGTTGATACCGCCATTCTTAGCCGACATGACGCCATAGTTCCCCAACACCGGGTGCTGCTGGCCACCCATAGCCTTGAGCTCAGCGGGAGTCATGACGATCGTGTGAGGAGTAATGAACACCAGGTAGCCGCAACAGAGGACGAACACGAGATACTTGATGTAGCGTTGATACTTCTCAGCACCACGCATCCGACCGAGAGCCTGCCAGAGATAGTAGTTGGTGCTGAGGAAGAGAATGCCGATCATCGTAGCCTGAATGATGAAGAGCCAAGCCAGAAGACCGCCCATGAGGGTAATGCCCATCTGCTGACGATAGGCATACACTTCGCGCATCAGCCAATACCCGGCAAATGGCAAGGGGATCAAGAAGGCCACGCCGAGCGCCATGGCGATATAGCCCATCCAATCATAGTGCGCACGATCTTCATCGGTCTTGGAGGCCAAGAACTTGTACGCCGCATAGGCCGCCACGACACCGCCACCGAACGCCATGTTACCCAAGATGCGATGCACATTGAGCGGATTCCAGAGCGCGGTATGAATGACATGCCAGATGTTCCCGAGATAGCGCCCCTGCTCATCGACACCGGCAGGCGACATCATGAACCCGATCCAGGAATTCGCCAGGAACATGAGCAACGTCCCGATCACGTTCAAAATGACGGACATGCTCAAGTGAATCCACTTGAGGAACCCTTCCCGCATCTTATCCCAGCCGTAATAGTAGATGTAGAGGGTTCCGCTCTCCGCCACGAACATCAATGCATAGATATGCATGACCGGGCGGAAGATACTGGATAAGTAACCGAAGAAGGCCGGATAGAGCGTCAGGAAGGTGAAGATCAAGATACCACCGAGAATGGCGGTCAGCGAATAGGCCGTCAAGCTGATCTTGATGAAGTCATAAGCAAGCTGGTCATACCGCTTGGCCATCGCCTTATCCTTCGTCACCACCCCCATGAACTCGATGACCATGCAGAAAATCGGAACCGCGAGCACAAAACTTCCGTAATAGAGGTGCTGCTGATTTGCGAACCAGAGCAACACGCGGCTCTCGAAGTTGTACCGCGGATAATCCCGAGGACCATCGACCGTTTTCGGCGCAGGAGCGCCGGCAACGATACCCTCGGTCTTATAATAAACGTCTCTCCCCTTCTCAACCTTCGCCTCACCATCCTTTTTCACCGCATCAGGCGCATCCGCGCCCATAGCCAGTGTTGGAAGCGATACGGCGATGGGGAGCAGGAGAAGGCCAATCATCGCGCAAAGCGCCATGATTGAGAACAGCTTCTTCCCAGCCACTAAACCCATGGGATACCTCCTTAATGCATTCCGGAAAAGAC
Source organism: Nitrospirota bacterium (assembly GCA_030682135.1). Taxonomy (GTDB): domain Bacteria; phylum Nitrospirota; class Nitrospiria; order Nitrospirales; family Nitrospiraceae; genus Palsa-1315. The sequence goes on along the minus strand of JAUXQT010000081.1, from coordinate 14 downwards.
TCATCACAATTCCC
>JAUXQT010000028.1 GCA_030682135.1 Nitrospirota bacterium | reverse complement strand
GACCAAGAGGAAGTCGCCCACATTGTGGCAAATGCGAGGTTCGCGGTAATGCTTCGTTCCTTGCAGTAAAGTAGAACCTAACTTAAAATCGATTTTCGATGAGGAACCCGCGGGTGAGAAAATGGGGACATTCTGAATTTTCAGATAGAAGCTACTGAGGTCGTTTCTTGAATTTATCCCTCACGGTCTCACGAGAGCCGCCAGCGCGGTCCCTCACCGCGCCGGTCCTAGCCCTCTCCTGTTCCCTCCAAGCTCACTCGTTATCTCTTCAGGGATGGAAGCTGATTGATCTTCCACTGCGCGTGGCCAGCGAATGCTGGTTCATCTGGTCTATCTCGTCTATCTGGTTTGTTTGGTTGATCGGACTGGAAATTTATCCAGAAGAGCCAGACAGACGAGCCCAAGCGCGTTCCACGAGCACGGGAGATCGCCAGGATTCCACCCCCTCCTCTGTTCCTTGGCCCAGCAATCTATATCTCTTTAACGTTTTACGTTTCACGTTTAACTTTTTACGCCGGATTGGGCGCCACGAACACCAGTACTTTGAGGCGTTGGTCTGTATGATTCTTCACGCCGTGTTCTGCCCCGGCCGGCGCCATGGTCCCCTGCCCTTGACCCAGCACTTGTTTCTCTGAACCAACCTGAAACGTACCTTGCCCCTCAAGCACGAGATAGACCTTATCCTGCTCGCCGTGGATATGCCCCTTCTGTTCCTGCCCCGGCTCGAAGCAGTAGATGTCGCAGAAGAATCGTGGCGTCTCAAACATGTTATTCTTCTTCATCTTCTCACTGCTAAACTGCTGATAGTCTGATAGATTCACCACGTTCATACGACAACTCCTTCAGAGCGGTTACGGATGCGTTTGGCGGCGCTCATGCGTCGCCAGAATAGAATCGACCGAGATCAAATGATGCGAGAGACCCAAGTCTTTGGGCAGAATTCCCATCGCCAACCCCAGCAATTGCGGCAGATGCAAGATCGGCAAGTTGAGTTCGGTCTTCACCGCAAGACCAGCCCGGTCCTGATAAATATCCAGACTCATGTGGCAGAGAGGACAGGGCGTCACCATGAAGTCGGCTCCCTGCTCCTTGGCCTCCTTCATGTGTGTCCCTGCCATGGCCACGGCAATGGCTTCTCTTTCGAGGATGATGGGAAATCCGCAACATTTGGTCCTCCCGGCATAGGGCACTGGCTCACCACCGACGGCCGCGATAAGCCGCTCAAGGGATTGCGGATTCTCAGGATCGTCGAACCCCAAATCCCACGATGGACGCAGAATGTAGCAGCCATAAAACGGGGCGATGCGGAAGTCGTGCATCGGCGTGGAGACCAGAGCTCCCAGGCGAGCCAGCCCGATGTCTCGCACCACAATCCAGAGGAGATGCTTAACCTGAACCCGTCCGTGATAGGCCAGCCCTTCCGGCGCCAAAAGCGCGTTGATACGATCCAGCGTCCCCGCCTCTGTCTTCAACCGCCGATTGGCGGCGCTCATCACCCCTTGGCAGGTGCCGCAAATCGTCATGACGTCCAGGCCAAGCTGTTCGGCTTGCGCAAAGGTTCTGGCGTTGATCGCCAGCGCCATATCGGGATGCACTTCCGTCACCACCCCGGCGCCGCAACAAGCCGCAGCAGAGAGCTCGACGACCTCGATCCCCAACCGGCCGATGATGGCCCGCGTCGATTGATAGAGCTCCGGGGTCGCCCCTTGGGCCGCACAACCGGGATAGTGGGCATATTTCATGGGTCTACCGTGACGAAAAATGTGACAGAGTCTGGTTGAGCGACTCTCGAAGATCGTCCATCGCCGCCACCGCCTTCGACTGCACCTGCTCCCAGGACGACGCCGTGGCGGAATGAATCTCCTGCGCTTTCTTGCCGGCCAGCTCTTTCTTCTTCTCTAATTCCTCAATCGACTTCTGGATCTCCGCTCTGGCCGACGCCGACGCATGCTGGACTTGTCCGCGCAATTGCGTAATACGCACCTGCATCTCATCCAGCTCCGTTTGCACCTTGCGTTGAAAGGCATCTTTCTGCTGAATCGTATAGTCCTTGGTGGCCGTCGCCGCTTCCTTCGCTTCACGGATCACCGTCTCGCCTGTCACCGGCTTCTCCGACGCGCCAGCCGCAACGGCAACGGGCATGGCGAGCAACCCGACACCCACGATCCCGCACAATCCTCGGGCAATATTTCCCATGACAATCATCTCCATCCCTCCAACGCACTGGCCCGCTCGAAGTATAACTTCCGATTTGCGGAAAGTCACCGTGCAGGACACCCTCCCTTTGACCATTGCGTCGATATTCGTATACCCTCACGGCATCAGACCCTGAGGAGCACTGATCCAACCTCATCATGAAACCAGTCAAAGGTCGCCCCCAAAATACGCAACAGGCCAAGCTCGACCGAGCGCCGGATACCGCGACCATCCGCGCCTTGTTGAATGAAGGCACTGCGCATCTGCAAGCAAGCCGGCTCCAGGAAGCAGAAGGCGCCTATCGGCGGGCCCTCGACTTCGCCCCGAACCATCCGGACGCGTTGCACCAGCTCGGCCTCTTGCTCTATCGACTCAATCGATTCGACGAATCCATCGCCACCATCTCCCGCGCCATCGAACAGGCTCCTGCCTCGCCGCTCTATTCGTTTAACCTTGGCGTCGTGGCGCAGAAGGCGGCTCGTCCTGACGAAGCCATCCGCGCCTACCGGCAGGCCGTCACGTTGAACCCACGGCATCTTGAAGCCTGGATCAACCTGGGCAATGCGCTCAAAGACCGCGGTGCGCTCCCTGAATCCATCGAGGCGTACCAACAGGCCCTCGCGCTCAATCCGTCCCATGCCGACACCCATAACAACCTCGGCGCCGTCTTCAAGGAGCAGGGCGAGATGGAGCGGGCGCTCGCCTCCTATCGTCACGCCATTCACTTGAAGCCGGCCCATGTCGAAGCGCTCAACAATCTGGGCCTGGCCTTGATGGAAACTGGATCGCTGAACGAGGCGATTGCCTCATTCACACAGGCACTCACGATCATGCCTGGCTATCTGAAGGCCCTCTACAATCTCGGCATTGCCTGGTCCTGGGCAGGAGAACATGAGAAGGCCGTCGATTGCCTCCAACGAGTGGCGACGGCCAAGCATGACCATGGCAAGCCCGTGACCGACGCCTTCGTCTATCGCTCACGTATCACCCATGATCTTGAACAAGTTCGATATCTGTTCGAGCGGCAACTCCTGCATGACGAGCATCGCCCCTACTTCCAGGCACTCCAACAACTCGACGGCGAATTGCGCCGCCGCCCCGATCCAGGCAATCGAATGCCCATCGCCCCACAAGCGCTCGCACCGGTTGCAGCCTCGTTCAATCGGCTCCTGTATCGCACTCCGAATCCGCATCTCCCGGATGGCGCACTCCATCCTGACTTGAACGTCGAGGCCGTGGAATCCCGCTATCTGGCGCAGCAACCGGAGGTCACCTTTATCGACGGGCTGCTGAAGCACGAGGCATTGGAAGCCCTGCGCCATTTTTGCTGGGAGTCCACTGTCTGGAAAAAGGATTACGAGAATGGCTATATCGGGGCGTTTCTGGGCGATGGATTCGCCTCGCCCCTGCTCCTCCAAATTGCCGAAGAGCTGCGGTTGAAGTTTCCCCGCATCTTCAAGCAGCACCGGCTCACCCAGGCCTGGGCCTTCAAACATGACAGCACCAGACGCGGCCTCAACATCCATGCCGACGCCGCGGCGGTCAACGTAAATTTCTGGATTACGCCGGACGAGGCCAACCTCAACCAGGAAACGGGCGGGTTGGTCGTGTACGACAAGGAAGCGCCGCGAGACTGGAATTTTCAGGAGTATAACAGCGACAAGAACAAACCGAAGATTCTCGCCTGGCTCAAGCAGGTGGGCGCGCAGACGGTAAAGGTCCCCTATCGCACCAATCGCGCCATCGTCTTCAACTCGGACCTCTTCCACGAAACGGACGAGATCGCCTTCAAGAACGAGTACCTCTGCCGGCGGATCAACATCACCTTGCTCTATGGATTTCGTCGAAACGGCTGATGCCCGTCGCCGTGAGTCTCGAGGGGTCTGACGACCGGGCAGCGCATGGCCGAGGGCCCTTACGCCACATCGGATGTCTCGTCAGTCGGCCGCTGGTAGGGATGCAGTTCCAACTGCGTCACGGCATGCTGCAAACGAGCCCATTCCTCAGGGATCAAGGACACGAACTCGACTCCGAATCGGCCATCGCGTGTCCACCGCACGACCGCTTCCCGAATGGTGATCGACGGCTCATCCGGCAGGACATGGACGCGGAGCGTGATCGTGCCTCCCGGATGCACGGCGGTCTTGCAGACCACGCAGCAGCCTCGCTGCGAAAGATCGATCACTTCGCCCTCTCCGCTGACCACCGCGACAGAAGTGAAGGAACTGTGAAACCTGGCGGGAAACCGGGGATGCTGCCGCTTATCCATGCACATCTCCTTCTGCAGTTATCCCTTTATATTGCCAATCGGTCTTAATTCCGCCACTTTTTTTGTGATTCCCGCCCGATCGACCGACTCCCTTCGGCCTCGAAGGCCCTATCGGCCATGGCAATGTGTTCACGCCAGTGAATGGTCCAGGCCATCGAGGTTAGACTGGAGATGTCGCGCGGCGCACTCGCCGAATGAGCGCCTGAAGGTGGCTGAGTCCTGGGATCGCATGTCCGAGAGGATTCGGCACTTTCCCTTTGAAGAACATCTTGAGGCCCAGAGGCAGGATGCGCCAGACCGCACGCGGCGCAAACCCGACCACTTTCAGCGGCATGATCGCTTCGTTCAACCGCCCCTGCTGCTCGACCAGATCGGCAAAGCCGAGGATATGACGGGCGCCGCCGGTCGTGGTCATACCTCGTTCAAGCGAAGCCCGCCGCAGCCGGATGATCGCCTCCATCGGTTTGACATCTTTCGGACAGACTTCGACGCAGAAGTTGCAGCGCGTACAGTCCCAGATCCCATCTTCACGTTGAAGAGCCGACAACCTGGCGCGCGTCGCCGACGGGGCTTCTCGCGGGTCGGAGAGAAAGCGGTCGGCCTTCGCCAGGGCTGCGGGACCGGCAAAACTCTTCGAGACTTCGTGCACAGTACAGGCCGCCACGCAGGCGCCACACATGATGCAGGCATCGACATTGTGGAACTCCGGATGAAGATGGTCCCGCGCCTCCAGCTGAACAGACGAGCCCTCGCGCCAGGGCCTGCCGGGCGAAAGCCACGGCTGCACATCGCGGATCTTCTCCCAGAACGGAGCCATATCCACGACCAAATCCTTGATCACCGGCATGTTGCGGAGCGGTGCCACGACGATGTGCCCATGCCGGTCGAGTTCTTTGCGAAGAGAAGTTCGGCAGGCGAGTTTCTCGCTCCCGTTGATGGTCATCGAGCAGGAGCCGCAAATCGCAGAGCGGCAGGAATACCGGAGGGCCAGGCTCCCATCGCACTCGTTTTTGATGCGAATGAGCGCGTCGAGCACCGTCATGCCACGGCCGACATCGAGACGGAACTCTTGAGGATGGGGCGTGGAATCGACTTCGGGGTTAAATCGTTGGATCGTGAAGGTCAGGCGCATAGGGGGTGTCGTAACGTCATACGCCTACTCTCCCATTCATAGAAGAACTTTGCAAGAGGCCACGATGAGTCACAATGCCTGATGCAATACACGTATTTTCTCCGCGCGTGGCCATAAATACTTCCATTACGAAATAATATATTCTTTGCATTCCTATCTTGACCTTGCACCTGCAAGCGCGTAGAAATACCACGCGCGCGCCCGTACCACTCAATCACGATCTCACCTTCACCAAGGCGGTTCACGATGCGACGATGGCTACCCCTGCTCACCATGCTGGCGATGGGGCTGGTCCTCACCGCACCCGCGTTCGCACAAACCGTCCTCTTCGGGCCGAAACCATACACCCGCACGGCGGGGCCGCCGAATCAGTTCGCCGACACCTTCACGCTCCCTACTGGGACCACCGCGCCCTACACGCTCCATGTCGTCAACGGCCACGCCAATGGCACAAACCGCATCTCGTCGGCAACCGTCAAGCTGAACGGCACCCACATCCTTGGCCCCGGCGACTTTGGCCAAAATGTTGCGATCCTCGACCGCACCGTCGCGCTCCAAGCGAACAATACACTTGAGATTCGCCTTACCAGCGCCCCAGGAAGCTTCCTCGTCGTCAGCGTGCTCGACACCGGAGCCGGTGCCCAACCGACGGCGCTCGCGCCCAATCCGCTCAATCTGGTCGCCGGTGCGACCGGCACGCTCACGGCCACGCTCGCACCGGCGCCGACCGCTGCCGGATCGCTCGCCGTAAGTAGCGCCAACAGCGCCGTGGTGACCGTGCCGGCCTCGGTCGCATTCGCTGCCGGTCAAACGAGCGTGCCGATCGCGATCACCGCCGTTGCCTCCGGCTCGACCACCGTGACGGTCACACTCAACGGCGCTAGCGTCGCCAGCCAAGTCGATGTGGCCCTGCCGGCCCCAACCGTGACGGGGTTCACGCCGACGAGCGGACAGCCAGGCACCTCGGTGACCATCACCGGCACCAATTTCGTGAACGTGCAAACTGTCACGTTCCACGGTATCCTCGCGCCGACCTTCACGGTCACGAATTCGACAACCCTTGTCGCCGTGGTGCCGCCGACCGCCACGACCGGTCCGATCGCCGTCATGACGCTGGCCGGCACCGGCACAAGCGCCAGCTCCTTCACCGTCATCCCGGCACCGACCGTGGCGAGTCTGCAACCGGCGACGCTCTCGATTGTGCGTGGGACGACCGGCACGTTGACCGTCACGCTCAACGCCGTCCAGACCACCGCCACCTCCGTCACCGTGAGCAGCAGTAATCCCACGGTGGCCGCCGTCCCCGGCTCCGTCACAGTGCCGGCCAACCAGCTCAGTGCTCCCGTGACCGTCACCGCGCTTATCCAGGGCCAAGCCGACATCACCGCGTCCCTCAATGGCACGAGCGCCAGCAGCACCATCACCGTGGTGAATCCGGTGCCGTCGATCACGGCCCTCTCACCGGCGAGCCTCCCGAGCGGGAGTCCAAACACAACCCTTACCGTGATCGGCCAATCGTTCGTCACCGGCGCGACAGTCACATTCGGCAACACCGCCCTTGTCACCACATTCGTGAACGCCACGTCACTCACGGCGACCATTCCTGCCGCATTGCTCACGGCCAAAGGCACGGTGCCGGTGACGGTGGAGAATCCCGCACCGGGTGGCGGCGCCTCGAACAGTCTCCCGTTCACCATCGTCAACGGCACCCCGGTACTGGCCCCGATCGGGAACAAAACCATCCCACTCGGCAGCACATTGACCTTCACGGCCACCGCAACCGATCCCGACAACGATCCCGTCACGTTCGCTGTGACGCCGCTACCGCTGCCGGCCCATGCCACGTTCAATGCCCAAACCGGCCAATTCATCTTTACACCCGACGCCACCCAGGTGGGTTCGTTCCCGCTGACCATCATCGCCGGCGACGGCATCCTCACCGTGTCGGAGACGATCACCGTGACCGTCACGGGCGCACCGGTTGGTGGCATCACCGGTGTCTCCGGCCGCGTCGTCGATGGCTCAGGGCTTCCGATTGCCAATCTGCCGGTGTCGCTCAAAGGCACGCTGGCCACCACGACGACGAATGCGCAGGGCCAATTCACGTTGAATAATCTCGCCGTTACAGGCCGGCAAGTTCTGCTCGCCGATGGGTTTGCGCAAGGCTATGCAATCTTGGCTTCGCCAGTGGATCTGATCCCCAATGTCGTGAATCAGCTGCCGTCCGAACTGCGTGTGCCCGCGCTCGACATGGCCTCGGCGGTCACCGTAAATCCGAATGCGACCACCGTGCTCGGCAATCCTTCGTTCCCCGCCGTCTCCGTGACCATTCCCCCGCATACGGCCAAGAATGCCAATGGCACGGACTATACCGGGGTGCTCACGATCAGCCCGGTGCCGGAATATGGCCGGCCGGAATCCAGACCGGTGGAATTGCGCCCCGGCTTCTCCATCACCATTCAACCGGCAGGCATTACCTTCACGACACCGGCCCCGATCACCTTGCCGAATACGGACAATCTGCCAGTGGGCAACGAATTCGATCTCTGGTCCCTCTCCCCCGACACCGGCACGTTCTACGTGGCTGGACGCATGAAGGTGAGTGCTGACGGTAGCCGATTGGAAACCCTCAGCGGGGGTGTACGGAAGACGGCCTGGCACTTTGCCTTGGCCCCGGCCGCGAGTATCCCCAACGAACAAAATCGCATCATCGGCGGCTGTACGAAATGTGCGATGGCCTCAGACGGGGATCTTACCGAGGGTACGCTGACACAGAATGTCACGATCCCTGGCATTCGGACCCTCGGTGCCTCGCGCGATCTGACGCTGCACTACAATTCAACCACCGCCGATGTCCGACCCATCTTGCCGGTGACCGCCACATTGGACATCCGCGCGGCAGTTCCGCACACCTTTTCGGCCCAGATAACCGTGGGCGGGCTGCAACAAGGCACGCGCGGCTATTGGGATGCCTCACCGATGAACGAACAAGCCAGCTCGACCACCCGCCTGGGTGTGCAGTACGACGCCGCGCCCTTGCCGACCGGCCGTTACCCCTACGAACTGCTCACATTTTCGAACTATGGACAGTCGAGCATTGGCGCGATCAGCCGTGGCTTCACGATGACTCGCAACGAGCAGCAGAGTCCGTTTGGCGCTGGCTGGACGCTAATGGGCCTCGACAAGATCGTCGTATCGTCCGGGACGGCCTTGCTCGCCAGGGGCGATGGCCGAACCATCCCCTAATCCTCGCGCCGCAGTCTCCAGCCTGACGAGCCTGTGGGCAGGAGAGGGCACGGGGCAAGACCAGGCGTTCGGCAATACGGGATCGCTCCTCGGTGGCGTGACCTTCACCTCGGGACCGCTGGGGCAAGCATTCAATCTTGACGGCGTGGAGGAGTATGTCCGTGTCCCGCACAATGCGAATCTTGATCCGGGAGCCGGCTCGTTCAGCATCGAGGCCTGGGTCAGGAGCACGAAGGTCACGGGTTATCAAACCATTGTCGGCAAGCACGAATGTGCACAGTCCTGTCCGGCAACCGCGATTTCGCGCTACATCGTCGGGCTCAATGGGGGCAGGCTTGATGTCATCATCCGGGAGTCGGGGGCCAATGGGGCGGATGCCGGACAGCAGCTCACGGGCAATCGGCTGGTCGCCGATGGGCAGTGGCATCACGTCGCGGCGGTGCGCGATCTGAGCGTCGGAGAACTTCGTCTCTATCTGGACGGCCAACTCGATCGCGCGGCGCCCCTGGCCTCCAATGCCGATGGCGCCCTCCTCGACGATGACGGCGAGCCAGACCCGCTCACGATCGGGGCGCTGACGAATTACGGCGGGACCACGCCGATCGACCTCTTTGCCGGCAGTCTCGATGAAGTCGGATATTGGAGCCGAGCCCTCACCGGAAGCGAGGCCAGCGCCATCTATACCTCCGGCGGACGCAGGGATCTCACCGCGGATTTTCTTTCGCCGCCCGGTGAGTATTCCATCCTCAAGCAGAATCCCGACGGCACCTACACCCGCACGCTCAAAGACGGGACCACGTATCAATTCAATGTCCAAGGTCTCCAAACCAGCCTGAGCGATCGCAACGGCAATACGACCACCTACGCCTACAACGGCAGCAATCAGTTGACGACCATCACCGATCCAGCCGGACAAGTCACGACCTTGAGTTACAATGGCAGTCGTCTGGCGACAACTACTGATCCCGCCGGCCGCGTGACGCAACTGACCCATGACAGCGCCGGCAATCTGGCCACGGTTGAGTACGCCGATCAAACCCAGCAACGCTTTGCCTACGATGCGCAGCATCGGCTCACCCAGCGGACCGATGCGCGCAATCAGGTGTATGCCTATCAGTTCGACCATGCCGGGCGGTTGCAGCGGGCCACGCTTCCGGATGGGGCCTTCCGGGAGATCAGGCCCACCGAACTGACCGCCGTGCCGAACCTGGCGGCGGGCCAGGGCACCGCAGGCACTCCCGCCCCCATCACCCAACCGCCGATCGTGCAGGCCACCTACAAAGATGCCAAGGGCCAGACGACCACCTTTGAGACCGATGCGATTGGCCGAGTGACGAAACAGATCGATCCGTTGAATCGGACCACGATGATCGCGCGAGACTCGCAAGGCAATCCGCTCACGATCACGCGCCCAAACAGTGCCGTGACCACCATGACCTACGATGCCAAGGGCAATCTGCTCACCAGCACCGAGCAGAGCATCGCCGCCACCACCAGCTTCCTCTACGAGCCGGCCTTTAATCAGGTCACCAGGATCACCGATCCCAAGGGCAACCAGACCAACATCGTGTACGATGTGAAGGGCAATCCGCTCACCATCACGGATGCGGACAACAAAGTCACACGGTTTTTCTACAATGCCCAAGGGTTGCTGACCGAAACGCGCGACGCGCTCTATCCCGCGAACCCGGCGACCACCTTTACCTACGACGCCCTCGGCCGGCTCCTCACCACGACCGATCCCTTGAACCGCACGACCACCTTGACCTATGACCCGGCCGGCAACGTGGCCACCAGCACCGATGCGCTCACTCGCGTGACGACCTTCGAGTACGATGCCAAGAACCGGCTCAAGAAGGTGAGGGACCCCAACAGTAGCGTCACCGAGTACACGTATGATGGGAACGGAAACTTGCTCACAGTCAAGGACGCCAAGAACCAGACCACCACCTTCGCCTACGATGACCGCAATCGATTGCTTTCGACAACGGACCCGCTTGGGAAGATCGAAACGTATACCTACGACGGGAATGACAATGTGCTCACGCGGGTTACCCCGAAAGCAGACACCACCAGCTTCGAGTACAATGCCGTCAATGAACTCGTTAAGAAGACGCTGCCTGGCAGTCTTCTCACAAACTACGGCTACAATACTGTCGGCAACTTGACTTCCGTTACCGACTCAGACAGTGCATTGACGATGACGTATGACCAAGTGAACCGGTTATTGACTACGAGCACCACTGGTTCTTCAAACCAACCGAATGCGACCTTAACGTATACCTATGACAAAAACGGCAACCGGTTGTCATTAGCCGATGGCACGGCTTCGCAGACCTATGTCTATGACTCGCTCAATCGGATGACTTCATTGACCAGCCCAGTCGGGGCTACGATGTTTGGTTACGACGCATTGAGCCGAAGAACGAGTCTCACGCTGCCGAACGGCACGCAAACGTCATACAGCTACGACACGGCCAGCCAAATCATGAACATCCTGCACAAGATTACCGCGACGAACACATCGATCAACAACGCCGACTATCTGTACAACCAGGTGGGCAGCCGAACGCAGTTGACGGACAGAAGAGGAACTCAAGCATTTGGGTACGATAACTTGGACAGACTGATTTCAGCCACGCATCCTTTGCCACCCACCAGTCAGACGTTCGCCTACGACCCAGTTGGGAATAGAACATCTAATGGGTCACTCGCCAACGCAGGCAATCAGTTAACCGAAAATGTTCAGTTCATCTTTGAACACGATGACAATGGGAATCAGACGAAGAAAACCAGTAAGGCCACGAACAACTTTACGGTCTATACCTATGATGCAGAAAATCGACTCATCCAGGTACAAGACTTCGTTGCTGGAAACCCGACGGCCGTTGCCACATCAACGTACCGATACGACGGATTGGGAAGAAGGATTGAAAAGATAGGAAATGGTCAAACGCGGCGCTACATGTACGACCGTGACCAAATCCTGTTGGAATATGATGGAGCTAATGTTCTGCAAGCCCGATACACGTATGGTCCGCGCGTTGATGAACCATTGGCCGTCACTCGTGGTGCGAATACGTTCTTCTATCATGCAGATGGACTCAACAGTGTCACAGACCTTACCGACAGCAGTGGTGCAGCGGTTCAAAGCTATGCGTACGATGTGTGGGGGAATGTACTTGATCAAACAGGTACTATCGAGAACCCTGTCACGTACACAGGCCGAGAACAGGACACGGAGAGCGGCCTGTATTACTACAGAGCGCGTTCTTATGATTCGAACGTGGGAAGATTCCTAGAGCCTGATCCGATTGGCTTCGGAGGTGACAGCCCGAATCTGTATCTCTACGTTCGAGATAATCCAACGAACTTCACTGACCCACTCGGGCTTCGGCGGCGCCCGCCAATTGCCCCAATTCGACCACCGTTAAGTTATCCAGCTTCCTGTTCATATTATGACCAAAAGTGTGCTGAGAATGGAGGCCAGTGCTTCTACTATTGCCAGACTGCCCCAAAAGTTTGCCGCAACCCCTATTTCTTACCAACGATTTGGGGCGTATCAAGTTCTGAAGTCGGCTGCGTAAGAAACTGTTTGATCAAGTATGACCAGATTTTTCAACAGGACTCGTCGAATCTTTCCAGTACCTGCCCAAAGTGTATGAAGGACAGCATCATTGATGATTACCACCAGGCCTGCTACTCACAATGTGGCTTGTCAGCCTTTAGGTATCTCGGGTTGGGCGGGCTTGGCAATAGAAATGGGGAATGATTACCATTCTAAAACAAATGCCTCTCGTGCTGAAAGCTCTTCTCTTTCTGACATCAGTTATGATTGCAGGCGGAGTGTGGTTCGGTCTAGTCGAGATCTTAATTAGAAGTCAAATCTCAGATCTGCAATCACTAGCTGTGTATCTGTCACATTGGTTTGTCTTTGGCTGGCTGCTTTTTATCACGCTCGTCGTTCTAATTTACCGACTCCTTTCTTCTAGACTGATTCCACACAACTCATGAAAGCACCGACCTACGTATCTCACTCGCGTGTTTAGTTGGCAAGAAAGACGACATGCCCCAAGTGCATGAAAGATAGCATCATCGAAGATTACCACCGTGCAACCTACTCGCAATGTGGTGTGACGCCGTGGCGGTTTATTGGACTGGCTGGGAGGGGAAACGGAAATGGAGAATAGCGAACGTTGTTAACCAAATTTCCCCTTGTTGGGAAAACTCTAATACTCATTGCCTCAGTCATTACGGGCTGGGGGATATGGATGGGTGTTGGCATTCTGCTCTTCAAAAGCAACATTTCACCACTTCAAACGCTTTCCTTGTGGATTTCACACTTCAGCATCGCGGGCTGGCTACTGTTTTTCGCGCTCTCGGGATTCATCTACTACTTCATCACCTCGAAACTGTTTAGATCCAAGTGATAACCGAGCGTCGATAGGTTAGGATGTCGGATAAGTTTCTAGACAATACCCAATCCCCAGGATGGTCAAACGGGTTGTCCAGCGCGGCCGCAACGAGCGAGGGCCTGAGGCGTACTTTATTCGGTACGTCGAAGGTCCGAGCGATGCGAGAACAAAGCTGGCGACCTGTTTCACCATCCTGCATCACCTACGACGGCAACGGCAATCTGCTCACCGTGAAGGACGCCAAGAACCAGACCACGACCTTTGCCTATGATGATCGCAACCGATTGCTCAGCACCACGGACCCGCTGGGCAAAGTCGAAGCCTATACCTATGATGACAACGATAATCTGCTCACACGGGTGACGCCGAAGGCGGAGACGATCAGCTTTGCCTACGACCCGGTGAATCAATTGCTAAGTAAAACACTCCCAGGCAGTCAGATTACGAGCTACCAGTACGATCTCATCGGGAACTTGACGAACATGACCGATCCCGATAGCGTACTGGCCATGACCTACGATCCGGCCAACCGGTTGACCACGGTGAAGACCGCCGGCTCGTCCAACCAGCCGGCGGTGACGCTCGCGTATAGCTACGATCGAAACGGGAACCGTCTGTCGAGCCTTGATCCCGTGCTCCTGTCGAGCTACACCGCTGACAGCCTGAACCGCCTCACGACCCTGACGAGCCCGCCGGGGCAGCCGAGTTCGACCACCGGGCTGCTCGCCGCCTGGCTCGCCGAGGGGACGGCCGATGAGGCCGTGAACGGCCAACACGGCACCCTGCAGAATGGAGTGACGTTTGCGCCCGGCCAGCTCGGGCAAGCGTTCGAGCTCGACGGCATCAATGATTATGCGACCATTCCCGATTCGGCGGTCTTGGACAATCTCGGCTCGGCGGCATCGTTCGAAGCCTGGATCAAGCCCGACTTGCAGCCGGCGCTCCCGCAACCGACCTTTCGCCTCCTCTTGGCCCGGCGGAACCCGAACCTGAGCGAGAGCTTCAGCGTGGGGCTCACCGATGCCGGCCGGCTCCTCGTGGTGGTCCAAGGCACGAGCCCCTCCTCCAGTTTCTGGTCGCCGGTGGGCGTGGTCACGAGCAACCAGTGGCAACACATTGCCGTGACGGTCGATTTGACCACCGGGACCCTGAAGGCCTATGTGAATGGCCTGCCGGTGAGGCTGACAGTCGTGAATGGGCCGGGGACATTAGCTGGGACCTTCGCGAACGTGGACCAGGGATTCCTGGGTCGATGGCAGGATTCGTCCGCCCCCGCCAGCGGAGTGGGGCCGGCCTACGTCAAAGGCCTCATGGACGATGTGCGGCTGTATCGCCGCGCACTCACGCCGGGAGAAGTGGCTGCCCATGCAGTTCCGCCCACCCTCGTGACCTTCGCCTACGACGCCCTCTCGCGCCGCACGGCCATGACCTTGCCCAACGGCACGCAGACGACCTACACCTACGATCCCGCCAGTCAGGTGACGAATATCCTGCATCAACTCACGGCGACGAGTGCCCCGATCAATCAGGCCGCCTATGCCTACAACCCCGTGGGGAATCGGACGAGTCTGACGGATAAGAGAGGCAGCCAGGCGTTTGGGTATGACACTCTAGACCGGTTGACCTCGGCCTCTCATCCCTTGCTCGCCACCCCGCAAGCCTTCGCCTACGATCCGGTGGGCAACCGGACCACGGGCGGGACGGTGGTGAACGCCGGCAATCAGCTCACGGCGGATGCGAACTACGCGTATCAGTACGACGACAACGGGAACCTCATCAGGAAGACCCTGCTCGCGACGGGCAACTATAGTCAGTACACCTTTGATCCAGAGAATCGACTCACCAAAGTGGAAGAGTTCACCGCGGGGAATCCGACCGCCTTCGCCACGAGCACCTACCGCTACGACGGCTTAGGACGGCGCATCGAAAAGGTGGCCAATGGGCAGACCAAGCGGTATGTCTACGATGGGGA
>JAUXQT010000027.1 GCA_030682135.1 Nitrospirota bacterium | reverse complement strand
GAATATGTGTACTTTGCCAGGCCGGACAGTAAGATTTTCGGCGCCAATGCAGTCTATGCGACACGCAAGGCCTTGGGCAGACAGCTGGCGAAGGAATCGGCAGTCCCGGCGGATATCGTCGTGCCCGTGCCGGACTCCGGGGTGCCTGCCGCGCTGGGGTATGCCGAGGGAGCGGGGATTCAGTTTGAGCTCGGACTGATCCGGAACCACTATGTCGGGCGTACGTTCATTGAGCCGGAACAATCGATCCGCCACTTCGGCGTGAAGGTGAAGCTGAACGCCGTGCCGGAGGTCTTAGAGGGGAAACGGGTTGTCGTGGTCGATGATTCGCTCGTGCGGGGCACGACGAGCCGTAAGATCGTGAAGATGCTGCGCAATGCCGGGGCCAAAGAAGTGCACATGCGCATCAGTTCGCCGCCGATCGTCTCCCCCTGTTTCTATGGCATCGATACACCTACCAGGAAGGAATTGATCGCCTCCAGCCACTCCACCGAAGAGATTCGCAAATACATCACGGCCGACAGTCTCGCCTATTTGAGTCTCGATGGGATGCTGAACGCCGCCCCCGGCACACCGGGCCAATATTGCAACGCCTGCTTTACCGAGCGGTACCCCATTCCTCTGACCCGCGCTGAGGAATGGCAGTTGGGCCTCTTCGACCCATCTCTTTCGCAGGATACGTAAACCACCCCGGTCAAGAGCCATCCGTTCGTCCGCCACATTCTTCACGATGTACGGCCTTGTTGAGGCTACTGCCAGACCTTTGACTATCGAAATCCAACGAGCTCCAGATCCAGTTTTACTATCCTGACAGACAGACCCTCTCCTTTGACATTCACCGTTCGTTCTTGTGCAGGTCTTCACCTCTCTCGCTACCAAAGTAGGGGCCGTTCCCAGCTTTTAGGGATCTAGGCAGAGAAAGGGGATTGCATTACCGTGCCTGCATGTCCGCTCAGACTCCTGCAGGCCAAGGGGTCCATGGAGGACATGGAGTGACATCACGAGCGCTGGTATGTGCCAGAGACGATAAGGAAGGTGCCACGATGATCATGACGTCGACGCTGCAGGAATTGCTGTTCTCGTTCCATGGAGTCGCGGTCCGGTATCTGGCCTCTTCCCCTGCATTGCTCAGTCCCGTGGCCCTCTTCCGCCAGCACTATCGATGTGAGGATCTGGCTCATGACCCGTTCACGATTCAATTCGAAGAGGTGGGAAGTCGCGGAGACGTGCCGGTCCATCTATCGCCCTCGGCACGACAATTGTTCTCCGGGACCAAGCCCGCGCTCGGTGACGCGTTACGCGTTCTCTGGCACTGCACGATCGCACAAGACGGCGGGCGCCTCCTGGTGGATCTGCATGAACAGGGAGCGCTGGTGATCGATGGCGACCGGGGGACGGCGCGGGGATATTTCGTTCATCCAGAGGCGATGCATGCCGACTTACGCGCGAGCTTTTTTCATTATGCCTTGGCGGAGTTGTTGAAGGTTCGGCATACGCACATGCTGTATGCCGCGGCGCTGGAGTATCAGGGCTGTGGGGTCCTCATTGCCGGCCATCGGGGGTGCGGCCGAACGACCGCGATGCTCGCACTGCTTCGCGCCGGCTACCGCTATCTGTCCGACGATCATCCGTTGCTGCGGGATCATGGCTCGAAGATAGAACTGCTGTCCTTCCCGATGACGATCGAGGTGACGGACCGCACGATCGGGTTCTTCCCTGAGCTCCAGCAGGCCGAGCCAGGTTTGGTGCGCCAGGGTGCCTACAAAAAGCATTTTGATGCAGTGGATCTGTATCCGGAATCGGTCGGTACGTCCTGTGCCCCGGCCATGCTGCTCTTTCCTCAAGTAGCGGATATGCCCTACAGTTGTCTTGAGCCGCTCTCCGAGAGCCAGTCGCTCGACGCCATTCTGTCTCAAGCCGCGTTCCTGTCCGATCTGGACATTGCGCGGCAGGATTCACATCCCTTGTCGAGATTGGTGCAGCAGGCCGATTGTTATCGCTTGCACTTTGGGCAAGACGTGCTCGACCTGCCTCGACTGATTACTCCCTTGTTGGGACGGAACTGAGGAGCCATTGTTTCGTTCCGCCATGTCGATGATCCCAGCCTCCATTGCCCCTGAAAAATTCTGCATGGTAGGATACGCATAGAAAGTGCTGGGGCCTGAGTCCTGATCGAGCAAACCATCCAGTCTCAGCACTCACAACTCAGCACCCAGCACTTCTCGAAATGGAGGCTCTCATGAAACGAACATTGTGGATATTGGGCGCGCTCTTGTCTCCGATCCTTGCGGCCCATCTGGTCCTTGCCGCAGGATCGTTCAAGCTCGGCGAAAAGGCGCCGTCGTTTACCTTGACCGCCATTACGGGCGAGACCGTGGGGCTGGATAGCTATAAGGGGAAGGTGGTGGTCCTTGGGCTGTTTCATATCTGCGATCCCTGCATGATGCAGGGCACGACACTTCAGAAAGTGTCAGAGGTCATGAAAGGCAAAGAGGTTGTGGTGCTGGGGGTCAATTCGTCGGGCGACTCCAAGAAGAGTGTCGGCGAGTTTCTGTCCGCCTTTCCAGTGAAAGTCACCTATCCCTACCTGCTCGATCCGAGCAAGGTGACGGATAAATTGTACGGCGGTGGGAAGTTTATTCCCAACGTGTATGTAATCGATCAGCAAGGCGTGATCCGGTGGCAGCGAGTCGGCAATATGGATCTGGCCGGAGATGCGGTGATTGTGGCGGAAGTCGAGAAGCTGTTGGCCGGCGGAAGCAATAAGATGTAAGACGCATCGTGGTTGAGGAATCCCGCTGCTCGCGGAACGCGCACGATAAAACGGTGCTCGTCCGACGCGCGCAGACTAGGATTCCCCAGTCGCGATGCGGAGTCAATGCCGACTTCCAAGAGGGAGAGGAAGAGGGAAAAGACGATGGACGAGATGGAAGTGGGCAAGCAGAAGTTTTTGGAGCTGGTGAAGGGGGCCGATGCCGCTGTGCAGGTGGTGATCCCCGTGACACCCTCGAACAGCATGTTTCTGATTTCTCTTACGAAGGGGCCGAATCGGAAATTTATTACGATTTCTGAAGACGACATTATCGATCTGCCGAACGAAGCCAGCATCCTGACGAAAGTCGCGAAAGTCGTGAAAGATGCCGTCGCCGCATTGTAAATCTGTCCGTGCCATCAACGATCAGCCATCGGTTGTTAGCCTATTATGAAAAACATCCTTCCCGGCATCTGGCAATGGTCCTGGTTCTCCGAGGAGAAGCAGATCGATTTCAACGGTCTTTTCCTGACGGTCGGAGAACATAAGATTCTCGTCGACCCTCCCCCGATGACGGGGGATGCGAGTGCGGTTGTTTTGCGCAATGGGCCCGTCGATTACATCATCGTCACGAATCGCGATCACGTGCGCGAAGCGGTGAAGTATCAGGACGAGTTTCGCTGTCAGCTGCATGTGCCGGAGGTGGACGCGCCGCTAATGGATCTGAAGCCGACGAAGACGTTCAAAGACGGGGAACTGCTCATCGGCGGGATCTGGGTGATTCAGCTCAAAGACCAGAAGTCTCCCGGCGAGTCGGCCCTGTTCATTCAGCAGCGGAAAGGTGTCCTGATCGTCGGCGATGCCTTGATCGGAAAACCCGCCGGCTCCGTCAGTATGCTCCCAGCTGAAAAGTACGCCGATATGGCGAAGGCGCAGGAGGGACTCCGTCGCCTCCTCAAGTATAATTTCGATAGTCTGCTCGTCGGCGACGGGACTTCGATTCTCACCGACGCCAAGCCGGCGGTCGAACGATTGCTCCAGCCCGCATCATGACGCTACGGAACGGACTTTCCGAAGAACTCAATCGCCAGGGCAACGAGCATTTCTCGCGCGGTCTCTATACCGATGCCTATACCTGTTATGCCAAGGCGTTAGAATGCGACCGGCTGACCGGCGACCAACGGGCGTTAGCCTCCACGTTGGGCAATCTCGGGAATATTTGTGCGGTCAGCGGGCGTCGGGAGTCGGCGCAGACCTACTACCAGGAGGTGCTGGAGCTGCAGAAGATTCTGGGGGATGAGAAGGGGATCGGGACGACGCTGGGCAACTTGGGAAATCTGAGGGCCGATGCGGGCGAATGGGATCGTGCCAAGGCCTATTACCTCGAAGCGTTGGATCTCATGAGCAAGGTCCACGATGAGGCGGGCAAGGCGGTGTTATTTTCGGATCTTGGTTTGGTCGCCCGCGAGACCAAAGAGTTCGACCAGGCGATCGGATACTACGAGCAGTCGCTGGTCCTGATGCGGCGGTTGGGGAATCAGGGCGGCGTGGCCGATGCCTGGCGCATGATCGGGCGAACGTTTTTGATGCAGCAACGGTACGACGATGCCATTGCCTGCTGCCAGACCAGCCAGTCCATTGCCGAACGTTCGCGCGACGAGTTGCGGACCGGCGGGGCCCGGTACCTGTTGGCACAATGTTACGAAGAGACCGGCAAGTTGCGAGAGGCGGCAGATCTTCTTGAGCTGGTGGTGCGGATGGATCGCAAGTACCAGCTGCCGAAACTCGAAGAGAATATTCAACGGTTGGCGGCCCTGCGTGCCAGTCTTGCCGGGCAGGACGGTCCGCCACCCCATCGAAAGGCGCGCGCATGAGTACTGGAGCCCCGACAGCCTGGACGGCATTTAAGGCCTCGCTGGCCCCTGTGTTTCCGCGGTTGATTGAGTTGGAGCCGGGCGGTCCGATGGCGATGGAACTGGGTCACGATGGATGGCTGCTGGAGCTGACGCCGGACGGAAAGCTGCTTTGCCAGTATGGGATGGCGTTAGACGATGTGATGACGCTGCTCTCCGATGGGACGCCGGAGGATCTCGGTACCGACGAGATCGCCAAGCAGGCGAAGTACTACATCCAGCCGGCTGTCGCAAAGTACCGTGCGATTCTGTTGCAATCGGGGTTCTCCGAACGGACGGAGATGAACGACAACTATGTGGCTGCCTGTTTTGAACGGACTGTGGACATGGCCAATCCTCTGGCCGCGCAGGATTTGATGCGTTGGTGTGTGAAGACGATCGGCGTGGAGCGGTGAGTCGGCAAATCGCGACGTTCGATGATTTGCGCGATGCCATCACGGCCTACCGGTTGCCGCGAGTCCTGATCGCCGCCCTTGAGCTGAATCTCTGTACGGCCGTCGGGACCAAGACCTGGACGATTCCTGCCCTGGCTCGCGAGATGAAGGTCAGTGAGCGGGGGTTGGCGATCCTCTGCCGGAATCTCGCGATGGCCGGCCTGCTGAAGAAAAAAGGCGCAACCTACCGGAACAGCCGATTGGGCGCCACGGCGTTGAACGCCGCGCATCCCGCCTATCGAGGAGACTATCTCCGGCTCATGACGAGCCATTGGGCCGATTGGGGCCGTCTGTTGGAATCGGTACAGAGCGGACTGCCGCTCGATCACGATGAGCCGGATGAGCCGGACTATCGTCGCCGGTTCACCTGGGCCATGCATCACCGGACCTTGGAGACGGCTCCGCAGATTGCAGCCCAACTCAACCTGCGTGGGGCGCGGACGCTGCTCGATCTTGGCGGAGGTCCCGGCACCTATGCCATGGCTTTCCTCGCAAAGAATCCTCAACTGCGTGCCACGGTCTGCGACCGTCCCGCCGCCCTCGACGTGGCGGAAGAGATCGCCGCGACTCACAAGACCGGTTCCCGACTCTCCTACCTCCCCTTGGACCTGCTGACGGACTGCATACCCGGCACCTACGATGTCATCTGGTATTCGAACGTCCTCCACATCTATTCGCCGGAAGACAATCGGGCGGTGTTTCAGCGGGCGTTGGCCGCCTTGAACCCTGGAGGCCGCTTGCTGATTCAGGATGCCTTTCTCCACGACCGGGCAGGTCTGCATCCCGATGAGTCGAGTCTCTTTGCGGTCTCGATGTTGTTGTTTACCGAGCGGGGCAATACCTATACGGCAGCTGAAACAAAGGCCTGGCTGACGGATGCGGGATTTACGCGGATCAAGCTTGTGCGGATGAAGAAGGGGACGGAGGACTGGGAGGATGGGATCCTGGAAGCACGGTCTCCTGGAACGCCTGTAAAAACGCGCGTCCGCCGAACACAATCAGCGAACAGTTTGCGGCGCCGCTCATCACGCTGAAGAACAACAGGGTGCCTATTTCGGCCTGTCCTCCCAGGATGCTCGTGACCGTGGCAAGATCCAAGGCCAATCCCACCGTTCCATAGATGACGCAGGCCATGGCGGTCCAGGTCCATCCAATCCAGACGAGTCCCGCGAGGGCGAGAGGACAGACGACCAGATAGAGCATCCATGCGATTCGGCCTGCCGGAGTCCCAGCTGGTGCGAGCTGGGTGGTCTGGGCTCCAATGAGGCAGAGACCTGCGAGGAGGCCGATGATCGTCCAGGTATGGCGCATGGCCGCAATGATACATGGCTGCCGCTGTGCACAGCAACCGCAGGATGCTGAAAAAGCCGGCCAGCTTCGTTCTTCGGCTCATCGAAATCCTCAACGTACCCAACGAGGGTACGCCTCCGGTTTCGACTCGCCTGTGGCCTTGCTGGACGGACTTTTTGAGCATCCTGCGAGGTGGTTCTGTTGTCCCAGACGTGTAGGCGATGAAAGTGCTGCGTGCTGAAATTGGTGAGGGTGATCGCAAGGGGTGACGGTGATGGCAGATCCATCTGGAAAACATCCGCAAGTCTGTCTGTTGATTTACGACGGAGAATGCCGCCTCTGTGTCACCGCCAAGAAGGGGCTTGAACGGCTGGAGACGCAGGAGGATGCCACCCCGATTAGGATGGTTCCCTATCAGAGCGAAGAGGCCCAGCAGGCGTTGGGGGCGATCTATCGGCCTGGTCGCCCTGACGTGGCTTTCCTGATTCGTTCCGATGGGGAAATTGCCAGTGGGCTCGATGCCTTTCTGGCCCTCCTGCCGGGCCTCAAGGGCGGGCGTATTTTGTCAGGTCTCTTCAGTATCCCGTTGGTCAAGCCCATCGGCTATCTGTTGTATTGGTGTGTGGCCCGGTGCCGATACGCGGTCTTTGGCAAGGTTGCTCTGGCCGAGGGCACGGAGAAACCTCGTTAATCGGTTAAAGACCCCCCCCCTCTCACTGGCGTATTCTTTCTGGCGTTTTCCTATCCAGTGCGGTGAGCCTGCCCGTCTCCCCCCTTTCGGAGGGGGTTCCTCCCACAGTGGGGAATTTACCCCGAAGGCCGTCAATGCGAGACTCCAGCACAAGCGAGGAGGACCAGCACATGACGATGATGCAGTGGTTATCTCAGACGATACAGGAAATGAGCGAATGGTTCAGGCCGATCCGGCGTGAGTTCGCTCCGGTCTATCAGGGGCGGCAGATCGGCGGGCGGAGGAGGAAGGCCTTGTACGTCGCGTTGGTCGTCGTGGCCAGTTTCAGCTCCGGGGTTCCAGTCACCGCCTGGTCCGCAGATGCGACGTCGCTCGTTCCCGCGAACGTTAGAAAAGTCGTGGCGGCTGGGGTTGGCTATGAGAATGCCGAGGCCTCCTCGATTACCGTGAAAACCTACGATGCTGAGACTGGTGCGGTGTTGACCGAGGACACCTACGAACTGAACGTGCGAGAGGACGCCACGTCAGCGGCCGGTCAACCCCGTGAGCGGATTTTTGCGGGAGGAGTCGGCCCGGGAGCAGACGGACTCTCAACCTTCTCGCTTCGCGTCTATGACGCGGCCACAGGCAAGTTTCTCTGGGAAGGTTTCCTCAATCTCAACGTCAGCAATCACGAATCGGATTCCACTCATCGGGTCGTGGCTCATCTTGCGCCACAGGCGATGGTGACGCAGGTCCGAAGCCGGGGCGCGATCGATGGTCAACCCCAGTTCTTCCTTCGTGCGGTCGATTCGGCAAGCGGACAACTGGTATGGACCGATCATTTCTCAGCGGGCTCTGGTACGCTCGCTCGCGCAGAACGTATCGGCCGGGCGGTCGTTGGTCAGACCGAAGGGTTTTCGGCTCCTGCTCAACAGATCGAGTTTCGCATCAGGATGTTCGATGATGGGAGCCGGAAAATGTTGTGGGAAGATACGATCGAGCCGAGCGCGGAGGAGACCGAAGTCGCTGTCGGGCAGGATGATGCCGCCGAGATCCTGCCTGCCTGGCATAGTGCAGAGCCCAAGGAACAGATCGAGGAAGCGATTTAGAGAGGAAGGAGCGGGTTCAACCTATAGGAAGTCAGACCTCTGAAGCGACAATCGTTTCGTTTTCATCGTTCAGCGCTCACCGTTTCCCTGCTAGCTCTTCTTCACCTGCACCTGTAACTGATCGAGCCACCGAGCTTGGAATTGCTCGTACGACAGCGATAACTGCGATTGCATGGCGGCGGAAAGCGCCTGCCTGGCTTTGAGATGTGAGAGCAGGCCGTGTACTTGGTGCATGCCGAAGCGGTCGATCAGATAGCGAACGGCCGAGTTGGCTTCCAGGTAAGCGAGGGCTGCGGTCTCAGCAGGCAATGCTCCCCATGCCCCCTCTAGGGAAGGCAGCGGAAGCAGTTCATGCTCCTGCTTCATCATCCGGTCGAGATCCGACCAGCGATCCTCGGACAACTCCATCGCTAACCCTTCATTCAGCCAGGTCGGGAAGGCGCTGCTGGCTGGGCCCTGTTGATCGTGCAGCAGCGCATGGACGAATTCGTGCCGCAGCACCTGCCTAAGCCAGGCACGGTTTACCAGGGTGCCCTGCACAGGGACTTGGATGCGTCCGAGCACAGGGTCGAAGAGTCCATCGGCCCAAGCCGGACTGCCGGTTTCCGATTGGAATGTGGAGTTGGCCTGGAGGACGACGACGATGGGCTTTGACGGGAAATGCCCGAATCGTTGGCCGATCTCTCGATAGGCCTCTTCCAGAATCTCCAGCACGACGACCCAGGTTGCCTGATCGGTTTCCCCGTCGAATTTGACGGTAAAGTGGGTGCTGTCCCGGCTGGTGAGCCGCGCATCGCTCTTCTCGGTTCGGCGGACTTTGGCCGTGACGGTTTTCAGATAGGATTGGACGGCGGGATCTTTGCCCGCGCGGGCCGTGGCCAGGTCGAGGTGGCGGGCTGCCTCACCGAGCCGGTCCCGTTCCTGAAAGAGTTCGGCCAGTGCCAGATGAGGGAACGCTTCGTTCGGAGCCAGGGCCACCAGCTTTTCCAAAAAGCTCTGCGTCATGGCGGGATCGCGGAGCTCCCAGTAGGCATGGGCCAGGTTGAGATGAATGGTCGGGCTTTTACTGTCCAGCGACGAGGCCTTTTTGAATGCATAGACCGAGGCGGAGGTCCCTCCGGCCTTTTCGAGTTGAATGCCGAGATTGTTCCATAGCACCGCGACATAGGGACGGGTCTTTTCGTCCGATGACAGGCCTGGTGGCAGATCGGTCAGTTTGACTTCTGCGGTTTTGACGTTTCCTTTTTCGATTTCGTCGCGGATCGTTTCTAAGAGTTCATGATGCGTCGTGTCCGGGACCACCGAGGGATCGATCAGTCGAATTTGTTTCGGCTCCGGCTCGGCGGGACCTGTGTATTGCGGTTCCGGTGGCGCCTCCTTGGCGCTTTCCACGACAGTCTCAGGCTGGCTTGGCGGTGGCGTCAGGAGGTAGGTCGGTTTGAGCCAGGCTTGATAGACGATGAACAGCCCCAGAAGGCAAGCGATGGGATACAAAATGTGACCAATGTTACGACGGTACATAGAAGGCCTCTGTGGATGAGCTCCAATGTAGCACCCTAGGGAAGGGAGGCAAAGAAATGTCGCCAAATTGTACGGGAGATAGGTCGATAGGCTGAAGGTTGAAGTGTTCGGAAGGTCTAATCCTGACCTTCAGTCTTCAGCCTTCCGACCGCGCCTTTCCCGGGTGTCTCGCACTTCGCGCGTTACGACCTTCGGGCTGTCGTGGTCGTTGAGGCGGGGAAGAGGCTGTGTTACGATCCGCCATTGTGATACGGCGCTCTTCCGAGCCCACACTCCCCGAACAGTTTCAGCAATGGCTGGACCGAGTCGCGCGTCCGATCGAATTTGCGACTCGCGATGCCTTTGCACATCTTCCTACCGTCAAGAATCTGAGTCACTTTGTTTCCTCACAGGTCATGCAAGCCTTGTCCGATCGCGTCTATCCACGGGCGATTGAAGCGGGCTTGCTCCAGCTACGCGAGCTATTTCGTGAAGATCAGCAGCTGTTTTCGGCCGAGGAGCAGCAACGCCGGCTGCAGGAAGCCATGGCCATTCTTGGGGGCTTGCGCGAGGCAGTCAGCAATCCAGCCAAGGCCTGGCAGGAACCGGAGCCTCTCGCGATGCCAAAGCCGGTTGTGAATGCAATGACCTCGCGACCATGGTGGGAACAGCCTATTCGTTTCGTGAAGGGCGTCGGTCCGAAGCGCACCGCATTGCTCCAACGATTCAGGATCGACACGATTGAGGATGCCTTCTGGACTCTACCGTGGCGGTATGAAGATCGCTCGGTCATGACCCCGATCGGACAACTGGTGCCTGGGGCGGAGGCCTCGATCTGCGGCACGATCATCCGAAGCGAGGCCAAGAAGGCCCGTAGCCGCCGCCTCTCCATCCTCGACATTGTGGTGGAGGATGCTACCGGGCGGCTCCAGGCGGTGTTCTTCAATCAGCCGTTCCTCGAACCGGTCTTCACCGTTGGGACGAGCGTCATGCTGACCGGGCGGGTGATAGCCGGCGCGCAGGGGTTTGTGGCGATGAAGATGGAGGTCTCGCAATACGAAGTGGTGGGCGCGGAATCCGAAGCACCGCTGCATGTGGGGCGGATCGTTCCCATATACCACGAAACCAAAGGCTGGACTTCCCGGCAGATGCGGGTACTCATGAAAAGCCTGCTGGACGCCCATGCTGCCGAGGCGCAAGAGGTCCTGCCGGTTTCGCTGCGTGCCCGCTATCGATTGCCACCCATTCAGCAAGCCATCCAGGATGTGCATTTCCCTCAACCTGGGACAGATGGAGGACAGCTCGATCGAGGTCTCACGCCGGCTCATCGGCGCTTAGCGTTCGAAGAACTGTTCCTGCTCCAACTCGCCTTGGCCTCGCGGCAACGAGTTATGAAGGAGGAGGTGAAGCAGGTTTTATTTAATCCGAAGACACCGCTCCTCGGGAAGCTGGATCGGGCGCTGCCTTTTCGATTAACCGCAGCGCAAGAGCGGGTGAATCGGGAGATTCTGTCGGACATGACCTCGAGCAAACCGATGAACCGCCTGGTGCAGGGGGATGTCGGGTCCGGTAAAACCATCGTGGCGGTGCAGGCGATGGTGCTGGCCTGCGGGTCTGGCTATCAGGCAGCCTTGATGGCCCCGACGGAAATTCTCGCCGAGCAACATTATCGGACGATGAAGGGATTCCTGGAACCGCTCGGATTGTCCGTGGTGCTGGTGAGTGGCGGGGGCCGCGCCGCCGTGCGTAAAGCCGTGCGTGAGCAGGTGGCCTCCGGGGCCGCGCAGGTCGTGATCGGGACCCATGCGGTCATTCAGCAAGGCGTCACTTTCGCAAAGCTGGGATTGGTCGTCGTGGATGAGCAACATCGATTCGGCGTGCTTCAACGAAAGACGCTCATGGAAAAGGGTTATAAACCCGATGTGCTGGTGCTGACCGCGACGCCGATTCCACGTACGCTGGCCATGACGGTCTATGGGGATCTCGATGTCTCGGTGATCGACCAGATGCCGCCGGGGCGAAAGCCGGTGCGGACGTTTCTCTTGAGCGACAGCCAGAAGGGGCGGGCCTATCAGATTCTGCGCGACGAATTACGAAGCGGCCGTCAGGCCTATATCGTTTACCCGCTCGTCGAAGAATCGGAGAAGACCGATCTCCAGGCAGCCATGCAGGGGGCTGAGCAGCTGCAAGCTGACGAGCTGTCCGAGTTTCGCGTCGGGCTGTTGCATGGCAGGATGAAGTCGGATGAGAAAGAACAGGTCATGGCCTCATATAAGAAGGGGGAGATTCAGGTCCTGGTTGCGACGACGGTGGTGGAGGTCGGAGTCGATGTGCCCAATGCCACGGTCATGATGATCGAACATGCCGAGCGGTTCGGGCTGGCGCAGTTGCACCAATTGCGAGGCCGGGTCGGGCGAAGCGCGCATCAGTCCTATTGTCTGTTGATGGCCTCGGGCGGGGTGTTGTTTCGATCGAAGAAGCCCAAAGAAGCCGGTGAGCCGCCGTCAGTGGCCAAGGAGCGGTTGGACGCGCTCGTGCGATCGACCGACGGGTTTGTGATTGCCGAGGAAGATCTCCGCATTCGCGGGCCAGGCGAGTTTTTTGGACTCAGGCAATGGGGCATGCCGGAGTTTCGCGCCGCGAACCTGGTGCGGGATGTCGAGCTGCTCCAGCAGGCGCGGCAGGAAGCTTTTGCGCTGCTGAAGCAAGACCCTCAGCTCAAGGCTGCGACGCATCGTGCTTTGCGAGAGACCATGTTGCGGCGATGGGAAACGAAGTTGGATTTGGGATCGGTCAGTTAAGGGCGGAGCGGCCAGATACCCTCTTTGCTCGCAGAACGCGCACGATGGAACTGTGCTCGTCCGATGCGCGCAGTCGAGGGCAATCTGGCCGCTCCTTTAGAGAAGTGGTGAGAATCAGACGCTAGTTCACGCATCCCCCTCCGAGGGGAGTGGAGAGGTAAAAGAACATGGGATTATTGCAGCGATTGAAGCATGATTTGAAGGCGGGCGTCGCGACGTTGCGGCTTGGCACGGCGCAGGTGGCAAACCGCGCGTTGGAAGAAACGGAGTTACTGAGAATCCGGCTCGAAATCCGCAAGCTCGATCAGAAATTAGCCGAACTCCATCGGGATGTCGGTGAGCGAGCAGTGAATCTTCGCGAGGGAGGCGAACCGGTTGAACGGGTCCTGTACGACGCGGAAATCGGACGACTCGTCAAAGAGATCCAAGAACTCAAAGAGGCACGAGGGAAGCTTGAGTCGGAGATGACGGAGACTCGGATCGACCTATGAAGGATTCGCCACAGACGATGCGTCTCGCCGGCGTCGATATCGGCACGCTCACCTGCCGGTTATTGATTGCCGATCTGGCTCCTGGTGGAGGACTCAAAGAGGTACGATCCGAACGGCGCATCTTACGGCTAGGAGAAGGCGTCGATCAAACCAAGCGACTGAGTGGCGCCGCGATGGATCGGGTCATCCAGTGCCTGAGAGAATGGCGGGAGCTGATCGATGTTTCTCATGTCGATGCTACGGCAGTCGTGGCGACGAGCGCCGCCCGTGATGCAGGGAACCGCGATGAGTTTCTCGATCGCGTGAAGCGCGAAGCAGGTTTCGAGGTCGAGCTGATTTCAGGCGATGAAGAAGCCAGGCGGACCCTGTTGGGTATCCGCTCCGGCTTGCCATCTGGCGTGACAGACGTATTGGCCCTCGACATCGGCGGTGGCAGCACCGAGTTCATCCTCGATCGTTCAGGCCAGAATCCGGTCGTGCAGTCGATCGATGTTGGGGTCGTAAGGCTCTGTGAACGTCTCCTACACCACGATCCTCCAACCGACGAAGAACTCCGCCAAGCGCGCGAGTGGGTCGCAAGAGAAACGAACGCAGTAGCCATCGGCATGAGTGGCTACCAGACCGCCACCTTCGTCGGCACAGCAGGAACCATCACCAGCCTAGCCGCCATGGCTCAGCAACTTTCCACCTATGAGCCAGCCAGAATTCATAACTATCAGTTGCAGCTCAGCACCATTCAAGAGCTTGAACTGACGCTCTTGAGCCGGAAGAGAGCTGACCGAGCCGGTCTGCCCGGCCTAGAAAAAGGCCGCGAAGAAGTCATCGCCGCCGGAGCAATCATCATACGAACGATCATGGAGACGTTGGGGATGCCGGCGGTGCTGGTCAGCGATTTGGGATTGAGGGAAGGAGTGGTGATTGATCTGGCGAGGCGAGCACGGGTGAGTGCGAGGACCTAACAGGGACAAACAGTAGGAATGAATGTATGATTGCAAGACTTGACCCTCTTGTAACCCTGAGCGTTTCGACTTCGCGGTCCTGGTGCTGACGGCTGATGACTTGCTACTCAGTCGAGGGGTGGAGGTCCCTGCAGTACGCGACAACGTTCTCTTCGAACTTGGGCTCTTCGTTGGCGGTCTCGGGCGTGATCGCACCTTTATGGTGTACGATCGGACGAATCAGTCACATCTGCCGACGGACCTTGCTGGCATCACGGCCACGACGTATGCTCCCCACGGCAGTGGGAACTTGCAAGCCGCGTTGGGAGCCGCTTGCACAAAGATTCAGAATGTAGTCGAGCGTTCGGGCATTCGCGCGTCGCGGGGCGCTTTGCGGCTTTCGCAAGCGGCTGAAAGAGTCGAGGGCGCCGAGTCGACACTCCACGAATTGGTCAGGCTTCTTGCAAGATCAAGGAAGGTCGAGCTTGACATCATTTCCGCTCAGTTCGGTCCGCTCATCGAGCCAGCCAAACTTGAGGCCTTGCGATCCGATCTCCGGGCACTTGAGGCCATACTCGACGAACGGAAACGAGGTGGCTAACAAACATTTGCAGCCGTCGGCGGCTGGCGTGACAATGAGCCGCCGCGCTGAAATGTAGCGTTAGGCCCAAAATAACCAACCGCGCCTTCATCGAAATGACAGAGGACGCCGAGAAGAAGCCCGAATGGAAGCTCCTGGAGCACCTCGTCGCCGAGATTCAGCGGCAACTAGCTCCGGATGCTTCCGTACAGCACAACGTCAGCCTGTACGGCGTCGATAGTGAGACACAACGACAGATCGATGTGCTTGTGGAACAGCGCGTCGGCCAATACGCGATGCGTATCATTGTCGACTGTAAAGACTACGCAAAGCCAGTCGATGTGAAGGGTGTTGAAGAATTCTACGGCCTGGTACGCGATGTTAGGGCTCAGAAAGGCGCGCTCGTTTGCCCAAAGGGTTTCACTCCGGCGGCCAAAAAGCTGGCGGAGAAGCTTCAAGTAGAAATCTACAGCCCGGTAGATACCGATCCACACAAATGGACGACGAGGGTCGCGCTTCCCGTGGTGTGTGACGTTAGGTCCACGTACATGTCCTTCGGTGTCAGCATGTCTGCGCCCCTACCGTTCATGATGCCGCCACACTTCTTCGAGTTGCCGGTCTTTGACGAAAAAAACGAGGAGATCGGTAACATCATACCGACTGCCCAGGAGAACTGGGATTTAGGCCGATATCCAGTCGAACCAGGCGAGCATCTGGACCTCGATATCTTCATTGGGAAGACCACTCGAATGGACAACGGATACGGTCAACTTGTCGAAGTCAGTCTGACCGTGGGGCTGCTCATCAAGCGTCAACTTTACTTTGGGTATCTACCCGTCGAGAAGATTCGCGGTTTGCGGGACGAGCAGACAGGGCTTGTCGTCACCAATGCCTTTACCACTCAATCTCTTGATTTTGCAGCGGTCCAAAAGGACTGGACTCCGATTGAAGAAGGCAAAGATCTGCCGATGACGCCTGTGCTTTCTGTCGTCGGATTGGATTGCTACGGCTATTCGGCCTAACAAGGCGCTGGTTCCGACCGTCACTCCGCTGCGCTCCGTTCCGGCAGCGCAGCGCTGGTTATGTTTTTCTGAAACCGTAGAGGTCTAATGTCTGGCTCCGAACCCAAAATGCAGACCGTATACCTAAATGGTAGTGCTGTCGGTCATGTTCCAGCTATGGGCGACCTTGAAAAAGACCGGGAAGTCGCACAGCAGCTCTTGAAGGACAAGGGACTGTACAAGGGAAGGATGAAAAGGGGTCGGGAGTCTTTGTTGTCTTGGCGGGACGGCAATAGGGTTTTCTGTAACGCTGTCACACGTATAACGTTTGTTTCCGCTCCTGAGTCATGACTATCTGATTACGGGGGCTCAAGAGGTTGACTCATGTTGAATCGCGCGGCATTGATTGTACGACCGAAGCAGCCCTTTCTTGATTGGGCGGCCAGTCTTGATGACTCAGGCTTGGTGCCGGACGTGGCGGGCGAGCCTACGGTCTATCTCATTCCAGAATTCGAAAGCGATGAAGACGGGCGGCTGGTTCTGAAACATGTCTATGCCGAGATCTTCGAGCGGGAACTAGATGGCTGGCACACCGATCCATCAGCCTGGCCACAGAAGCGTGATTTTAAAACCTTTCAGGAGTGGTTCAGCATCGACCTGCATGCAGTTGTTGAAGATCTGATGGACGATGTTTTAGTTGACGATGATCTTGATGGCTAGCGTGGTGCTCTCGCGGCATTCATGGCAGGTCCTGCGATTGTACCTCTCGTCTTCTGATCGAACGATTCCTTTCTGTCTTCTCCCTCTATTCTCTCAGCAGGGTGACCTAGCCGATCCTCGAATGCGCGTGCCCAGCGAGGGATTTCCACTCGCGTCATTTTTCTAGGGGAGTCGCCAAGGTTGCCCTCGACTGCGCGCATCGAACGAGGGAAGGTTCATCTGGTCTATCTCGTCTATCTGGTTTGTCTGGTTGGTCGGACTGGAAATTCATCCAGAAGAACCAGACAGACCAGAAAGACCAGCCAACCAGACAGACAAGCCCCGGTACGTTGCGCGAGCACAGAAGATCATCAGGCTCCATCCCCTCCTCTGTTCCGGGAGCACAGGGCCAACATGGGTGTCCTTCCAATCCTTTTTGTCGTGGGGGATCTGCGAGCAAGAAGGAGGTTGCCTGCTCCTTCACCGAACCAGGTGGGGGCGATCTTCTTGGAGGGGGAAGTGTCGTTTGGCCTGCTGCCGGTTTCATTCATACACCTAACTCGGTGTCTTTGAAGCCGGCAGCAGGCCAATCTGCGCCTCTACATCGAGAAGCAGAAGCTTACTCAGGCAGCAGCGGCCAAACGCCTTGGCATCGCACAATCCCGTGTGTTCGACCTCGTGCGTGGCAAATGGGACAAGTTCAATCTCGCAATGCTCATCACGCTTGAAGTGCGGCTGGGACGTACCATTCGGGTTGAGTTCGCAGCGTAATGAGGCTCGTGTGGTAGGTGGAGCGTGTTTCTTGTTCTCCCTTTGATAGCGGTGTAAGATGCACGCTAGGTCTCGTCAGTACACCTCAGCACGGTCTTTTGAATGAAGCGCACACGCTACACGATTCAACCGGAAGCCCGCGACGCGCTGGTCTGCCATCTCACGGATGAGCTGGCGAAAGAGCCTGCGGTTGCGTTCGCCTATCTCCATGGATCACTGCTCGATTCTGAAACCGTGCACGATGTCGATGTCGGTCTGTATCTTCGTGAATCCGATGCCGAAAGAAGCGCGGCAGTTACGTTAGACCTATCCGCTCGGCTTACGGCTGCGGCGGGATTGCCGGTGGATGTTCGTGCGTTGAATGAGGCGCCACTGCCGTTTCTCTATCACGTCCTGCGCGGGCGGCTGCTTGTCTGTCGAGATGAAGATCTTCTGACCACGATGCTGGAAGATGTCGCCCGCCGCTATCTCGATCTCGCTCCCTTGCTCCACCAAGGCACGAAGGACGCCTTCGCGGCATGAGCCTCAATCCGGATCTCATCCGGGCGCGCTGTGCGGAGATCGACGCGTCTTTGGCCCGTCTCGAAGAGTTTCACCGCCTCTCCCGTGAGCAGTTTCTTGCCAGCCAAGACGGCCTCGATGTGGCCTGCTATCGATTGCTGATTGCCATTGAAGCAGCATTGGCACTCTGCTTTCACGTGTCGGCGAAGAGGTTGCATCAGGTTCCGGAGGAATATGCCGGCTGTTTCAGCACGCTTGAGCGTGCCGGGCTCATTCCCGCAGAACTGTCGAGCCGCTTGCAACAGATGGCGCGCTTCAGAAACCTGCTGGTTCATGTGTACTGGAAGATCGACTACGGCCAGGTGTACGACGTCATCACGACACGTCTTGACGATCTGCGGGCGTTTCGTGCCGCTATTGCAGGATTGATCTAACGCAAGATTCCCTACTTCTGCGAATACCACCGATAGCCTTGGTTCTCGGAGAAACTGGCTTTCGGGGCTCCGCCAGGCTTTTCCAATAACAAGACTTTGAAGTCGAGGAGGCCGAACCAGGCGGGATCGACCACGTCGTGGTAGTGGCAACCGTGGAGTTTGGGGAGCATGTCGCCCAGGGCCTGTTGTAGTTCCTTCTCCGTATAGGCACGCACGGGGAAGGGTTTGCTCATGGCCTGGCAGAACCGCTGAATGGTATAGGCTGCGCCGGTGCAAAGGACTTTGGTATCCGGCTTCATGGCGAGGAACTGCGGCAGGGAGAGATAGCGTTCCTGGAAGCCGAGCCAGCGCACGGCCTGTCTCAAGTGGCTGTATTGGACTTCGTATTCCGTGTGGCCCGGCAGCTTGACCGGCGCCGGCCAGCCTTCTTCGATCCCGAACTCCGTGAGAAAGGCTCTGCCGCCTGGCTTCAAGACGCGCCAGAGCTCCGCCACGAATCGAAAGGGGCCGAGGTTGAAGATCACATCTTCAGGAAGGTCCTGGCCCAGCGGAAGCCTCGTACGCCTGATCCAATCCAATGCTTCCTGGTGCTGCGGCGTGTCGCCCATTCCCTCTTGGAGTTCTTTCCTGGTCAGCTTCACCGGCGTCATGTCGGCCATGTTCTCGTTGTCGATGACGAGGTCGACGGAGTTGTCTTTGAAGGGCAGCATTTCGCCGTTGGCGCGGGTGCCGATACCGCCCCAGCCTCCGGCCTTGGCGCGGGTGACTTGCAGCTTGAGAAAGGGCTGGGTGATATCGAGGGAGATGTAGCGGATGGTCTGTTTCTCAAATGGCAGCAGTTCCTTGCCTAATTCACGGGCGAGGTACCCGAGTCCGCCGCCCACTTCTACGATGACGCGGGGTTTGGGATTGAACCATCCCAACTTCCGCAATTGCTTCATCAGCAGCCGGCCATAGGTCAAGCCGTTGAGTGTCTCGTTCGGCTCCCGGAAGAGGTGCGACACGGTGGTTTCGATCAGGTCGAAGTGGCCATCGTCTTCGCCACTGTCGGAGAGTTCATGGTGATGAAAATCTTCAAGGTGCTCTTCTCCCTCGAACCCTTCC
Organism: Nitrospirota bacterium; assembly: GCA_030682135.1. Taxonomy (GTDB): domain Bacteria; phylum Nitrospirota; class Nitrospiria; order Nitrospirales; family Nitrospiraceae; genus Palsa-1315. The sequence goes on along the minus strand of JAUXQT010000027.1, from coordinate 25,487 downwards.
TGTCCTGACCAGCCTTCCCTGATTTCTTGGAGGAGCAGGTCCCACTTGGCCTTGTGGCGGTGGCCGCCAGGGGGCTCTGTGCCGAAGTAGCAGAGCGAGTAGGTGGGCAGGGACCAATGTTCCAAATGCCATTGTCCCGGCTGTCCGTCCGGTCCGCAGACCTTCGTCCCGTACTTTTCTGCCAGCGCGCCAACGGACGTGTGCCCATTCATCGCCTGGAGCATCTCCAGGCCGGTGCGATTCAGACGCACGATCGGCAGGTTGTCATCGAGGGGCGCGAACCACCATTCGTCTTCACGGTGTTGATAGGCGATGAGATCGGGGATGTGCCAGGCCAGGAGACTGAGTGTCTCTCCGGTGAGGCTGAGCGGTTGATGGGCGGCGACAGCTGGTTTCATGTTTAGCAGGATGCTGAAAAAGACCGCCAGCGGCGTTCTCGCTTCACGAAAAGGCTCAACGTACCACAAGGGGACGCCTCGCCTCTTCGCTCGCTGCGGCCTTGCTGGACGGCCTTTTTGAGCATCCTGAAGCGATTGGAGTTTCTATGCATGCGAAACATTTGAGCTGTATTTGTTTCTTTTACCGAGTTTTCTGCAGCCTATTGGGCAACCTGTTTGAGCGCCGCAGCCTACACGAGGGGCCAGGATTCTCGCAAGGCCCAAAGGGACGTGAAGCACCTTTGGCGGGGGAGCTGATAGCGAATGGCGTATAGCTGATGGCTCGGAATAAACATGATCTGTCGTGAGAGTCAGTCGATCATTGGGTTTGGCAGTTCTGGCTTTGGGTTCCAGCCATCAGCCATACGCCATATGCTCATTTCTTCGGGTAAGCCCTAGAGCTGGGAGGGGAGCTGGGGGCCGTCGGTGACGGTGATGACTCCGCGCATGATGGGATGAATGCGACAGAGGTAGGGGTAACGGCCTGGAGCGAGTCCGGGGAGTGTAAAGGTGCCGTTCGGAAGCATGAGGCCGGAGTCGAAGGCGCAGTGATCGCCGTCCTCCAGGCATCCAGTATGGGTGACGGTATGTTCCGTTGCGGTGGGGTTTTCCCACTGGATGGGAGATCCCGTCGAGACGGTAACGGACTTCGGCACAAAGTAGGGGGAGCCACTCTCGATAATGATAGCGGTGTAGGGGGGCGTCGCGGCCGTCGGCCAGGCCGAGAACAATCCCAGGATGAGAAGCAGGGCTATGAGGAGGCGAGGGTTCATGGGGGCTCCCAGACAGTTTTCTTTCTATACCATAGAGCCGTTTGGATAGAGAAGGATTCGGCTCTCTTCTGCTGCCTATTTTACCATGCCAGCGATGGGCGCGTATGGGGGCGAGCCGTCGGGGGGCGGATTGGTTGCAGGAACGGGTTTGTGGCCTCCTTTCAGAGGCGATGGGGGGTGTGAGTTGCAAGACCCCATAAGTTCATGCTAGATGGAGACCGCGTCACACATCCACTGGATGAGAGAGGAGAATTTCGATGGTGAAGAAGAAACAGCCGGCGAAGAAAGCACCTGCGAAGGCAACGGCCAAAGCCAAAGCAAAACCCGCAGTCAAGAAGGCCGTGAAGAAATCTGCTGCGAAGAAAGTCACGATGAAAACTGCCAAGAAGGCTGCCCCCAAGCCAGCGCTGAAAAAGCCGGCAGCAAAAACAGTATCAGCCTCGTCGTCCAAGTCCGTGTCTCCAGCCCCCGTCAAGAAGCCCGTGCAGTCGTTCATGGATGAGGACGAGGTTCAGAGGCCCGTATCCTCGCGCCCGACGGCATCTCCGATGCCGAAAGACGCCGATCTTGAGGATGAATTGCTCGATGACGATGTCGATTTGGCCGATGACGCCGACGAGGCCGATGAAGACGTGGAAGAAGAACTCACGCTGGATGGGGAAGATGAAGACTCGGATTTCCTCGAAAAACCAGAGAGCCTGCTCGAGGACTCAGACGATTACCACACGCATTGACACTCGCATGGGATGCCGGGTCTCGCCGAGTCGTCCGGCGAGATGAGGCTGGGACTCTGTCCCGGTTTCCTGGCATCCGTTCTGCCCGTGTTCGATCTTCCTGCTGAATGCCCGCAATGAATTGCCTATGAGTCATTTTTTGTTCGTAGCCGGGGCGTTGCGAGAGCGCACCTCGGAGGAAAGTGCCGAGCTGCAACTCGGGCATGGCCTCTGGGGCCTCTGCACCGGGCTGATCCGGACGAATCTCCAGACCTACCTCGATACAGAGTCTCGTGGGCTGGTGTATGTGCTGAAGGTCGGGCTTTGTGCCGAGTTTCAGATCCTCTCTCCCGTGTTGGATTTCTCTGCGCTGGACGCGTTTCTCAGCGATGAGTTGAGAACGGAGGCCAGATTTGGCTTTGTGCGGATCGACGGCGTACGCCGGTTGGCCTGCCCATCCGCCGTGAGTCAACCGCTCTTGCTGAACGTGTTGCAGATTGCCGATCAGGCCGAACTGTCTCGGCGATTGACGCTGGGTATGCATCGACTGACCCAAGCGGAGTATGACGCAATTATGCAAGTCGCCACGGGAGCGGCGGCGTAGCGGGATGCTCAAAAAGGCCGTTCAGCAAGGCCGCAGCGAGTGAAGATCCGAGGTGTACCCGTAGGGTACATTGAGGGTCTGAACGATGCGAGAACGAAGCTGACGGCCTTTTTCAGCATCCTGATTTAGATCCGCTGGCCTGTCATGAGCTGATACGCCTCATCGATCGTGTCGACTTCTTTCACCGTCACATTGAGCTGAAGTCCCAATTCGTTTAGGTTCCATCTCGCGTCATACATCTGCCCGCGCGGAACAAGCACGGTGCGAAACCCTTCTCGTGCAGCCGCTCGAATCTTATCCGGGATACTGCCTACCGGGCCGACCTGTCCTCCCGGCTCAATGGTTCCGGTCAAGGCTATGCCCCGCTGAATGCGGTCGCCCTTGAATAGGGCAATGAATCCAACTGCCATCGCTGCGCCGGCGCTCGGTCCGTCGCTGCCGGTGGGCCGATAGGCGACCCCTTGCACAGAGACGGTTCCACTATGCTGGACCGAGGGCGTTCGTTCGACGGCATAGCTAAAGGCCTGAGCCATGGCGCCTAAATGGGCATCGCCCAGCCGTACGCCGGCAAGGAGCCATTGTAGTCGAATGGGATTCGGGTCGGATTTTTTATCCCACCACATCATGAGGACTTCAAACACACCGAGATTATTTTGCTGAATCGCGGCCAGGACCGGGAGTTCGATGATCGTATCCGCGTGGACTGAGGCAGGGGCTCCACAGAGAAGGGTGAGGACTAGGGTGCAAACGACAGCAAGATGACGTGGCATCGCGGGGCTCCTTCGTGGGATGAAACGCTGAGCGTTGAGCGATGATGAGAGGCGCGATTGTCCCTTCAGCGTTCCGTGGTCTTCGTTCAGCGCTATGCTCTCTCGAAAGTGTAGCAATTTCTGTTGGGCCGTACAGCCATTCCGCGGTTCTTGTCTTGCGTTGGGCCGTGGCATTCCGTATAAGGGCCTGCATGATGAATCGGGTATCTCTATGGATCATCGCGAGCGGGATGGCGCTTCTTGGCTTGCCGGTCGGCGCTGTGGCGTCAACCTGTTCGGTGGAGCAGTCTGCTGCAGGGCCAGGCGCGGCGTTCATGCTTCACCTGGGCGCGGGCTGCACGGAACAGGAGCGAGAGGCGCGCGCGGTGGATGCGGCGCAGTTGCTCCAGGCGCTTAAGGAGGGGAAGGACCTCGATCTCTCAGGGGTGGTGGTTCGCGGCGACCTGTCGCTGGATGCCTTGCCCGTCGGTCCGTTGCCGTCCGAGCTTGAGGGGACGAAGGAACTACAGGGGCGGGAGATCCGTGTGATCGCCGGTTCCATGACGATCGTCAATTCGGTGGTGCGCGGAGCGATCAGGCACCAATCGAGGCAAGGGCTGCTGGTGGTGAAGGGGCCTGTGACGTTCAGCGGGACCAGGTTCGAGCAGATCGTGGATCTCTCGCAGTCTTTGTTCGTGCAGCCTGTGATCTTGTCAGGTGCGGTGTTCTTGCAAGAGAGCTATTTTGTGCAGGGCCGATTTCTGCGCGACCTCTTTGCGGAGAAGACGGCCTTTGGTCCCCATACGCGATTCCATCGATCTGTGTTCCAGGGGCCTGTGACATTCCAGCAATCGGGATTTAATGGATTGGTGGAGTTCCTGGAAGTGGTCTTCGAGAAGGATGCCAATCTGTCTCGTACCTATTTCAAGTTGGGCACCGGATTTTCCGGAAGCCGGTTCCAGGGCTTGGCAGATTTCTCTGAAGCGACGTTCGATCGGGAGGCGTTCTTTACCTTTACCCTGTTCGAGGGAGATGCCTACTTTCGCCGGGCCACGTTTCGATCGACGGCGGACTTTTCCGATGCGAAGTTTAAAGGGCGGGAGGACTTTTCCAAAGTCTTTTTCGAGCAGGGTCCGCTGTTTACCCGAGCGACCAGATCGGCGACCGGACAGGCCCCCCTGGGGCTCGAAAATCAGACCGTGCAGTATGCGATTATCCTCTCACTCCTGATCTTCAGTGCCATGCTGATCGCTTATCTCATTCGTTCGCGGTGAAGGTGGCAGTTTCTCCCTGTGACCACTACTAATAGATGGAGGCTTGCTCCGCCTCCCCCAAAGCTGGTATAAGTCCGCTTGTGGATAACCACTCAGACGACACCGAACAAACCGAATTGCCCTATCAGGTTCGCATCGAGAACTTTGAGGGGCCGCTTGATCTCCTGCTCCATCTGATTAAGAAGAGCGAGATCAATATCTATGACATTCCCATCCATCTGATTGCCCAGCAATACCTTACCTATATCGAGGCGATGGAAGACCTCAATTTGACGGTCGCAGGGGAGTTTCTGGTCATGGCGGCGACCCTGATTCAGATTAAATCCAAGATGCTGCTTCCCGCCGATGAGACGGCGGTTGACGAGGAAGATGGACCGGATCCCCGTGAGGAATTGGTGCGGCGCTTGCTCGAGTATAAGCAGTTCAAAGAGGCCGCCAACCAGTTGGACGAACACGAGCGGTTGTGGCGGGAGATCTACAGTCGTGAACAGAGCCCGACGGTCGAATTGGAGTCGGATGAGTCGCTGATGGTCGATGTCAGCCTGTTCGATCTCGTGGATGCGTTGCAGGGGATTTTAAATCGCAATCCCGGCAAGACCTTCATGGATATCCTGCCCGATAATTTGACGGTTCGGGATCGGATGAACTCGATCTTGGAAATGTTGGAAGGGCAGGAGTCGGTAAACTTCGTCGATCTCTTCGAGCCGTCCTGTCATCGGCTCGTGATCATCGTGACATTTTTGGCTTTGCTGGAGCTCATGAAGCTTCGAACGGCCAGGATATTCCAGGCGGAGCATTTTGGGCCGATCCTCGTATCTCGCGCTTTTTCACTCGTACCAGACCCGGCGGAATTAGATGATGCTGAATGGAGGGGAGCATGAGCTCAACCGTGGAACAGGAAACAGTCGACATGACATTGGTGGAACCAGCGCCGGTTGTTGACGGCGGCGAGGTGCCGGAGCCTGAAGTCGTTGCCCAGGAAGCCGTTGCCGAGACGACGATGAATAGCCAGACTGTCGCCATCGACGTGCGGGAACTGAAAGCGATTCTTGAAGCCGTCTTGTTCGTGTCGCCAGAGCCGGTGCCGGTGGCGAGGCTGATGTCTATTGTCGGGACGGTCTCAAAAGCTGAAGTGGTGCAGGCTTTGGATATTCTCGCGCACGACTTGGATCAGGAGGGGCGTGGCATTCAGCTGGTGCAGGTTGCAGGCGGGTATCGGCTGGTGACGAAGCAGGAGTATGGGCCCTGGTTGAAGCGAATGGATAAGGCGAAGGCGGCGCAAAAACTTTCGCGCTCCGCCCTCGAATCCCTGGCCATTATTGCCTACAAGCAGCCGCTCGTGCGGGCTGAGATCGAAGAGATTCGTGGCGTCGAAACGTCCGGTGTGTTGCGCACCCTGTGCGAGCGCAAGCTGGTGCGGATCGTCGGGCGAAAAGACGTGCCAGGCCGGCCCATCATGTACGGCACCACCAAGTTCTTCCTTGAGCATTTCGGCCTACAAGACCTGACCCAGCTTCCTCCGTTGCGTGAGTTCAAAGAACTGGGCGAGTCCGAGCAGGCACTCTTGCCGATTGAGCACGAGTCGTTGTTATCGGTCGAGACGTCAGAGCCGTCCTATTCCGAAGACCTTCCCGTCACGAGTGATCTTACGGAAGGTGAGGCTGTATTGGCCTTCGATGTAGAGATCAACGAGACGGTACTGCAAGAGCCGGTCGAAGAACCGGTTGAGCAGGCGTAACAGGATGCTCGAAAAGTTCGCCAGCGTCTTGATAGCGCGCGAAGCGCGAGAGAGGCGAGAATAGCGCGATCAGAAGTTCGAATCTTGAATTCCCATTTCCTTCCTCCTTCCCACATCTTTCCAAAAACGGGAGCCTGAGCGCTCCTTGAATTGCGCGTGTCAACGAGGGCCTCAGATTCTTTAACCTATTCATAGGGAGTAGGCAGGCTGTCCTTTACTGCGCGCATCGAACGACCGTCATTCATCTATATAATCCTTCCAAGCTCGCTTGCTTTCCCTCTCTTGGAAGGGCACCCATGTTGGTCTACGTGCGGCCGTCGAACGAGGCCCTTCTCAGGGCGCGCGTTCCGGGAGCACAGGACCAACGTGGGTGTCCTTCCAATCCTTTTTATCGTGCGCGTTCCGCGAGCACAGAAGATCATCAGACTCCATCCCCGTCCCCCGTTGACTCCCCTCAAGCCGCTTTGTTAGACTTCCCGTTCTCAATCTAAGTTGTTGAAAGAGGCGAAGTTCTTCGATTTCACCCGGTCCTGTCACACGAGGCACCACCAATGATTAAAGCATGGCTATTCGACGAGATGTTTCGGTTTGATCGAACGCATCTGACCATCGAAGAAATTCAGGGAGAATGGGGTGCCGGTGATTCGATCGCCGAAGAAGAAGAGCTCCCTCCCGCTCCGGCGAACGTGGCCGCAAAACCGGGGAATGGCCGGGTGACCATTACCTGGGACTCCGTTCCCGATGCCATGTACTACAATCTCTATTTCAAGACGACCAAGGGCGTGATGATCAAGTTCTCCGACCTCACGCGTCCGATTGCCGGCGACGATGACTTCAAAGCCGTCATTGGGGTGACGAAAGAGAATGGTACCTGTGTGGAAGGTATTCAGAGTCCGTTTGTCCATGACGATCTGGCCAACGGGACTTGTTATTACTATGTGGTGACCGTCGTCACGCAAAAGGGGGAGAGCCTCGAGTCGAAAGAGGTCATGGCGATTCCCTCGCCCTATCTGTTGGCCATGTGTATCGGGCGGGAAGGCGTGGATGACGGGGAGTTCAGCTCGCCCACAGGGATCACGCTCGATAAAGACGGCAATATCTACGTGGCCGACACCGACAACCATTCGATTCAGAAACTCGATAAAACCGGAAAATTTCTTGCGCGTTGGGGCGGCGATCCCTCTTCTCAGGAAGGGAGCTTCTACTATCCGCGTGGTTTGGCAGTCGGGCCGAACGACGTGTTGTATATCGCAGACAGCGGCAACAACCGCATCCAGAAATTCGACCTCGACGGCAATGTGATGCAGGCCTGGGGCAAGTTCGGGTTTGCGTGGCGTGGGGCGGATCTCGGCCGGTTCGACGTGCCCTGGGGCTTGGCGACGGACGCCGAAGGGAACCTCTATGTCTCCGACACGAGCAACGCGCGGATTCAGAAGTTTACGTCCGACGGACAGGCCCTGCTCAAGTGGGGTCGTGACGGCAGCTTCGATGGCGCGTTCTTTTTCCCACGCGGCGTAGCCGTCGACTTTGTCGGCAACATTTTCGTAGCGGATGAAAGCAATAATCGCATTCAGAAGTTCGATGCTCGCGGGAGTTTTCTGGCCAAGTGGGGCCGCGAGGGCGCAGGTCCCGGGCAGTTCAAGTCCCCCTGGGGCATTGCCTGCGATGCACTCGGCAATGTCTACGTCGTCGACACCGGGAACCACCGCATTCAGAAGTTTGACGGAAATGGGACGTTCCTCTGCGCCTGGGGTAATCGAGGACGGGCAGAGTCGCAGCTCAATTATCCCTACGGGATCGCGGTCGATAAAGAAGGCGCGGTCTATGTGGTCGACAGCGGCAATGGCCGCATACTCAAGTATGTGCCGACGGAGGAAGAGCTCAATCGCGGGAAGGACGCCGCGGCCATCAGTCAGGTTCCGAGTGAAACGCCGCCGCCCTACAGTGTGGCAGTCAAAGCCGGCGATACGGAAGCCTTCCTGAGCTGGATGGAGGTCCCTGGCGCCCAGTCCTACAACCTGTACTTCAATACCATTCCTGAGCTCACCACGCAGACGGCGACAAAAGTAGAAGGCGTGACGAACCCCTATGCGCACACAGGGCTGTCGAACGATACCCCCTATTTCTATGCCGTGACCGCCGTGTTCGAGAACGGCGCGGAAAGTGCCTTGTCGAGCGAAGTCACGGCCATGCCGGTCCTCATCGATATCACGGCGCCGCAAAATCCTTATGCCGTGATCAACCATGGCGCCTTCATGACGAATACGCCGGAAGTCATCGTCACGATTTCAGCGAACGATGTCGATACCGGAGTGGCGGCCTACTTTATCTCCGAGGCGCCGATGACCCCTATGGCGGGGACGCCGGGATGGGTGGATGTGACGCCGGCTACCAAGTTCGGCGCAACGATTCCGTTTATTTTGTCGCTGGGAGACGGGCAGAAAGCGATCTACGTCTGGTTTAAGGATTTGGGCGGAAACGTCTCCACTCCTGCCAGCACTACGATTTTGGTTAACACGTCAGGGTACCTCTGCGTGGCTGAATGGGGCCGGACTGGCCGTGGCGCGTCGCTGTTGCATGGCGGCGAATTTATGGCTCCGGTGTATGGCATGTGTGTCGATCAGCAAGGGTCGTTGTTCGTGGTCGATAACGGCAACAACCGCATTCAGAAATTCGACAATGCCGGAAATTTCATCATTCTCTGGGGTAACTTCGGTTCGGCCAATTCGAACTTCCACAACCCGACCGGCATTGCCTGCGACGGCAAGGGCGACGTCTGGGTCGTCGATACGAACAATCATCGCGTTCAGAAGTTCGACGGGAAGCTCGGCGGCTATCTCATGAAGTTCGGGTCGCGCGGAAACGGCGAAGGCCAATTCAACTCACCCTGGGGCATCGCGGTCGACCGGGTGCGTGGATATGTCTACGTGGTCGACAGCGCCAACTTCCGTGTGCAGAAGTTCGATATGAACGGCGAGTTCATCATGTCCTGGGGCAGCTTCGGGAACGGCGACGGCCAGTTCTACTTCCCGCGCGGCGTGGCCGTGGATCAGACAGATGGATTTGTGTACGTCGTCGACATGGGGAACCACCGGATTCAGAAGTTCGACACCAGCACCAACGTGTTGCCACAGCTGTTGACCAAGTGGGGCGGCAGCTCTGAACCGGGCCATGCCAGCAGCCCGCTGGCCCAAGAGGCCGGTCAGTTGCGGTCTCCCTGGGGTATTACGGTCGATGGCGCCGGCGATGTGTATGTCACGGACACGGGAAACCATCGCATTGAGAAGTTCGATAAAGAAGGTAACTTCATCACCCAGTGGGGTGGGTTCGGGAATGGCAAAGGGCAGTTCAATTTCCCTTACGGCATCGCGGTCGATGTCAGAGGCAGCGTGTTTGCCGTCGATAGCGGGAATACCCGGGTCGAACAGTTCATGCCGGCCGACGAGGGGAGCGAACGGCTCCAGGAAGATGCCGAGAGTGTGGCTGAAATCGAAAACGCACAAGTGACAGGAGTAGCGTCGAAGAAGTCGTAAGCGCGGCGACAAGGGATTGAGGATCTAGTGAAGGGACGACATGCTCGATAAAGAACCACGCTTAGGATTGACCTACGACGACGTCGTGTTGATTCCGGCCAAGTCTCAGATTTTGCCGAGTGAGGTCGACATGCGTACGATGCTCACGCGCCATATCAAGGTCAATATTCCGATCATCAGTTCGGCCATGGATACCGTGACCGAGTCCCGTCTGGCCATTGCCATGGCCCGCGAAGGCGGTCTTGGGATTATTCATCGCGTGTTGTCGCCGACAGATCAGGCTGCGGAAGTAGACCGCGTGAAGAAATCAGAGAGCGGGATGATTCTCGATCCGATCACGATTTCGCCCGATCAGACGATTCGCGATGCCCACGGCTTGATGGCGAAATACCGGATCTCCGGTATTCCCGTGACGAAGGATAAGAAGCTGGTGGGTATTCTCACGAATCGCGATCTGCGGTTCGAAACCAGAATGGATCTGAAGGTTTCGCAGGTTATGAAACGGGATAAGCTGATCACGGCGCCCGAAGGGACGAGCTTGGAAAAGGCTCGTGAGGTGCTGCACGAGCATCGGATCGAGAAGCTCCCCGTCGTCAATAAGCATTTCGAGCTCAAGGGGCTCATTACGATCAAAGACATCGAAAAGCGCATCATGTATCCCAACTCCTGCAAGGACGGACATGGCCGGCTTTGTGTGGGCGCGGCTGTCGGCGTGGGGCCGGATACGGCAGATCGTGTGGCGCGGCTCAAGAAGGCAGGGGTGGATGTGATCGTGGTCGATACCGCCCATGGACATTCACGGGCCGTGCTGGACACGGTGAAGATGATCAAACGAAAGTATCCGGATCTTGAACTGATCGCCGGGAATATTGCCACTGCCGAGGCGGCGAAGGATCTGCTTCGTGCCGGTGTCGATGCCGTCAAGGTGGGCGTGGGGCCCGGTTCGATTTGCACCACCCGCATCGTGTCGGGCGCCGGGATGCCGCAGTTAACGGCGATTGCGGACTGCGCAAAAGTTCTCGCTGGCACCGGGGTTCCGGTCATTGCCGATGGCGGGATCAAGTTCTCAGGCGACATTACGAAAGCCTTGGCAGCCGGTGCCTCCTCTGTGATGCTCGGTGGACTCTTGGCTGGCACGGATGAATCGCCTGGTGAAACCGAACTCTACCAGGCCGGAACTTATAAGGTATATCGAGGCATGGGTTCAATCGGCGCGATGGAGCGCGGCGGCGGAGATCGGTATGGCCAAGGCGGCCGTCCGGTGCAGAAGCTGGTCCCGGAAGGGATTGAAGGCCGCGTACCCTATAAGGGGAAACTCTCTGCCGTCATCTATCAATTGACCGGCGGAGTGAAGTCCGGCATGGGGTACTGCGGGTGTAAGACGATTTCGGACCTCCAGCAGAAGGCCCAGTTTATCCGGCAGACGGTTGCAGGCCTCCGCGAAAGTCATGTGCACGATGTGATTATCACCAAGGAAGCACCGAATTATCGGACGGATTGGGAATAGAGCCAAGAGCGAATGGCGTATGGCCGATAGCCAGCATGCCAGTTTCGTATCTCCTCCGTTGCGCACCCATTTTCTTTCTACTGCTATCAGCCATCAGCTATAAGCTCTTTTCAAAACATGGAACTTTGGCACAATAGAATTCTGGTTCTCGACTTCGGGTCTCAATATACCCAGCTGATTGCGCGGCGCATCCGCGAGGCGCAGGTCTATTCTCAGATCTTGCCCTGTACCGCTCCCATGGCGACCATTCTCGCCTATCGCCCGCAAGGCATCGTGTTATCCGGTGGCCCCTCCAGTGTCTATGAGAAGAAGGCGCCGAGCGTCTCCAAGGAACTGTTCGACCTCGGGATTCCCATCCTCGGCATTTGTTATGGCATGCAGCTGGTGACGCATCTCTCCGGCGGAGAGGTGGCCAAGTCCAAGCATCGGGAGTACGGCCGTGCCGATCTGACCATCGACGACACGAGCGATCTCTTCAAGGGCATCGGCACAAACGGGTCGACCGTTGTCTGGATGTCGCATGGGGACCGTATCGAACGAATGCCGCCGGGATTCCGGTCGATTGCCCATACGGCGAATTCTCCGATTGCCGCCATGAAGCGAGACGACCAGAAGCGCCGGATCTATTGCCTGCAGTTTCATCCGGAAGTGGTGCATACGCCTGAGGGAACGACGTTGCTCCGCAATTTCGTCTACGACATTTGCGGCTGTAAGCCGACATGGACGATGGAGTCTTATGTGGAGACGGCGGTGCAGCAGATTCGCGAGCAGGTCGGCAAGGAGCGGGTGATTTGTGCTTTGAGCGGGGGCGTCGACTCTTCTGTGGCTGCGGCCTTGACGCATCGCGCGATCGGCGATCAGCTCACCTGCATTTTTGTCGACAACGGCTTGCTTCGGACGGGAGAGAAGGAGCAGGTCAAACAGACGTTTGCCAAACAGCTCCATCTGAACTTGCGCATGATCGACGCGTCCGATTCGTTCTTGGCCAAGCTCAAAGGGGTGGTCGATCCCGAGCGTAAGAGAAAAATTATCGGGAAACAGTTCATCGAGCAATTCGATGCGGAAGCGAAGAAGAGATCGGGCGGTGTGAAGTTTCTCGTTCAAGGCACACTCTATCCCGATGTCATTGAAAGCGTGAGCTTCAAGGGGCCGTCGGCCACGATCAAGACGCATCACAATGTCGGCGGCTTGCCGGCGCGGATGAAGTTGAAGCTGATCGAGCCGTTGCGCGAACTCTTCAAGGACGAAGTCAGGGTATTGGGGAAGGAATTGGGCCTTCCCGATGAGATCGTGTGGCGGCAGCCCTTCCCGGGCCCTGGCCTGGCTATCCGGGTGCTCGGCGCAGTGACGAAGGAGCGACTGACGATCCTTCGAGCGGCCGAGTCTATTCTCGATCAGGAAATTCGCGCCGCCGGTTTATATCGGGAGATTTGGCAATCGCTCGCCGTGTTGTTGCCGATTCGAACCGTAGGCGTCATGGGTGATCAACGGACCTACGAGCATGTCATTGCGCTTCGTGCCGTGACGAGCTTGGATGGCATGACGGCCGATTGGGCCAAGATTCCGAATGACGTATTGGGCAAGATCTCGAACCGGATCATCAACGAAGTGAAGGGTGTGAACCGGGTGGTGTACGACATCAGTTCGAAACCGCCGGCCACAATTGAATGGGAGTAACGCAGGAATGAGTGACGAGTGATCAGTGACGAGTCGGATACCAGTCCGATGATTCACCCATCACCCATCACATCTCACTGATCACGCACTATGGAAGTTAGATTACAGAAAATCATTGCCGGATCAGGACTCGCTTCGAGGCGGAAGGCCGAGGAGTGGATTGCCGCAGGTCGGGTGACGGTCAACGGTAAAGTCGTGACGGAGCTCGGCACCAAGGTCGATCCGGAGCGCGCCCATATCAAGGTGGACGGCAAGCACCTGAGTTCCGCCCAGCCGTACGTGTATCTCTTGCTGAATAAACCGAAGAATGTGATGTCGACGTTGAACGATCCGGGAGGTCGGCCGACGGTGAAGGACTATCTCCGTGGAATCTCGGTGCGGGTGTTCCCTGTCGGCCGATTGGACTTCGATAGCGAAGGGTTGATGCTGTTGACCAATCACGGCGATTTGGCGCAGACCCTGCTCCATCCCCGTTACCATGTGCCGAAGACCTATCTCATCAAGGTGAAGCAGGTGGTGACGGATGATCATATCCGGCAGTTAGAGCAGGGTGTGCAGTTGGAAGACGGCATGACCGGTCCGGCTGTGGTGAAGAAGGTGAAGAAAGCCAAGCTGAACTCCTGGCTGGAGATTACGATCCGTGAAGGGCGCCAGCATCAAGTGAAACGGATGATGGAGGCGGTCGGTCATCCGGTCTTGAAGCTCACGAGAATTAAGATGGGTCCGTTGTCGTTGGGCGATTTGGGGGCCGGAGAGTTCCGGTACCTGACCGACCGGGAAGCGAACGCCCTGCGCGAGCTTGCCGAGCATAAGCTCGCCACGGAAGAGGCCGCAGAAAAACAGGTTCCCAGACCGAAGAAACGGATCAGCCGGGTTGGATGGGCTCGTTCGAAGAAAGCGAAGGTGGTATGAAGGTCAGAACTCATCGGTGCGGCGAACTTACCAAAGCCGCGGTCGGGCAAACCGTCGTCTTAAACGGGTGGGTGCAGCGTCGGCGCGACCATGGCGTCGTGCTATTCATCGACCTGCGCGATCGAACCGGGCTGACGCAGGTGGTGTTCAATGCCGAGCGGAATGCCGCCGTGCACCAAGCGTCCCATGCGTTACGGAGCGAATGCGTCGTGTCGGTGACCGGTCAAGTGATGGCCCGCCCCGATGAGTCGAAGAATCCCAACCTGCCGACAGGCGAGATCGAAGTTTTCGTCGATGCCATTGAGATTCTGAACGAGTCGAAGACGCCGCCGTTCATGATCGAAGACGAGGCCGAAGTGACCGAGTCGATCCGGCTGAAGTACCGCTACCTGGATCTTCGTCGTCCGAAGATGCAGAAACTCTTAACCATCCGGCACAACATCATGCAGGCCGTCCGCGGCTTCCTGAACGCAGAACGCTTTCTTGAGGTCGAAACGCCGATTTTGACCAAGAGTACGCCGGAAGGCGCGCGGGACTATCTGGTGCCCAGCCGGGTGAATCCCGGTCAGTTCTATGCGCTGCCACAATCGCCGCAGCTCTTCAAGCAAGTGCTTATGGTGAGTGGCGTCGATCGCTACTACCAGATCGCGCGTTGCTTCCGCGACGAGGATTTACGCAACGACCGGCAGCCGGAGTTTACCCAGATCGATCTCGAGATGTCGTTTGTCGATCGGCTGGATGTCATGAGTTTGATGGAGCAGATGATCGTCACCGTGTTTCGTGATGCGGGTGGCGTCCAGTTGCCGACTCCATTTCCGCGCATGACCTATGCCGAGGCGATGGGCCGTTATGGCTCGGACAAGCCGGACTTACGTTTCGACATGCCGTTGCATGACGTGACGGCCTTTGCGGCAGCCAGTGACTTCAAGGTGTTTAAGGAAGCAGCGACCAAGGGCGGGATCGTGAAGGCCTTAATCGTCAAAGGCGGCGCGGCCACTCCTCGGAGCAGGATCGATGCGCTCGGTGAGATGGCCAAGACATTTGGCGCCAAGGGGCTGGCCTGGCTGAAGATCACCCCCGAAGGGCAGCTGGAGTCTGTCATCGCCAAGTTTCTGGATGCCAAGGCCTTCGCAGCGGCCCTTCCTGAGGCCAAGCCGGGTGATTTAGTCCTCTTCGGTGCCGACAAGGCAGCCATTGTCCATGACGTGTTGGGTCGCATCAGGCTTTCGCTCGGTGAAGAGTTGAAGCTGATCGATACCACAGCCTGGAAGCCCGTCTGGGTGACCGAGTTCCCCTTGTTGGACTATTCGCCGGAAGAGAAGCGGTATATCTTCATGCACAACCCGTTCGCCGCGCCGATGGATGAAGACCTGGCGCTGCTGGATTCGGAGCCGCTCAAAGTACGGGCGAAGGCCTACGACATGGTGCTCAACGGCAGCGAAATAGGCGGCGGGAGTATCCGGAACCATCGGAGCGATATCCAGCTGCGCATTCTCGATCTGCTCGGCATCAACAAGGAGCAGTCGCAAGCGAAGTTCGGGTTCTTGCTCGATGCGCTCGAATTTGGCGCGCCTCCGCACGGAGGGATTGCCTTCGGGCTCGATCGGCTGATCATGTTGTTGGGACATGCCGACTCAATCCGCGACGTGATCGCATTCCCCAAAACGCAACGGGCACAATGTCCGCTGACCGATGCCCCCTCGATCGTCGGCACCGATCAACTGAAGGAATTGCGCATCAAGCTCGATCTCGTCGAGTAGCAGGATGTTGAAAAAGTCCACCAGGGCAAAAACCGTGAAGCGTCCCTCGTGAAGCGCATCTCGCAAAAATCCTGCATCTGAGGTTGCAACGAGATACGAGCGACGCTTCACGAACGACGGACAAAGAAGACGGACTTTTTGAGCATCCTGCGATAGGGAGACTCCGGCCATGGCAGGCAATTCGTTCGGTCACATCTTCACCATCACGTCATTCGGCGAGAGCCACGGGCCTGCGATCGGCTGCGTCGTGGATGGCTGCCCGCCTGGTCTGGCACTCTCGGTCGGTGACATCCAACAAGACCTTGATCGGCGCAAGCCAGGCACCTCCAGGCACGTCACGCAGCGGCAGGAATCCGACACCGTTGAAATCCTTTCCGGCGTCTTCGAAGGCAAGACTACCGGTACGCCGATTGCGCTCCTCATCCGGAACGAAGACTCCCGCAGCAAAGACTATGGCAATCTGGTCGATACCTTTCGCCCCGGTCACGCAGACTACACCTATTGGCAGAAGTACGGGATTCGCGATCATCGTGGCGGGGGGAGATCCTCTGCCCGTGAAACGGCTGTGCGAGTGGCGGCCGCGGCGATTGCGAAGAAATGGCTCAAGGAAACGTATGGCGTTGTGATCCGCGGCTACCTCAGTCAACTCGGGCCGCATGAGGTACCCTTCAAGAGCTGGGACGGCGTGGGAGCGAATCCGTTTTTTGTGGCCGATCCCTCCGCAGTAGCGAAGCTGGAATCGTTCATGGATGAGTTGCGCAAGGCCGGCGACTCGGTCGGCGCCAGGATTACCACAGTCGCCGAACATGTGCCTGTCGGCTGGGGCGCTCCGGTCTATGCCAAGCTGGATTCAGATTTGGCCGCGGCCATGATGAGCATCAATGCCGTGAAGGCTGTGGAAATCGGCGCGGGGTTTGATTCGGTCACGCAGCGGGGCTCGGAGCATGGCGACGAACTGACCCCTGAAGGGTTTGTGACGAATCATGCAGGCGGCATCCTCGGCGGTATTTCCACGGGGCAGGATGTGGTGGTCACGATCGGGATTAAGCCAACGTCGAGTATTCGTGTGCCCCGCCGCTCCATCGACAAGCAGGGGAATGCCGTGACGGTCGAGACCAATGGCCGCCATGATCCCTGTGTCGGCATCAGAGCGACACCGATTGCCGAAGCCATGATGGCGCTGGTGCTCATGGACCATGCCCTTCTTCATCGTGCGCAGAATGCCGATGTGAGGACGGCGACGCCGAAGATTGCCGGTTCTTCGAAGAAGAACGTTTCCTCCACCAGCAAGACATCCACCGCGAAGATCAATCCTAACCCTGCCGAAGCGTAAGCTCGGTGCGCATACATATTTTTTGTCCCTAGGGTAACATGGCCGACATCGAGGCATTGTTACGCCTCATGTGGAGAGTAGACGAATGATGGAAATCTTTACGGATGGCGCCTGTAGCGGGAACCCTGGGCCTGGAGGCTGGGGCGCGTTGCTTCGTATCGGCACTGTTGAAATAGAACTGTGTGGCGGGGAGCCAATGACGACGAACAACCGCATGGAGCTGCTCGCGGTGATCGAGGCGTTGCAGTCGCTCACTGAGCCGGTGGAAGCGCATGTCTACACCGATTCGCAGTATGTGCAAAAAGGCATCAGCGAATGGATCCATAACTGGAAGCGACGGGGCTGGAAAACTGCGAGCAAAGAGCCGGTCAAGAATGAGGATTTGTGGCGTCGCCTTGATGCGTTGGCTTCCAGCCACAAGCTCGAATGGCACTGGGTGAGGGGCCATAACGGTCATCCAGAGAACGAGCGGGTGGACGCATTGGCTCGTGCCGGTCTCGAACAGTCGCGCCGCGCAGGCAAGGCGGTTGGTGGTCCGGTCGAACGGTAGGGCCCTGTTACGCTAGTATCCGAGATAGGTTAGGCGTTGGCCTCCAAGCGTTTCTCCATGACGAACTCTCCTCCAATTCTCGACATTCAGCATGCGACGGTCTATCGGGGTGACACCTGTGTCTTCAGCGATTTCTCGTTGTCGCTTCAAGAGGGTGAACATGTCGCCATCCTCGGACCGAACGGGGCAGGCAAATCGACCCTCTTGAAATTACTGGCAGGAGAAGTTCATCCCTTCCCGCATGATGAAACCCATATACGCTTATTTGGCGAGGAACAGTGGAACGTGTGGGACGTCCGCAAGCGCCTAGGGATGGTGTCCCATGACCTCCAACGTCAGTACATGGACCAAGTGACGGGCCTGAAAGTGATTCTGTCCGGTTTCTATGCCAGCATCGGGATCTATGGTCATCAAAACTTCAGCTACGAGCAGGTGGTCAGGGCAGACAAGATGTTGGAGGAGATGGGCGCCAGTTCGTTGAGGGAGCGGCGGTTCGGGGAGATGTCCACGGGCGAGCAGCGGCGTTGCCTGCTGGGCCGTGCGCTGGTGCATGACCCGACTGCGTTAGTGCTGGATGAACCCACCAGTGGGCTCGATCTGACGGCAACGTTTCACTATTTGGATCTCGTTCGTTCCCATATACAAAAGGGGAAAACGCTGCTGCTGGTAACCCACCATATTCATGAGATCCCGCCTGAAGTCGAGCGGGTGGTGCTGTTGAAGCAAGGGAAGGTTCTGCAGGACGGTGAGAAACGTGCGGTCCTCACAGAGGCCAACCTCAGTATGTTATTCGACTGCCCGGTATCGTTGGCTCAGGCCAATGGCTGGTATCAA
The DNA here is from genome assembly GCA_030682135.1 of Nitrospirota bacterium. Classification (GTDB taxonomy): domain Bacteria; phylum Nitrospirota; class Nitrospiria; order Nitrospirales; family Nitrospiraceae; genus Palsa-1315. Next base: position 7,093 of record JAUXQT010000027.1, on the reverse strand, counting down.
GCTCTGCCAGGGCATAGCGCACCGCACTGAACTCTTTCATCCTCCTCCCAGGGTGACCGTAAAGGTTAAATCTGCATCGATGCGGCGCACTTTGACAGAGACTTTCTGCCCCGGCGTCGTTCGTTCAATGAGATAGTTTTTCAGATGGGCTGCGTCGTTGATCTCAGTGCCTTCTATGGCAATGATGATGTCGTGCTTCTGAATGCCGGCTTCTTTGGCCGGTTCGGACAGGTCCTTCACCGCCATGCGCCACTTGGTGCCGTCCTTTACCGGCATCATGTGAATGCCCATCTTTGAGAAGGTCAGGGGCTTTCCTTCCAGGGCTGCGTTCACGATTCGGTTGGCGAGAATCGCCGGAATGGCAAAGGCCATGCGGCTGCAGCGCGCGGTGGAATCATCTCGTTCGGTTTGGATGATGGCGTGCATGATCCCGACCACGTCTCCCTTGTCATTGAAGAGCCCGCCACCGGAGTTGCCGCTGCAGGCTGCCACGTCGGCCTGGATCAACCGGGTGTCCACCGTTTGAAGGAAGGTATTCGTATTGCCCAAGTGTCCGAAGGACATGGTCGGGCCCCAGCCCATCGGGTAGCCGACGGTGAAGACTTCCTGTCCGGCTAGTACGTCGCCGGAGGCGAATGAGGTGGTGGCGCGAAGCTTGGCGCGATGGGCTTCTGCGAGGCGATAGACGACGACGTCCATGAAGGCGCTGTCTCCAACCAGGTCGGCCGGGAGTTCGTGGAGATCGGTGGTCAGGACATGGATCTGTTTCTGAATGACGGGTCCCGTGGTGACATCCTGCTTCTCTGCCGCATGCCTGGCGGTGACGATGTAGCCGTCGCGCAGGTGAAATCCGGTTCCGCGGACGAGAATCTTTCCCGGTGTATTGGGGGTGCGTTGATCCTGCGTGTCTTCGAGAATGCCGACGGTCGCGAGCTTGGCGCGATCAAGGGCCGATGCAACATACGTATCGGATGCGTGGACGGACATCGAGGGCTGTCCTGGATTCAGCCACAAGGCTAGGGTCAGGGATGCAATAAGCCAACGGGGACATTGCACAGTCATGGTCGAACCTCAAGATTAGTGTGATGAAAACGTGAAAGGCACAGCTCAGTATAAACAAGTTAATCGCCATTTTTCTTGTGAGAAAATATTACGGCGATGGCGGTCTTTCTGGTATGCAGGAGCTACGACTCTGTCTAAATCATTGGACACTTGCCTGCTGCCATCTGATCCTTGCGGATGAATATGTGGCAAAAATCCTCACGGATAACGCTGAAGAATCCTTCATCAGAACCCGATAAGAGAGTGCGAGGAGAGATACATATAATGGAAGTGCCTAGTTGCAAACAAATTCCGACAGGATCGCAGGCCAGTGTTGTCGTTGCATTGAGCGGTGAAGCCGGAAGTACTGTGATTGCGCAGTATCAGCTCATGATCACGCGAATGTTCGGGATCGCTGTGGATATTCTCAACGTGGCGCGATCCCTGGACTCGATGGCGTTTGAGATGCAACTCCTGGCGAGGAACGGGGTGGTGCAGGCGGCCAAGGTTCCTGCTGGCGAAGGGAAGGCGTTGCTGGCGCTTGCCGGGATTCTGTCGAGTTATCCCGGCACGATTACGCCCGAGGTGGAAGGGTTGGGGCTGCAGTGCAAGACCATTGCGAAGCAAACCGCTGAATGCACTAATCTCGCACGGCGGTATTATCAGCACAGTAAATGTTTGCTGACGGTGCTCAATCGCCAGGTTGCTCAGGGGAACGAGCTGTTTATTGCGGAATTGGCCGCACTCCAACTGACTCACCCGAGCGACCTGGAACGTGTGCTGGAGAGTCAGATGCTGGAGGGTGCAGATCCTCTCTTGCGTGAGAATCTGCTCTATCTCGGACGGAAATGTCTTGAGACCTTACGGAGGATTCAAGAATTATTGGAACGGTCATTGCCCTGTCTGACGTTGGCGGAAGACTCGGTCGGTAGTATCAAGCGGATCGGAGAAACGGCGAGGTATCTGGGGCTCTGTGTCGGGATCGAAGCGGCGCACTTGCCGGGACAGGGCAAGACCCATTTTGCCAATTTGGCGAATGGAATTACCGCGACGGTTGACGGATTGAATCAGAAGTTTCAGGTGATCAGGGACACGATCAGCAGCGGCCGCGAGCTGTTGACGCAACTGGCTAAAGGAGAGGTGGATGAAGAGCACAGTCATCTTTGAACAGGGCCAGCATCGCTGGATTGCTATCGGCCGAGACCCCGAGAAGAGCTCGCACGTGATTGATACGAACGAGTATGTCATCGTGAGCAAAGGAGAGGGTATGTTGCTTGATCCAGGTGGTATCGAGATTTTTCCCCGGGTCTTGGAGGAATTGTCCAAACATATTCGGCTGGAGGATATTCGTGTGCTGTTTGCCAGTCATCAAGATCCGGACATCATTTCATCGCTGGCCTTGTGGCTGGATCTGAATCCACGGGCGACGACCTATAGTTCATGGTTGTGGACGGCCTTTCTGGCGCATTTTGCTGCCCGCGCCGATTTGACGATCACTGGGATTCCTGATGAGGGCATGACGATCAAGATCGGCGACTCGGGGGCCACGGTTGAAGCGGTGCCTGCGCACTACTGCCATTCGTCAGGAAACTTTTCCATTTATGATCATCAGGCTGGTATCCTGTTCTCCGGGGATATCGGCGGAGCCTTGCTTCCCAGCCACGAGTCCAGCCTGTTCGTGATGAACTTTGAAGAGCATGTTCAATATATGCGCGGGTTTCACGTCCGATGGATGCCCTCAACCTTGGCGCTTCGCGGGTGGGTGCAGCGGGTGCGGGCGTTGAAGCCAACGATGATTTGTCCTCAGCACGGCTCGATCTTCAAGGGGCCTGATGTGGATAAATTGCTGAACTGGCTGGAAAGTCTTGAAGTCGGGAAGTGGGGAAACACAGACAATAAGAAGAATGACGGCAAGCACACCGCTCAAGAAAGTCTTGACGATGCGGACAACAGTCTCGGCGAGGTATTCACCGAGGCTGCCTAGTTATTCGACATGGAACCAATTTGTCGGAGGGTCGGGTAGGACGCAGGCCGGTAAGAGACAATTTGTGGTTCAGATGGTATGCTGATACCCACATCGATTGGGGTGTCCGCAATGACTCATTGGACTGAATTGAAAACAGCATGGCCGGTTCTGGCCGTTGGACTCGTCCTATTCGGAGGATCTCCGGTCATTGCCGAAGAGTCCAAGGGGGTGATGGAGCAGGTTGAAACGACGGCGAAGCGCGTGGGTCAGAAGATTGAGGACAAGACAAAAGCGGTCGTGAAAAAAGTCGAAGAGAAACACATCGGCGACAAAATCGAACAGAAACTGAAGAAGGCTGCCAACAAAACTGCTGAAGGTTTTAAAAAGGCGGGCAAGAAAATCGAGCAGAAACTCAGCAACTAGCGCCCCGCTCCTCCTGAACCGAGACTGTCCCGCACGTTACTTCTTGCGGAACCCGAAAAATGTCCCGGCTCCTGCCGCGCCGGCGGAGGGAAGATAGCTGGAGAGAAACTGCTTCAGCCCTTCAGCGCCACGCTGGAGCGCGGCCATGCTATGCAGGATTTGTGTTTCAATTGCGCTCCAGTCCAAATCTACCCACCCCGTCCCTTTGAGGACGGCGATCGCGGCGAAGATCCCACCGGCGATCAGGGCAGCCATCTTCAAGAATCGACGGAATGCCCATCCGATGAAAAACCCACCGATGTAGCTGCCCCCAAGCTGTGCGAAAACGGGTGAGTCGGCATAGTCGGCGACCCATGCGGCAAGCCCTGCGGCCATTGTGGCGCCTGCTGCCACCACGGAATGGGCGCGCCATGGCGCATCGGCTAGAAGGGCTGCAGCGATCCCTTGAGAGGACGGCTCTGTCTGTTGGTCCGGTTCAATATCCATAGAATGATGGGGCTACAGCCGACCGTCGGCGAAGGTGTCGCAGGCCTTCGGGTCGCCGCTCTCCAAGCCTTTTCGGAGCCAAGTCATCCGTTGTTCTGAGGAACCGTGGGTCCAGCTTTCCGGTTGCACATGGCCGCGCGCCATCTTTTGGAGCCGGTCGTCTCCGATGGCGGAGGCGGCGCGTAGTCCTTCTTCGAAGTCGCCTGGCTCGATGAGGTTCCGATCGCGATTGGCATGATGCCCCCATACGCCGGCGAAGCAATCGGCTTGCAGTTCCATGCGGACGGAGAGCGCGTTGCCTTCTGTTTCAGAGCCTTGTCGTTGAAGACGATGGACTTTCTCCGCGATGCCCATCAGATTTTGCACATGGTGTCCGACTTCATGTGCAATGACGTAGGCCTGCGCAAAATCGCCCGGTGCGCCGAGGCGTTGAGACATCTCCTCGAAGAACGACAGATCGAGGTAGAGCTTGTGGTCGCCGGGGCAATAGAAGGGGCCGACCGCTGACGAGGTGGTGCCGCAGGCCGACTGGACCGCGCCGGAAAAGAGCACCATGCGAGGGTTTTCGTACCGCTGTCCAAGCAGCCCAGTCCAGGTCGTTTCGGTATCGGCGAGGACGACCGAGGCGAACTTGCCGAGCTGGTCGCTTGGGGCTCCGATGCGGCCAGGTTCGGAGGGTGCCGATGACTCCGTCATGTTCTGCACGCCATCGAGCATATTGAGGAGGGTTAAGGGATTGGTCCCGGTGAAATAGCTGACGGCAAGGACCAGGACGATGCCGCCGATGCCGAGCCCGCCCAGGCCTCCGACCCTCGCAGGCCTCATCCCGCGGCGGTCTTCGACATTGCTGCTTTCCCGTTGTCCTTCCCAGCGCATGAGAATCTCCTGATTCGTACGATCGGTATGGAGCGGGCTGCTTAGGCCGGTTCTTTTTCCATCGATTGGATGAATTTGTCGGCTTCGGCGATGGAGCGGTTCATGTCTTTGACGAGCTGATCGACTTGGGCGTCGACTTTGACCAGTTCTCCCTTGATCGCAGCCAAGGCTCGGGCATTGAGGTTGTGTTTCAGGTAGAGCACTTGGTCTCGGAGCGGTTTCAAAACCGGATCGATGCGTTGTTCGGCCCGCTTCATGGCGCTGAGCATCTCGTTATAGCGGGCTTTGGTCTGTGCGAGCTTCTCCTCGCTCTTCCGTCGCAAGTCGGCGCTGGAATATTGGCCAAGTTCGGTCTTCCATTCCGAAAAGAGCGAGTCCGCGACACTTTCGACGTCTTTGATGCGTTTTCGCACGGCCTCGGCGCTGTCTTCGCTGCTTTGCAGCTCACTGTTGAGTTGCTTGTAGGTGGCTTCCAGCTCTCCGCCTTGATAGGCCACGACCTTTCCGAACTTCTCCAGGGCACTTTGAATATCTTTCTTCGCCTCTTCCTGCGCATCACGGGCCGATTTGACCCGGCTGCTCAGGATATCGCGCTTGGCATAACCCATCTTATCCATCGCGGCGATATAGGCCGTGTCGCAGCCCGATAGACCAAGAGGGATCATGAGGAACATGACGATCAGCGCGCGTCTCAACATAGGTACCTCAGTGAGAGAAATGGGGCCAATTCCTACGCAATGATTCTGAAGACCGATCGCGTGATGCATCATAACTGAAGCAGGGAAGCGGGGGGAAGGCCTCAATCGAAGCGTAGGAGTCATGCTTGGTGCACTGAGGAGCCCGGGAGGAGGTGCCCACGTTGTGGTGAGCACCTCCTGAAAGCCGCTGGTTACCGAGAGGCAGGCATGCTGGGCTCAACTTGACTGGCAATTTGCTTGAGGTCTTTGGGGTAGAGCACGATTTCAATGCGGCGGTTGGATGAACGGCCTTCTTCTGAGTCGTTTGCCGCGATCGGGTGCGTGTCCGCGTAACCGACGGCGGAGAGGTACTGGCGGTCCACGGTGCCCTGATCGATCAGGTAGCGCACCACGGTCGTGGCTCGCGCTGTCGAGAGCTCCCAGTTTGTTTTGAAACGATCTTGCAGCTTTGAGCTGATCGGCACATTGTCGGTGTGGCCTTCGATTCGAATCTGTTTGTCAGTGACCGTTTTCAATACGTCGGCGACTTGCTTCAGCACTTTGATGCCGGCTGGCTTCACCTGGGCCTGGCCGGAGTCGAACAGCACACGATCGACCATATTGATGGTGAGGCGGTCGCGGACTTGCTGGATCGTGATGTTCCCCTTCGCAATTTCATCTTGAAGCGATTTCGAGAGGTCTTCTTGGGTGCGAGTCAGTCGTGCGATCTCCTCCTCTTTCGCCAGTCGTTCTTGCTCCAGCCGAGCCTTGTCCGCTTCTCCGGCTTTCAGCCGTTGACGTTCCTGTTCCAGGCTGGCCGTCAACTGGGATTGCTGTTGCTGGAGCAGATCGTGCTCTTTTGCGATGCGCGCGGCATCGTTTTCAAGCTCCGCCGCTCGCTTTTGCAGCTTGGTGATTTCCCCCTGGGCCGCGGTGGTGCCACTGGTCAGTTGGAGTTTGTCTTTCTCCAAGGCGCTGACTTGCGCCGACTCGTCCATCAGTTTCTGTTGAAGGGCCGTGATTTGTCCGCGTACGTTTCCCAATTCGTTCCCGAGTTGGCCTTTCTCCTTCTCCAGGCCGTCCAGATTAGCCTGCAACTCGCTTGAGCGTGCCATCAGCGCTTCTCGTTCCTTGACCAACGAGGCCGCTTGCTGCTCGGCGGCTTTTCGTTGAGCAGCTTCCTGGTCCAGATTTTGTTGAAGTCCAGCCAATTGCTGTTGCAACTGGTCGGTCTGCGCTTGAGACTTTTTCTTGAGCGCATCCAGATCCGCTGCTTGTTGGGCGGACGTTTTCTTCGCAGCCTCAAGTTCAGTGAGCGCTTTGGTATGGGTTTCTGTGCTCACGCAGCCTCCCAGGGCCATCGCATAGAGCATGACCAATACGATGGCGTGAAGTGGTTTGGCTCGATGATTCGGCAGTCGTCGCATGGTCTCCTCCTGTGAATGATGGCGGACTGAGTATCCAGGAGAGGAGCAAGCACAATGCCTAGGGAAGGTCTGATTTATTCGCCTCTCCTGCTGTGCTATGAGAAGCACAGCACTGATGAGGAGGTGCCCCCATGCCGCAACAGACGTTTGCCGAGGTCACGTTTGAGCAATATCGCAAGCCCACCCGCCGTGAGCAG
>JAUXQT010000025.1 GCA_030682135.1 Nitrospirota bacterium | reverse complement strand
CATCAGGCGCTTGACGGCCAGACGCCCGACCAGGTGTACTATGACCATCTGACAACACGGCAGACCGCCGCGTAGTCAGTAATTCGCCAGGCACCACTTAAGAAATGGCCTAGGCTGTCCAACCAACCGGAGCCACCTCTGGGTTTATATTAACGACTTGCCTGGGGCTGGATCTAAATTGATTCCGTGATGAATCTTTTTTGATCCAGGTATCCGAAGTAATCAGAGTTGGCTGTATCGAATCTCCGCGCCACCAGGCACTAGTTCACCCCGCATACCGTTGGCCCAAAATCTGCAGAAGTACCATCGCGATGGTTCAGTGGGAGCTGATGCTACCAAAGAGAACATATGATTCGAAAATTGCAAAGAAACTATTTCTGACGTGGGTCATGCAGGAATCTGCTGGAAAATACGTGACGGATGAGTGGACGCTATTTTGAACGAGGAGAAGGGGGAAGGCGTAATGAAAAGAGGCCTGCCATCGATTGGCTTAGAAAAAAAAGGAGCAGAGACGGTTCCCTCTGTTCTCTCTCGAAAACAGAAGACGCGGATACTGGTTCCTGCGAGATAGAAATGAGGGTCGAGGGTAAGAGGAATCTACTGCGGATTCAGCGTGGAGACGCAATCGTCCGTGAATCTAAGTTAACTGCGATCCGAAGACTCTGATGGGATCTACTACAGTTAGGCTACACACGATGTAGGCGTGCGATTAACTCACTAACACATATGGAGGAGAGTATATGACTGAGCTAGACAAGTTCTTACAGAGTATCGACCGTCCAGAGAAGTCAGTGGCCACAATATCGAAGATATTATCCGCGCTAAAGCCTCAAGTACTTTTAGCTTGGCTGGCTAAAGCAGCAGTTAAGGATAGAAAGATTGCTGGCACCTATTATGCCGAGATTGAAAATAACCTATCGGCAGAGGAGTTTGTAGCTTTATACGAAGCACTTGGCTATGACTTTAAAAGCCGAGATATTTGGCGGGACTGGTGGTGCTACGGATCGGTAGGCTGCACACGCCAAAGTGGTTACACGTGCAACACCGGCACATGCACATAGCAAGAATTTGCTGCCCCATCGCTCACGGGATGTTGCTTCAACGACTGCCCGTGGAGTTAGGGTTCGACCCATCGTGATACCTGTACCAAGTCTACCTCATCATCCAAAGGAGACAAGAATATGAAGGCGGAGTACATCGAATCGCACATGGCGGGCGTCCACACTGCAGAGTCGTTTGGTCGCGCACTGATAGAACAAGCCTTGAACGCTGCCAAGAAGCAGCTGGGTTCCAAAGACCAGCCCTCGGTCTCCATGGATGCGAAAATCGACGTGTCCGAAGTCACGGCCCGCGGTTGCATCAACGTCTGCGTCACTATTGGTGGGGTCCAGATCTGCCACCATGTTAATATCTGAAGCTCGGCTTGATTAACAAACGACTGCTTATCAGCGCTCGAATTCTTCGGTCTCACAGAGTGTGCCTACATCCTGCGGGACAGCGGATGTTTCATCGGTTGTGGTGTCGGGCATTGGTAACATTCTTGGAGGTTTCAAATGAGCCCAATAAAGTTTGATTTAGCAGGTGGTGGTAACGTCGAAGTGGAGGTGCGTCAGGCCTCTCCCGGTTCAGGGGTTGTTCTCTCGCAGAAGTTCACAACCTCAGATGGTACAGCTTCAACAACCGTCACCTGCACCTGCACAGATGCTGCGGGCAAGACCCATTCGACAACAAAGAGTTGCTCAAACGGCAACAATACGTGTGATTGCAGCACGCCATCAAGTCCCAAAATCGCGTGCGGCTAAAAAAGAAGAAGCGGGGTCAGGTCTTGAAAAGAATAAGCGAGGTCAGGTCTTGCAATCGAACATTGTGAGGGGGGAGTGATTTCCGCTCCATGACACGTCCGCTGCGTTTTGAATCATCAGAGTCGTCTATCACGTCACGAGTCGGGGCAATGCCTGGCAGGGCATCATCCCTGATGATCGTGACCGCACGCAGGTTCTGACCCTTCTCGCCCCTGTGGTCGATCGATAGCCCTCATTCTTCATGACGGTTCGTCGCGACATCGCCGCGGCATGAGTTTGTCACGGTTTATCCGTGTGCCCACGTTGAGCCGTCGCCTGAAGCAGGCTGATGATTCTGATGTGTGGTTGGAGAACCGGACTGTGTTGTCTCGCGGAGCGGCTGCTTACGGAGGATAAAAGTGCGGGTGTAGCTGATCTTCTGGAATAAAGCGGCTGGCTTGACGAAGGATGGCGACCACCTCGTGCCCGGACAGCCTACGAAGCTTGGGCATAGGTGAGATCGACTTCGAGGGTGATCATGAGGGTTGGGCGTTCCCGCAACCCGAAAGTCGCAGGCGATTCGCCCTCTAAATGCAGGGCCACGGCGTCCTTGAGATTGGCCACCGTCTCATCGATGGTCTGGCCTTGCGTGACCACCGCGACTTCAATGCACTCGGCCACATAGCCTGATTCGTCACCATGACGGATGACGGCTTTAATCGTTTGCTGCAAGTGTGTCATGGAGTCCTCGGTCGTTAGAAGTTCCCCTCTGAACGCGTTTGCCAGATAAGACTAAGACATTTTGCGCGTTGACGCAACCCCACATCGGATACATGCAAATGCGGCAGATGGTCCTCATTCTTCATGACGGTTTGCCGCGAAATCACTGCGCCGCGTCGTGAACCCGAGGAGCCTATAGCAGATGGCCGATAGCAGGGAGTAGGAGTCAGGGGCTGATAGCACGTAGACCGTCAGCCTTAGTCTTTTCCGCAGGCCATACGCCATCTGCTATCGGCTCTATGCTCTTCTGTCCTACGCTCTCAGCTCATATTTCCTGCCATCAGCTATCAGCCATAGGCTCTTCTCGTGAGGGGTGCTTGCCACGTATCCTCAAAAAGGAGAGAATAGGCGCATGTCTCCTCTCGCCCTGAAAGAAATCTTGAAGTTGAGCGTGTCTGAGCGAGTGCAACTGGCTGAAGACATCTGGGATAGCATTGTGGCTTCTCCGGAATCCCTTCCCGTCACGGATGCACAAAAGCGCGAGCTGGATCTCCGCCGGGACGCGCATGCGAAAGATCCTGCCTCAACCAGATCCTGGGAAGAGGTTCGTGCCGATCTGGAAACCGAGGGTTGACCGTGCGGGTTCGCTTCCAGCGTGAAGCTGAAGCTGACGTGCGTGATGCACGTGCCTGGTACCGTGAACGGGGAGTGGAACTGGGTGAAGAATTTCTCCGGGCTTTGGGTGCCTGCCTCGCTAGTATTCAGCGCCTCCCTGAAAGCCATCCGGTCGTCTATCGCGACATAAGGCGCGCACTCTTGAGCCGATTTCCCTATGGCGTTTTCTATATAAGAGAAGGCGATACGATCACCGTCTTGGCCTGTTTTCACGCGAAGCGCGATCCGACGACCTGGCAAGAGCGGGTAAAGGGATAGGCGTCAACCAGCCTGCCGTTTGCTGCCAGCCTGAGAAAGTAACAGGGTCTGAATCTTGTTTCGAAATCCCCGTTCCATGGCAATCTATTCTCCTTCGCCGTTTACCCCGTAGCGTTCGGCTTTCGTAGCAAGGTGAGGAGAACCCTCCATAGCCTCGCGAGGGAGGGTTGTGACCGTACGTAGTTCCTGACCCTCCTAGCCCCTGTGGCCGATTGCTAGGGCTCATTCAAGTTTACACACTACAAGCCATATCATTATATGGTCATTTATCTGTATTCATGCTAGTTTGTCGACATGGTGAAGGTTCGGTTTGAATGGGACCCGGCAAAGGATCTGGAGAATCAGGCGAAGCATGGGGTGCCGTTTCTACAGGCTCAATTGGCCTTTGCTGACCCTTCTCGTGTGCTCGCGGAAGACCTCTCTCATAGCACGATTGAGAAACGGTACTACTGCTTCGGTGTTGTTGGGGATGGCATTTTGACGGTTCGATTTACGTATCGCCAGCATGTGATTCGGATCTTTGGGGCCGGCTATTGGCGAAAGGGGAGGCAACTGTATGAGCGCGAACGTCAAATACACGAATGAACCGCTCGGGGATGTGAAGATTGTCCAGGACTTTCTCCCTCGGCCAGAGGATCTGGTCTTTCAAGAGGAGGGGGTGAAGGTGACACTTGCGTTGAGCAGGAGGAGCGTCGAGTTTTTTAAAGGCGAAGCACTGAAGCATCGGACGCAGTACCAGCGGATGATTCGCCGCTTGCTCGATGCCTACGCGGAACATCACTCCCGTCGCCGTTCGCCACGAGCCGCTTCTTTGCGCACGAAAGTGTCGAAGCGAGGAGCGGCCTAAGCACAACAAAATAGTCGGGAGTTTTTTTGAAATCCCTGTTCCATGGCACGTCCGCTTCGTCGTGAGTTCTCTAGAGCCGTCAATCACTCACCGAGTCCAGTTTGTCGTTCGCCAAACGCCCAAAACGTTTCACGCCTCACGAGTGAGAACCTCCGCCAGCATCTGTGGCCGGACCCTCTCCACGGATCCCTCAACTGTCCAGTTCTGCCTCATCACCCAGCCTGCCTTGAGCGCTATTCGCAAATATGTGAATATGACAACGTAGCGGTCGTGGGGGATCATTATGGCGAAACGAAAGATGCGTGCGACGGCGACTATGGATGCGGTCACGACTCTCTACCGGCGTTACTACGAAGGGAGACGGGAACGTGTATGGACACTGGATGAGGCGGGAGCGACCGACAGTGTAGCTCAGAAGCTGACGGGCTTGCGCCTACGCGCCGGTATGACTCAGCGGCAATTGGCACACTTGGTGGGGACGACGCCCTCAGCCATTTGTCGGTTGGAGAGTGCGGACTACGAAGGGCATTCTCTTGCGATGCTGAATCGGATCGCCGCCGCGCTCGATCAACGTGTGGAACTCCATTTTGTGCCGGTCTCCCGAGGAAAAAGGCTCAAACCCTCGTAATGCTTTCCGATGTGGTCGATCACTAGCCCTCTCATTCCTACGGAGTCTCGGTTTGACAAGATTGCGGACCATTTGGGTGTCCATCATGCTGTCATGTTCAGCTGTCGCTTGAAACAGGCGGGGGATCTGTATTGCGGGAATTTACCCTTTGAATGATCACTGCGGGATTGTTAGACGTAGAAGAGCTGATTGGTGGCTTCTTCTGCGGTGAATGTGTCGAGCACGGTCATGATCCGTCTGGCGAGTTCGAAGTCTGAAGCACGGCGGCTGGCAATGAGAATGCCTGCACGGGGCCGTTGATCTCTGAGCGCTGTTTCGTGGAGCTGTTCGAAGTCGCAACGATTGCGGGTGAGGATCGTGTACTGGTGGGCTGTTGCAAATTGCAGTTGTGTTTCGTCGGAGCACCCGAGATTCTGCGCTTCCCGCGTAGTCAGTACCTCGAAGCCGTGAGGACGCAGCAGCTGTGCAAGGAAGACCGACACATCTTCGTCGAGGTACAGCCGGATGAAGAGCGAGGGTTCGGTCACCGGAGGCGGGGGTGAATGTTCTCGGCCGATACGCGATTCCGACGGATGTCTTCGTCGATCGCCTCGCGATGTTCCTGATAGTAACTCAGGGCATCGAAGACCTGGGCCAATGTGAGGTGCGGGAGACGTCCGATGATTTCTTCAGGGGCGATGCCGAATTTCCAGAGTTCGGCGATTGCGCGCACCGGGGTGCGGCTACCCGATACGATGGGGGCTCCGTGGAGAATGTCCTCGGTGCAGACAATGTATGGATGGCTTGTCGCGGTTGTCATGATCAAAGCCTACTGGAGTCATAAAGGGAAGTCAATTTTGCGCTGTTCCTCTCCACCAACCATCAAGGGTTATCATTGGGAGGAAACACAATCCTGTTGAAACACAGGGGCCGGGAGTCTGTTTCTGAAGGCTCAGGCCTGCCAGCCGTTTACCGCATTTTCGTCTGCTGACCATGGGGTGGTCGCGCGCTATCATTGTGCTATCATTTTTCTGAATCAGGAGGGGATATGGCGCAGGTGCTTGTCCGGCAGCTCGATAGCAAGATCGTCGATCGCTTGAAGAAACGGGCGAAGGAGCATGGCCGGTCTCTGCAATCGGAGGTGAAGACGATTCTGGAAGACGCAGTCCCCGACTACGAGGGGGCCTGGAAGCGGATCGAGGGATTGCGCAAGCGATTGGGAAAGTCTGGCCGGAAGTTCAGCGATAGCGCCGCGCTGATCCGCGAGGATCGTGAGCGGTGAGCTCACTCGGGCCGAAGGCGATGTGGTTCTGAAGGAGTTGAAGCAACTTCCCCTCCAGCGGCATGCCGATGATCGGCTCTTTCCCACCGCCTATCAACTGGCGTTGGATACGCAACGCAGTCTGTACGATTGTCTCTATCTTGCCTTGGCTGAAGCAGTCGATGGGCTGATGGTCACCGCAGATCGTCAGTTCTATTCGTCGCTGACGGGGAGTTCCTATGGTCGTCGTGTCTTGTGGGTTGAGGATCTTCTGCAGTTCACGTAATCGTTGCACCGGCCAGTTGCTCATCGATCCAGAAAATTCAGAACGTATGGCTTGTGGTTGGTCGCTAGCCATCATTCTTCATGACGATTCGTCGGGAAATCGCTGCGTGGCTGGCTGGATGGAACACGAAGGGGATTGTGGAGTGGGCCCGGCTCCATGTGTCACAGAGCCGAGCCCATCCGCGTTCTTGTTATTTGGCTACGCTTGAGGGAGCGACGGCTGCACCGCTCGCGCTTGGCGCGGTCGGTACTGCTGCCGCTGGTTGAACCTTTGCTGGCTCTACTTTTGCTGCCTTGATGCTATTCATGTTCCTGACGCCGCCTGGGACAGTCAGGTCCACCACACCGCCGAACGCTCCAGCAAAGGGGCTGCCGGGGGCCGTCTGGGAAGATTCATCTGCCTGAGCATACCCAGCGCTACACATCAGCCCCACTGCGACAACGCCTACTGTGACTGTTCTCTTAAAACTCATATTCTCTCTCCTTGATTAATGAAAGGTTGTATACGGCACTCTGCCCCCTGTTGGGGTCTCACGGACAGGCATGGCTGAAGCACATCGTTTTGAATGTGATGTCAATCATGAGGATGATCCGTCCCCTGGAGCACTGTCTGTCCCACTCATCCCATGATACGCTTTTAGAACGCGTACCGTACCTAGGCTGAACACTAGTGGACTGTAACGTTTAAAATGGTAGTATCATGACGTCTATGGAGGACGTGATGACACTGACCAAGAGTGAACGCATGGAACTGCAGCGCCAAGCGAGAGCCAGCAATGGTCGAGCC
>JAUXQT010000018.1 GCA_030682135.1 Nitrospirota bacterium | reverse complement strand
CATCAGGCGCTTGACGGCCAGACGCCCGACCAGGTGTACTATGACCATCTGACAACACGGCAGACCGCCGCGTAGTCAGTAATTCGCCAGGCACCACTTAAGAAATGGCCTAGGCTGTCCAACCAACCGGAGCCACCTCTGCTTGCGACCTGCTCTACGTTTGAGCGCCTCAGGTATGAGCGTTCGACAAATGAAGTCGGCCTGATCCTCACTGCCTTTCGGCCGCTCATGAAAATATATGGCCCCTGGCTCATCTATTGCCGACTCAAATCCACGCTCCTCACCAAGCGCGACCTCTGATGCTTCGATGATCGCAGCCCCGCAACGATAATTCATTTGCAGCTGCACCATCTCGACATCTTTCCTTGCGGCAAGATTACGGAGGAGCGATGGATCCGCACCAGTGAAACCATAGATGGACTGATCTGGGTCCCCGACTGCCACAAGTCTTATTCCTGCATCAAAGCAAAGACTTTGAACGATTCGATCCAAGGCATGTCCTAGATCTTGATACTCGTCAACAACCAGCACTGAAAAACGAGCAGCCAGCGCCTTTCGAATCCAGCTATAGTTCTGAACGAGATGCAGTCCGATTAAGACCATTCCGTCAAAATCAATCAGGCCTAGCTCGTCCAGGAGAAATTCATATTGTTCAATGGCACGCGCGGCATCTCCATCATCAGAATTCCATTCAGGAGTGTTTCTATCCAAGTGGTCTCGCCGATACCTGTCAAATCTCGCCGTCCAACGTTCGTCACCTATGGTCATACGTAAAGCTTGATCGCGGAGCCGATCGACTTCGTCTATTGAAGCCACATTTATCGGAAACTTCTTGGGCAATGGTGTGAGATGGGCATATGGTGAAATGATGTGCTGCAAGCAAAATGAGTGAAGCGTTCCGATCGACACTCTACCGCCATCTTCGACACCCAATTTCGACAACCGGCGCCTCAGTTCACGTGCGCACTGATTATTGTACGTAATACAGGCAATCCCACGAGGCGGCTGGACGTCTTCAGCTAATATTCGGGCAAGCTTGATGGCAAGAGTCTTTGTCTTACCACTTCCAGGACCGGCGAGAATAACGCAGTTACCGACAGAGTTGTACGCCTGCCACTGCTTGGCATTCTTGCGAAGCTGCTCTGCAGCCGAAATATATGCAGGTTTAATCCCGCTTGCATTTTTCGCAGACATATTTAAGAGCATGAGCGACATAGCTAGGGCACGAACTTGTTCCAGACTCCGCAAGGACACTAGCGAGACGCTGGGCAACTCGCCCTTTGCCCACATGCTCGATGTCATTGAGAAATGATTCGACGTCAAAAGATTTCAGATCTTTAGCCCAGCCATTTACCCTTTCCTTCATTGCCTTATTTTCAATGACATCATCCATTGCTTTAGACAACTCATGTTTTAGACCGGACTCGAACAAGTCCACCTCAAAGGTATGTGAGCCCATGAATATTCCGTTTTTCGGGGCCATCTTCAGCAACGACTCAAAATCATTCTCCTCGCAGGTCTTCTCATCAAGCAATGCTCTCATCATCTCGTTCACAACACGCCCTGGTCCAAGAGGCTTCTTGGGAGTACCATCATCTTTCGGCTTTCGAGGATCAAAATCAGTCAATGCCACGACAGGCATATCCAAATTTTTCGGGCCCAATAGCGTGAGATATGGGTAGAAGTTAGTCCCGGAAATCGAACAGACGGAAATGCCAAGCTCATCAAGGTCGTAGCCTTGGTTTTTGGCCAACACGGGAACTAGAAACTTTTCGGCATCACCCTCTACTAAGATCACGCCTTTGGCAAAGAGGAGTTCACCTCGATTTACATCAATGTACCGTTCGAGATCTGCCACCTCATCATCCTCTAAAGCAATACAAGCCGTTGATACTGCCTCAGTCGCATTACCATCCTTATTCAAACGCAAGAGTAGAAAATCTTTCAGAGGCGTTACGCTGGCGATATGAGGCGAATGAGTTGTCATCAAAATCGTTGCAGTATGATCCACGCCCTTGCCTTCTTCCCCACCACGAACCCGTAGGTAGTTTCGAAAGATGAGCCTCTGGAGAGTTGGATGGAGATGTGCCTCAGGCTCCTCAATTGCCAGAAATGTGTGGTCGCGGTCTCCATCCTCGACGAGTAGGTCATATTCCAAACTCTTCAACGCTAGGTACAGCACATTGGCGGAACCAAGACTTGCGTCAGCAATACCACGGCGACCGCCATCGATGAAAATTCGAAGTGCCCGAACTAATTTGGTTGAGTCAGTCGGGGAGAAACGAAGAACCGTTTCCAATGATTGCGCAGAACCGACCATTGCAATGAGTTTCTCCTTGATAGATAGAGCAACTGATTTCACTTCTTCTAGCTCGGTCAACTTGTCGGTCGATTTATCAACAGCTTTTGCGAGCTTCTCAAGCTCACCACGATCAATCTCTGCTGCCGCCTTGTCCAACAAAGGACGAAGTGGTGAGCGTGTCCACCGAGCGAGATCGCCCTCACAATCTCGAAGTGCTGGCATTAGCTCCATCGGCAAACGCCTACGCAATTCATAGCTGATCTGCTTTTCTGGTCGGACCCCGCCATACACCAAAAATTCATAGTCAGCCTCCTTCTTCGGGGCACCAAGCAAAGTTGGCATAGGTTGCCAGACATAAGTAAGCTGAGAAACCATTGGCTTTGGATTGATCAAATGCTCTGAAAGAAGTGCGAGCTGACTCTCATCGTCCTCAAAGTCAGCCACATCAACAGAAATCGTGATGCGATCATCCTTACCGAGGGGTCTCTCCAATCCATCCCAAAAGTCTTCTTCCCGTAGCCTTCGCGCAGAATCCGGCAATGAAGGGTCAAGAATCAAACGTAGCGCGTGCAGTAGGTTTGATTTACCAATTTTATTTTCACCTACAATGACCGCATGTGTACCAAGCGACACATCCAGCTTGGCGAAGTTCCGAAAGTTTTGAATCTGAATCCTAGAAATACGCATAGATGTAACACTCAAAATGGTTTGGCACAGGCTACGACTCGATGTCACTAGTGTCAACCCACTAAAAAGGTAGACCGCGATAGCTCGGCTTGGCCCTCGCCAAGCAGCATCCAATGCTCCTTCCAAGCTTGCTCGTTTCTCCCCTCCCCCTAAGGCGAGATGATCTCCCAGCGGGTGGCACTGACCTGGGAGCCCAGCCGCTTTCAATGCTCCCACCAAGCCTGCTCGTACTTCCCTATACGGGGTGGGCCGATTGGTCTCCAACTGCGCGCGTCGAACGAGGGCCTTCTGAGGCCGCGCGTTCCGTGAGCAAAGGAGACTAACGGGCCACCCCCTCCCTCCTACACCGGGCGGGGTGCGAAGCCGGCTGGGCTGGTCAGCGACAGGACCCGCATAAGAATGCTCCCTCCAAGCTTGCTCGTACCTCACCTAGGAGGGCGGGCTGATTGGTCTCCAACTGCACGCGTCAAACGGAGACTGGTTTATCTGGTCTATCTCGTCTATCTGGTTTGTCTGGTTGGTCGGATCGGACATTCGACTGAAGGAAGCAGATAGGCCGAAAAGACCAACCGGAGGAGAGCCGGTGAATGGTGAGCGCAATCACACGCGGGCCGCTGATCGCTCATTACTTAGCAGGCTGCGGAAAAACTCGATGTATGCGAAAAAACGGCCAACATGCTTTGAGTGGCATCATGACCTGAATAACCACAGGATGCTCAAAAAGGCCGTCCAGCAAGGCCGCAGCGAGCGAAGAGGCGAGGCGTACAGGTTGTACGTTGAGCCTCTTCGTAAAGCGAGAACGCCGCTGGCGGACTTTTTCAGCATCCTGCTAGGCGTGCCGTACGACACAGGCATCAGGGTTTCTTCGCCACGACCTTCCCGTTCTCCCACACATAAATAGGGGTATGAAACGCTCGTGCCGTTTTTCTGGCGACCTTCGCTGCTCGCCGCAACGCACTCCCCACGCCCCGGGCGAAAGATTGGCTCTTCGTTTTGCTGTCCGCTGTCTTCATGGCCCTTCCTCCAGTAATCGTGGCGCCTCTCCAGCATTATCGTACAACGCCCACATGTCTGCCAACTCCCGATAGATGAGCTGAAAGTTTCTCCAGCTTCTGTTGAAACGGCGCACCACATCAGCGCGCGGGACATCATGCCCTCCCTGACGTACACGCGCCGCAATACGCTGGAGTGCCAGCTCCACTGAGGGCAGCGACAGAAACACCAGCTCGATACGATACCCGCTAGCCTTCCACTGTTTCAGCAACGGAAGGTATGTCCGCCCGCTCAGGGTACTTTCAAACGCAAAATCCTGGCGGGCCTTCACCAACCGGCTCAATTCTGTGAGAACAAGCCTACCCCCACGTCTCGCAGCCAATTCCGGACGAAGGGGTGAAAGTCCGCTCGCAATAAGGTCGGCATTCACAAAATGTATCACGCCCCCCTCACGAGGAAGGAACTCTCTGGCAAAGGTGGTCTTACCAGCGCCGTTCGGCCCGGCAATTACAATGCATCGGGGAGCATGACCTGATCTGATCCGCACGGAAGCCATCGATGCATTGTCTCTTTTTTCCACCAATGTGACAAGCGACCACGCTTTGGTTTATCTGGTCTATCTGGTTTGTCTGGTTGGTCGGACTGGACATCCGACTGAAAGAACCAGATAGACCAGAACGACCAGCCAACCTAACAGACCAGCCGTGAGCACAGGGGACCGATCAGGCTACTACGATGCTCCTTTCAAGCTTGCTCGTTTCTCTCCTCTCCCCCTAGGGCGAGATGATTTCCCAGCAGGTGGCGCTGACCTAGGAGCCCAGCCTCTTTCAATGTTCCCACCAAGCTGGCTCCTACTTCCCCATAAGGGGTGGGTCGATTGGTCTCCAACCGCGTGTGTCGAACGAGGAGCTTTCAATTCCATCTACCACTCTATAGGGGGAGTGGCCAAGGTTGCCCTCGACTGCGCGCATCGGACGAGCACAGTTTCATTGTGCGCGTTCTGCGAGCAAGGAGGTCACCTGGCCGCCCCCCGTCCTCCCACACCGGGCGGGGTGCGAAGCCGGCTGGGCTGGTCAGCGCCAGGACCCGCTCTTTTCCTCTCTGGAATTTTTCCATCCCCCTCTGGAATTTCTCCCCATCTTTCAACTCGTCGCTCGTATCTCGTCGTTCGTCGTTCGCACGACGCTAGCCATTCAACTCACCGTTATAACTAAGTATTCCCGTTAGACCATCCGATTCTTCGAGCCCGGCACAATCCCTGCTGATGTCCCCTCCTATAATGGTGACGCATCCCTCCATGCTCTTGATCGAAGACAGCCCAGGCGAATGCGAACTGTTCCGCCTCGCACTCGCCCAAACCAGTCTCGATGTCGCGCTCCATACCGAGCAAGACGCGGAAGATGCTTTCCACTTTCTTGAAAGCCCGTGGGCGGCGCCTGCAGTGGTCCCATTGCGCGCGTCCAACGAGGGGAGTCTTCGACCGCGCGTTGCGCGAGCACAGGACCACGCGGGCGTCGTCCACTCCGTGCCTTCAGCGAACACAGAGACCATGCCAGCCGCCTCGCCCTCTTCTATCTCTATCTCCATCCCGGAGGGGGGCCTGAATCGGTCTCCCACTGCGCGCGTCGAACGAGGGCCTTCTGAGGCCGCGCGTTCCGCGAGCACAGGAGACCGATCAGGCCTCCCTCACTCCCTCCCCTCCCTCATTCTCTTGGATCTGAATCTCCGCGGCCAGGACGGCTGCGACTTCCTGAAGCGACTCCGATCCGACCCCCGATTTGCCACGATCCCCACTATTATCTTCACCACCTCGGACGACCAGCATGACCTCGCCCGCTGTTATGCGAGCGGCGCGAACGGTTATGTGGTAAAACCAGGGATCTTTGCCGAACTCGTTCAATGTATTCACGATATCTGCCGATACTGGATAGATAGAAACCGCGTTTTTTCTATGATCGGAACCCCATGCTGACTCGCGCCTCGCTCAAAAACCCCTACGCCGTCTTTGCCCTCTGCATGATCATGCTCGTGCTCGGGGGCGTGTCCTATCAAAAGATGCGGGTGGACATCTTCCCCGAGATCAAGATCCCGACCATCCTCGTCACAACCTTCTACCGGGGCTTGAGCCCCACCGAGATGGAAGGGGCGATCACGCTCAAGATGGAGCAGAGGTTCGTCGAGGCGAGCTACGTGGAACATATCGAATCCCAGTCCCTCGCCGGGATGAGCTACATCAAGGTCTTCTTCCAGCCTGAATACAGCATCGACTCGGCTCAATCCGAACTGACCAGCCTGGCCTACAGCATCATCCGTCTGCTCCCGCCCGGCGTCTATCCGCCCTCCGTCTATAAGTTCGGCGTGTCGAGCCTGCCGGTGGGGCTGCTCTCAGTGAGCAGCGAAACGCTGGGTCCCAAGGAAATTCGCGACCTCGCCTACTTCAATATCCGTCAGCAGATCGCCACGATCCCCGGCATTTCCTTCGGCCCCCCGCTGGGCGGGAAAGTCCGGCAGATCACCGTCTTCCTGGATCAACAGCGGATGATGGCCCGCGACGTGTCCCCCTCCGACGTCGTCAAGGCCGTCAATTCTCAGAGCGCCATCATCCCGGCCGGCAACATGAAGATCGGCGATCTGGACTACTACGTCTATTCGAACAGCCTCATCGAGGCGGTCGACAAGATCAACGACATCCCCATCAAGATCGTCAACGGCACACCGATCTTCGTGCGCGATATCGGCACGGCGGCTGATAGCGCTGCGATCCAAACCTCGGTCGTGCGGGTGAACGGGCGCGAGGCCACCTACCTCCCCATCACGAGGCAGGAGGGGGCCAATACGCTGGAAGTGACGGACGGCATCCGCGCCAAGCTCTCGAAGCTGACGGAGATTCCCGCCGGCACCACGGTCAAATTCATCTACGACCAATCCCTCTACATCCGGCAGGCGATTGCCAATCTGCAGAAAGAAGGGCTGCTGGGGGCTGTACTGGCAGGCCTGATGATCTATTTCTTTCTTAGCAGCATGAAGGCGGCACTCGTCGTCGGGCTAGCGATTCCCCTTTCGCTCACCTCGGCCCTCGTCGCGCTCTATTTAACCGGCCAGAGCGTGAACATCATGACGCTCGGCGGCTTGGCCCTCGTGATCGGCACCCTGCTGGACAACAACATCGTGGTGCAGGAAAACCTCCATCGCCATTTGGAGATGGGCAAAGACGGCCGCTCGGCTGCGGAAGACAGCGCGACCGAGCTGACGCTGCCGATTCTGGTCGCCACGATCTGTATCCTGATCGTGTACCTCCCCATCATGTTTTTCACCGGCATCATCAAATTTCTCTTCGTGCCGCTCGCGATGACCGTGGCCTTTGCCATGCTCGCCGACTATGCAGTCTCGATGTCCGTGACGCCGGTGCTCCTCGCGTACTTTTACTCGAAGGGCCATGGCGGGGACGGCACGGAAGAAAGTTCTGCCTCCACCGGCTGGTTCCGCTTTGTCCTGGCTCTCTATGTCCCCCTGTTGCGGACGGGCCTGCGCTTCAAGCCGGTCGTGATCGGTCTGGCCCTCCTGGCCCTCATCGGCACCGCCCTCCTCCTGGTCCCCCGCCTCCATACGGAGTTCTTCCCGCGGATCGATGCCGGCAATTTCACCATGCACATTTCGGCGCCGGAAGGGTCGCGGATCGAAAAGACCACGGCGATTATCGCGCAGATCGAGAAGCTGGTGCAGGAGACCATCCCGAAAGGCGACCTCGAAGAAGTCATCTCCAACGCCGGTCTCTATTACGGCGATGCGGCCCGCTTCGCGCCGAACACCGGCAACCACAAGGCCTTTCTCCTGGTGAACCTCGTGACCGGCCACGAAGGCCGCACGGACGACTACATCGCCAAGCTACGAACCAGGCTGCACCAAGACTTGCCCGGCGTCGAAGTGGCCTTTCAGACCGGCGGCATCATCAGCGATGTGCTGAACTTCGGACTGCGCGCGCCGATCGATATTCAAGTGAAGGGACCGACGCTGGACATCATCCGGTCGGTGGCGGAAGAGATTCAGCAGAAAGTCGCGCAGGTGCCGAATACGGTGGATGTGCGGATCAAGCAGGGCAAGAGTTACCCGGAGATGCACATCGACGTGGATCGCACCAAGGCCGCATATTTCGGCATCGCGCAGGATCGCGTGATCATCGACGTGATCACCGGCATCAGCTCGAACATCGCGCTCAGCCCTAATTTCTGGCTCGACCCGAAGACCGCCAACGGCTATTTCCTTCTCGCTCAGTATCCGGAACAGTCCCTGACCAGCACCGAGGACCTGCTCAACATCCCGATCATCGGCGCCCGCACACAACTACGGTCCATGTCTTCGCTGACCTCGACCGGCGCGAGCGGCTCGACGATGGCGCTCCAGAACACCCCCTTCGCCGGACGGCAGATGGAGCTGTCGAGCGGCAACTATGCCTCAGGCGATGAACGGAGAGGACCGCCCGTGCTCCTCCGGGATGTGGCGTCCCTCTCCTTCAAGACCGGCCCGGACTCCGTGGACCATTACGACCTGTCGCGGTTGATCGACGTCTTGATCACTCCGGTCGGCAACGACCTGGGCCATGTCGCCAAAGACATTGAAGCAGTCCTGGCGAGCATCCAGCTCCCAAAGGACGTGACCCTGCAGCTCCGTGGCGAGGTCGCCAACATGCGAGGCGCCATCAACAACTTTGCCTTCGCGCTACCGTTGGCCGTGCTGCTGATCTATCTCGTGATGGTGGGACTCTTCCGCTCCCTGGTCGATCCTCTCATCATCCTGGTGGCGGTGCCGCTGGGCTGGATCGGCACGGTGCTGTTGCTCTTGCTGACCGATACCTCGGTCAACGTGGAATCGATGATC
The DNA here is from genome assembly GCA_030682135.1 of Nitrospirota bacterium. Classification (GTDB taxonomy): domain Bacteria; phylum Nitrospirota; class Nitrospiria; order Nitrospirales; family Nitrospiraceae; genus Palsa-1315. Next base: position 26,535 of record JAUXQT010000018.1, on the reverse strand, counting down.
GGCACCCTCATGATGATGGGCATCGTGGTCTCCAACAGTATTTTGCTGGTCGATTCGGCCAACCGCCGGGTGCGCGCCGGCGCCACCGCGGAGGAGGCCGTATTCCAGGCCGGGACCAGCCGCATTCGCCCGATCGTGATGACGGCCCTCGCGACGATCCTCGGTCTGCTGCCGCTGGCGCTGGGCTTCGGCGAAGGCAACGAGACGATGGTGCCCCTGGCCCGCGCGGTCGTCGGAGGCCTCGCCGTTTCCACCGTCATGACATTGCTCGTGGTGCCGGTGATGCATGTGCTGGTCTTGGGACGACGCGTGCACATCCATGAATTGCCAACGACCCCGCCCGCTTCTGCTGAGGAGATCTAGGACCATGTCGAACCGTTCAGTCTGCATCGTCGCTGCCCTGCTGCTGGTCCTGACCGGCTGTGATAAAGAGGAGCCTGCGAAGAAGGCCTCATCCGGCGCCACAACCCCTGCCGGTTCCAGCCAGGACGCGACCGAAACCCTGGCGCAAACCGACAACCAGCCGGTGGATGTGCAGGTGACAAAACCGACCAGACGCCTGTTGGTCTATACCGTCACCCTGCCGGCGAATATCTCGCCGCTCTATCAAACGACGCTCTACGCAAAGGTGTCGGGTTATTTGAAATGGATCGGTCCGGATAAGGGCGATACGGTCAAGAAGGATCAGATCCTGGCGATCATCGATGCGCCGGAAGTGGAGGAGCAGTACCACCAGGCCCAGTCCGACTACCACATCAAACGGCTGACGTCGGAACGGCTGGCCAAAGTCTGGAAGGAATCGCCGGACGTGATCGCCAAGCAGGATGTCGATGTCGCGGAGGCGGCCACCCAGGGAGCCAAACATCTGATGGAACAGCGGGCCGCGCTGCGCGACTATACGAAAGTCCGCGCGCCCTATGCCGGCATCATCACGGCCCGTTTTGCCGATCCCGGCGCGCTGATCCAGGTCGCCACGGCCTCATCGGCAGGAGCCATTCCGCTCTTTACCATCATGGATCTCGATACGGTGCGCGTCTATACGAACGTGCCGCAGGACGATTCGCCCTGGGTGCAGCCCGGCATCACCAAGGCCAGCGTGATCGTGAAGGGATTGGAGGGCCGCTCCTTCACCGGCACCGTCACCCGTTCGACCCTGGCGCTCGATCCCTCGACACGCAGCCTGCTCGTCGAGATCGACCTGCCGAACCCGGACCATGCGCTCCGCCCCGGCACCTTCGTGGAAGTCTCTCTCGGACTGCGGGAGATTCCCGATGCGCTCGTGCTGCCGCCGCAAGCCGTGATCAGCGGACCCAAAGGGAAATCCCTGTTCATCGTCGAAGCCAGCCGCGCGAAATCGGTCCCGGTGCAGACGGGCATCAGCGATGGCCGCTGGATCGAGATTACCTCCGGCCTGTCGGGCGATGAAGAGGTCGTCGTCGTCGGCAAGCGCAAACTGCTGGATCGTTCGCTCGTTTCTCCTGCGCCATTCAACCTGCCGGAGGGGAAACCGGCCCAGCAGAAATTCGAGCGACGGTCGCCTGGCGCATCCGGCCCGACGTCAGCGAATACAGACAGGGCTCTGCCAACGAACCCCAAATAACGCTCACAGACCTATCGACATGACTAGAGGAGGTCCCATGCATCGCACGATCACCAGCAGCCTGGTCGCCATCACCATCCTCGCCGCGCTCAGTAACCCCGCCTCGGCACAGCCGCTGTCGCGCGCATCTGAGCCGCCCCCCCGCGGGAGCTTCCTCGCCTTGCAGAGCGCCGTCGAGACGGCGTTGCAAAATCACCCGGCAGTCCAAGAGGGTAACGCCAACCTGAAAGCTTCCGAAGCGAGAACGGAACAAACCCGTTCGCTCTATTATCCGCAAGTCTATGCGAACGCCGACACCACGGCCGGAGCGGGACGCACCAATCCTCGCTTTCTGGTCGGCGGCGCCCTGCTCCAGCAGAACCAAAGCATCTTCGCCGCTGGTGTGATCGCCAACCAACGTATCTACGATTTCGGAGTGACCAGCAATCTGGTCGAATCCTCACAACTGGCCGAACGGGCACAGGGGCAGGACGTGAATGCGCGGAGGGCCTTGGTGGTCTTGAATGTGCAACGCACCTATCTGAACAGCCTCAAACGGCGCAAGCTGGTGCAGATTGCGGAGGAAACCGTGCGTGAACGGGGCCTGATCGCAGGCCAGATCGAGGCGCTCTATCGCCAGCAACTCAAATCCAAGCTGGATTGGAACCTCGTGCGGGTCGAACTCGTCAATGCCGAGTCGTTCTTGATTCGCAGCCGGAACGATTTGAAGTCCAGCTATGCAGACCTCAATCGGGCCATGGGCGTGGCGGGCCAAGACGATTATGTGCTGGAAGACCTGGCCATCGACGTCAAACCGACTCGCCCATTGGACACGTTGATCGGCGAGAGCCTGTCCCATCCAGAGCTCCAACGGCTCAAAGAACAAACAGCCTCGGCGGAAGCGAAGTTGCGCGCCACGAAGCAGCAATACCTCCCGACGATCTCGGCGCTGGCCAGCGGAGGCACCTTCGAGCCCTTCGATGCCAGGCAGAATCAGCAGACGGGAGGCTGGTGGACGGCGGGAGCCCTGGTGTCGATGCCGCTCTTCACGGGGTTTCTGATCGAGAACCAAGTGCATGAGGCGCGCGCGCAGCGAAACGCCTCGGATGCGGCGACCACGAACGTCGAGCAGGCGCTCACGCAGCAAGTCACCAACGCCTACCTGGATACCATCACCTTTGTGCAACAGATCAAGCTGGCGGAGGAACAGGTCAAGACGGCGCAGGAATCGCTGCAACTGGCGAAACAACGTTACAAGCTCGGTCTCGGCACGGTGGTGGAAGTGACGCAATCGGAAGTCGCCGTCACGGCGGCGCAGACCAGACTGGCAGAATCACAGTTCGACTATAAGATTGCCGAAGTCACCCTCGCCTATTCGGCAGGAGGCCGGGGCCAGCTGGAAGCCGATTCGACGATGCGGTAGCGGACGGCGCTCCTCAGAAAAGAGCATATAGCGTATGGCGTATAGCTGATAGCAGGGAATAGATGGTAAGAGCTGATAATCTATGTCCAACAGCACGCACAAAGAAAGTTCGGTTTCTTTCTGTGAGGAGACATAGACTCTTACCCCCTACGAGATACGAGCGATGGTCTTCTAGCACTTCCACGGCTCACATCCGCCCGACAGACAAATAGTCCCGCAGGCTGCTCAAAACGTTCGTCCAGCAAGGCCGCAGGCGAATCGCCACCGGAGGCGTACCCTCAGGGGTACGTTGAGGATGGCGATGAGCCGAGAACGAAGCTGGCGGACGTTTTCAGCAGCCTGCTAAGGAGTGGCTAGGGAGGCAATGGGGCCGGAGTTGACCTTCGTCAAATCAATCACAAACTCATCCTTCGTGTTGGCCAACAGCGTATCGATAAAACTGTGCCGCTGGACGACTGTGGCCTCGCTCGGATCGAAGAAGAGCTCGAACCCCTTCGCGGCGGTCGGGCGCATGGGGTAGCGCCGATCGTAAATCATCCCATAGGTTGGAATGCCGTAGACGATCTGCCAATTTCCCAGGATGAAATGTAACTCCGTCCCGTGAAGATAGAGGCCGCCAGATGTGACGATGCGCTTCGCGGAGGTTTGCGGCTGGCTGAGATAAAACGTCACACGTTCGTCCGGTTGCGCGACGGCCAGGGCCTCGGCGATCTGCCGCGATAAGAGCATGACCTCGTCGGGGCGAAACGCCGGCATCAGCGGCGCTTCGCCCTGCGTCCACTTCTGTAACCAGATCCGATGTTCTTTAACCGAGATGCCGCCGAGGACGCGAGCCAGATCTTCGTAGCGCATCGACTTCGGATGGTCGTGCGCGCTGGGTGGCCATTCCGGAAGGACCGTCTCGTCCCGTTCAAGCCGGACGTAATTGACCGGATCTTCATAGATCGCGCGATAGGGCACGATGGGAATGGCACATCCGGAGAGAAGCAGCAGTGCTGCGAGCTGAGTGCTGAGTGCTGAGTGGGACAGCACACTCCGAACCCATTGTCGGGTCTGAAGCCACGTATCTTTCAGCATTCGTGGGCTTGTCTGTTCTCTACACTCATACTCAGCACTCATAACTCAGCACCCAGGACTTTAATCCGTAATCGCGACCGTCATCTCGACACGCTCCAGCGGATTGTCCCGCCCGTCGCGCTTCATGCCGACCACCTTATCCACGACGTCCAATCCGCTGACCACTTCGCCGAATGCGGTGTACTGCCAATCGAGAAAGTTCGCATCCGCCACGCAAATGAAAAACTGCGAACCCGCGCTGTCCGGTTCGTTCGAACGCGCCATGGAGAGGACCCCGCGCTTGTGCGGCTTGCTGTTGAACTCGGCCTTGATCTGATACCCAGGCCCGCCCATGCCGTGCGACGCACGGTCTGGATTCTTGCTGTTGGGATCGCCGCCCTGGATCATGAAGCCGGGAATGACTCGATGAAAGGTCGTGTTGTTATAGAAGCCTTCTTGGGCCAACTTCGTGAAGTTCTTCACGTGGCCTGGCGCCACATCGTGAAAAAACTTCAGGACGATCTCGCCCAGCTGGACTCCCTTGCTGCTGACGGTAATGGTGGCTCGCGTCTTCTCTGTCGGCTCTGACATCGTCTCTTCCTTTCTTGGTTAGCGAAAACTGAAGGGGGCCGGTGACTCCCCTCCCTCAAGGCCCTGATTGATGGAACTCCACGTCCGTCCGTCGTCGTCGCTCCGGAAGGCTCCTTCGCTCGTCCCGGCATAGAGGACTCCGGCGCCGGACTCGATCAACACCTGGACCGACATGCTCGTCAATCCCTTGTTGAGCGGCACCCACTGGCGGCCCTTATCGACCGTCTTGAAAATACCATGGCCCGTGGCCACAAAAAGCCCCCGGCTATTGAAGAGAATTCCGCGGATGGAGTCGTTCGGCAAGGCCCTGCTAATGGGCTGCCAGGTCAGGCCTCCATCGCCGCTGCGAAAGACTCCGCCGTCGAACGTGCCTGCATAGATGTTCCCCTCGGAATCGACCGTCAGCACGCGAATGAAGTTTTCGGTCATGCCTTCATGATCTTTGAGCCCTTGTTGCTGACGCACCCAGCCGGTCGATTGCGCCTTAAATCGCAAGACCCCTTTTCCTGAGGTGCCTGCAAACAGCGTTCCATCGGACGAGAGGGCCAACGTATGCACCAGGATGTCGTCCAAGCCCGTCGTCACCGCCGACCAACGATCGCCTTTTGCGCTCAGCCGATAGGCCCCGCCACTCGTCCCGGCATACAACGTGTCCCCCGCCGACAAGAGCGATTTGATTTCGAGATGCTTGAGCCCGGTATTGACCGTCTGCCAACTCTTGCCATGGTCGCGCGAGCGAAAGACCCCGCCACGGAAGGTGCCCGCATAGATCGCGCCGTCTTTCCCCGTGGTCAAGGTCAGAATGAACGGATCGGTCACGCCCTGGCCCGATCTCGTCCAGGTCGCACCGCGATCCTCGCTGCGGAAGAGGCCATGGCCGAACGAACCGGCATAGACCAGATCGCTCCCGACAGACGTGAGGGCCTGAATGCTGGTCAGCTCTTGAACAGGCTGCTGGATCTGAGCCAGACCAGGCTCCGCAACGCCCAACATAGCGGTACCTAGGCACAACAGAATGACAGCCAGCCTGATTTCAAAACGATTCATCTCAGTCCTTCCCACATGATGTGCTCTAGCAGACCGCGAAAGACTCGTCCCACACGCAAAATACGCCGAACTTACTCTGTATAACACAGCGGCTTCCTTCGCTGCAGGATGCTCAAAATGGCCGTCCAGCAAGGCCGCAGGCGAAGCGAAACCGGAGGCGTACCCTCAGGGGTACGTTGAGGATTTCGATGAGCCGAGAACGACGCTGGCGGACTGTTTCAGCATCCTGTCAGCATCCTGCTAGCGGACACGATGGCCAGCCGGTCCTATCGGCAAATCAGGATCGAGCGGCAAGCTGACTTCGGTCGGGCCTCCCCGTCCAAAGATCCGTGCGCCAAGAATGCCTATCTCATACAACACCATCAAGGGGACGGCCATCAAGAGCATGGTAAAGAGGGTCGCATCGGGCGTGACGACGGCCGACAGGATCAAGGCGGCCATGATCGCATGCTTCCGGTACTTCGCGAGCGTCGCCCCGGTCACCACGCCGAGCCGCGCCAGGATGGAGAGCACCAAAGGCAACTCAAACGCGCAACCGAAGATCAGCAGAAACTTCACGTTGAAATCGATATAGGTCCCCACGCTCAAGAGCGGGGTGACGTCGTGATCCATGCCGAAGCTGACGAAAAAGTCGATGACCAGCGGGAGGATGACGAGATTGCAAAAGACCAATCCGAGCGCAAACAACGCCCCGGCCAGTGCGAACAGCGGAAAGCCCCAGCGCTGCTCCTTGGGGAGCAGCGCCGGTTCAATAAACTTCCAGCATTGATAGAAGATGACCGGCAGGCTCGCCAGGAGCGCTGCCAGAAAGGACACTTTGATCGAGGCGAACAGGGCTTCAGTTGGTCCGTAGAAGACCAGCTGGTTGGGAAACGGACGGTTCAACCAGGCGACCATCTCGCTGGAAAAGGCAAACGACACCATCAGGGCCACAAGCATCGTGGCCCCGATGATGATCAGCCGCTTCTTGATCGTCTGGATATGTGCGGCCAGGGGATTGAGGATCTGTGCCATGACTCCGGTTCCGGTTGCTGGCTGATCTCAGCCCCACAACGATGCTCCTCAACGTGGAGCGGCCTGCAAATCGTGCTCTCGATAGACACGCATCAGCTCGGCCATCTTGTCTTTCTTCGCCAATTTCTCTTTTTGCAGATGCCTCTTCGATTGTTCCTCGGCCGGAGTCAGGACATGCCGCTTTTGCAGATCGATCAATTCCAGATCTAACCGATGGTGTGCCTCTTCCACGGAACGAAATTCGTGGCTGGACCGGCGCAGTTGCTCCGCAATCATACTGTCTGTCAGCATGTCGCACCTCCTGGTTATGAAATGACTACAGCGGCCTGGTATATCCCCCCTCATGATCGGACTCTTGCGCCAATCGGATAGGCGCCGACACAATCGGATCCAGTTCCATCAGTAACGCATCTTCTATGGGATTGCTGTAGTAGGTTGGCCGGGTCGACACGTCGCGAAATCCAAGACTTCGGTAGAGTGCATGCGCGGCCTGGTTCGAGGCCCGCACTTCAAGCAGGGCACGCGAGGCCGTCTGTGCAGCCCCGAGCTCTAACGCCCGTGACACCAAGGCTCGTGCGATGCCTTTGTGCCGCATCGACTCGATGACCGCCAGGTTCATCAGCCGTACTTCCTCAAAGACGACCCAGAAACAGAGATACCCGATAATCGTGGCAGAACTCACATCGCCTGGCAGCACCCGCTTAGCCAACAAAAAATGTGCGAAGGGGTTGCCGCTCAGTTCCGCCTCCAACATTTTGCGCGTCCAGGGGGCAGAGAAGCAAGCTTCTTCAATTTGGAGAATGTCCGGCAGCGCCTCGGCGGTCGCCGGCTCGATCACCCATTCACCCATCGTCACGCCTCCTCTGGCAGAATGCGACAAACGCCCATCAGCACAAAAACCGTGAAGCGTTCCTCGTGAAGCGTCGTTCGCAACTCATCCAAGGAAAAGAGCATATGCCGTATAGCTAATAGCGTATGGTCAGGCATAGAGAACGGTCGTCTTTGCTATCAGCCATACGCTCTTCTCCCCCACCAGATACGCTTCACGCTTCACGAACGACGGCCTTTTTGCGTACCCGCACGCGCCGTCATTTTTTTCGCGACGCGTTGTTGACGTAGCACCACCGGGGAAATGCCGCCGGATTCTTCATACTTCAGTTCCGCTGCCGTGCGCTGCACATAGAGCGGACTGATACCGATTCCTGCCCGTTCGCCGCGCCGGAGCCGCTCGATGCCCGCCAAGCCAATCGAGACGGCTGAAGGTTTCATGGCAGCCTCGGGCGCTTCAGTCACCGTCATCGTATGCGATATCGAGGCGCGAATAGCCGGAGCTTCCGTCGTCCAGCCTTCTCCAAAGAGGAGCGCCGACTCTGTGAGGCTGCTCCCCAACATGGCGGGCGTGCCCACCTGCTCTGGGACCACTCGTTCCAGCCGTCCCTCGCCGGTCCAGCGAAACTGTGCCCAGTAGAGTTCTCCGCGCCGGCTATTGAGCACGGGACAGAGGAGCGCCGAGCTGCCACTCAGATTCCAGGCCAGGCCTTCAAGTGTCGGCACGATCGCCAACGGCAGCTGACTGATCGTCCGGAACCCGAGGAGTGTCGCGAGGCCGACACGAAGTCCTGTAAAGGACCCAGGACCGATCGACACAACAAGGCCGTCCAATTGCTTGAGCGAGAGTCCCGTCTCCCGAAACAACCGGTCGATCGTCGGCAACAGCAGTTTGGCATGCGACCCGGCCGCATCCTGCTCGTGACAGGCCAGGACGCGCGAGTCTTCGAGAATCGCCACACTCTGCCACGACGTGGCCGTTTCCACCGCTAAAACCTTCATCGCTTCTACCCGTTCTACAAAAAGGCTAGTTTACGTCTAGCAGGATGCTCAAACAGTTCGTCCAGCAAGGCCGCAGGCGAGTCGAAACCGGAGGCGTACCCTCTGGGTACGTTGAGGATTTCGATAAGCCGAGAACGACGCTGGTGGACTGTTTCAGCATCCTGTTAAAACTGCGGGAGATCGGATGCGGGAAGCGGCTGATTCGGAATCATCTCGTGAAACGTAACCTGTACGCTTCCCTTCCCGTTGCCATCTTCCAGCGAAATCTTAAAGGGTCTCAGCAACCGCCCTGCGCTTGCCGCACCAGTCGTGTCACCCTCGCCGATCGCACGGAAGTCCTCGTACTGAATCGTGGCTTCCACGGCACCGGACTCCGTGAGCCGATCTTCCCGCACGACCAGCCATGTCTGCCGTTCAAACCAGAGCCTCCGGCGCATGACTTGTACGCCGTTGGACGAAGGACCGGTCACATCCAGCCGGTCACGATCCCCGTCAACCACCAGGACAGCCGTCTCGTCCTTCCCGATCATGCCGGTACCCAACAGACCACCCATCGCCCAGACGCTCAATTGAAAGGGCCTGGCCAGCTTGCCCATCTCGCTCATATCGGAGGGACTACCGGAGAGCACACGGCGCATCGTCGGCAACCGTAACGTATACTGATCGCCTGTCTGCACGAATTCGAAGAGTTCGCTGCCGATCGCGGTGAATCCGCGCAGGCGCATGGCGTCCGGACGACGGTAATACAAGGCCCCCTCTATCCGCGACGCGATCGGAATGATCCCGCCCCGCACCTTCGCGCTGAAGAGCCCCTTCATCGTCTGAATCGCGGCTTCCCTCTGACTCAATACCGCCGTCAACTCCTCCACCGTCGCCTGCTTGAACCCGACTTCTTCGCGCGGCGGGACAGCCGCGCAGTTGGAGAACAGAGGGACAATGAGGCAACAGAGCAGCAATAATCCCCAGCGACGCCCGCGCTTCTCTGCCCTGACACCGGCTCCTCGCGTGAATGGGCCTCTCAGTTCAGTCTCGACGCTGTTCGTCCAACGAGCACAGCCGACGAGGTAATCGATCCGCCTTGGGGCAACGGGAGTCGGCGGGTGAGACCGTACTCGTTGCGCCTGCACAACGGCGCGCCCATCTGTTCCACTTTTATGCCAGCACCACATCTAACGCCTCTCCCACTTCCTTGATCCCGATCAACTCGATCCCATTGATCGGCTCCAGCTTGGCCAAGTTCCGCTCCGGCAACAGACACCGGGTGAAGCCCATTTTTGCCGCTTCACGAATCCGCATTTCCGCCTGGCTGATCGCACGCACTTCACCGCCGAGTCCCACTTCACCCAATACTAACAGACCCGGCTCAATCGGCACTTCACGCAAACTCGAGGTGACCGCCGCCACGATACCCAAATCGATGGCCGGCTCATCGATATGCATCCCCCCGACGACGTTGACATAGACGTCCTGTCCGGACAGATGCATGCCTAGCCGTTTCTCCATGACCGCCAGCAGGAGCGAGACTCGATTCTGTTCCACCCCGTTTGCCATGCGTTTCGGCATCGCATAACTCGTGGACGACACCAAGGCTTGCAGTTCCACCAGGATCGGCCGCGACCCTTCGAGACTCGAGACCACTACCGATCCCGTGGTGCGTTGGGACCGTTCCGCCAAAAATAACTCGGAGGGATTACTCACTTCCTCCAGACCTGTGTCTTTCATTTCGAACACGCCGATCTCGTTAGTCGAGCCAAAACGATTCTTCACGGCGCGGAGGATCCGAAAACTATGGCCCTTGTCCCCTTCGAAATACAGCACCGTGTCCACGATGTGCTCCAGCAGCCGCGGCCCGGCAATCGCGCCTTCCTTCGTCACATGCCCGATGATGAACACCGGTACATTGCTGCGCTTCGCGTACCACATCAACTGCCCCGCAACCTCCTGCACCTGACTGATGCTGCCTGGCGCAGAGGTGATCTGTTCCGTATAGACCGTTTGAATCGAGTCGACGACCACGGCAGCAGGCTGGATTTCCTGCACGGCCTTGAGGATCTGTTCGAGGGACGTTTCCGCGAGGATAAGCAGATTCGGATGCTCGATGCCGAGCCGCTGCCCCCGCATCTTGATCTGCCTCGGAGATTCCTCTCCTGAGACATACAGCACCGGTTCTTCCTTCGAAGACAGACGCGGGAGCGCCTGGAGCAGCAGAGTCGTCTTCCCGATGCCAGGATCGCCGCCGATCAGGATGACCGAGCCAGGAATGACTCCCCCGCCCAGCACCCGGTCGAATTCACCGATATTCGTCAGCCGACGATCCTCACCGACGACTTCGATCTCGGCAATCGGCGTCGCCTTCGCCTGGGCAATCTTCATCGCAGCAGGCCGCCCCTTCCCGGTCGGCGCCTGCCGTTCTTCCTTCATGGTATTCCAGCCGCTGCAATCAGGACAGCGACCAAGCCATCGCGGCGATTGATGGCCGCAAGCCTGGCAGGAAAAACTCGTTTTCACTTTCATTCAGAGGAGCCTTCGTAAGAGGGGAACCCGAGACTTATAGTAAAGGATAGAGGGAGGTGAATGGAAGATACGGGAGTTGCGTCAGCCCGCATTATTCATAACGGTTCGTCGTGACAATTAACCAGGGAACCGTCAAGCCCCTACGCAGGGGCTTGAATGGCCTCGTAGTCGATATGAATGACGCCAGGAATCTTTGACACGATCAGACGGCGACTTCAATCTCGCGAATCTCTTCGCCGCGGAGCTGCTCTTCGACTACGGCAAGATAATCACTGATCGCATCCTTAATGCTCTCAACCGCCTCAACATCGGTAGCGCCCTGCGACCAACATCCAGGCAAACCGGGCACTGACACGGAAAAGCCTTCTTCCGACTGGTGAACGGCGATGCGATAACGCATAGTGCTTCCTTGCAAACAATCAGTATATCACGTGGTTATTCACGCGCGTTTGCCCCGGCACACTCTCTTTACTTTGGATAACTCCAGCGAAGCAGTAATGTCACCACCATCATCAAACTGTTTATCGAACATTTTAGCTTTCATATAGTGCGACCTCCTCATCAGCCGAGGGTCTAGCCTTCCCTGCACTCCTACAGCCGGTTCCCCCAATATCCTGGCCGACGCTTCTGATGCGCGACCGCAAGCACACGAATCCGGTCCGACTCAATCACATACAGGAGGCTGTAGGGGAAGCGCCTGATAAGTTTGTGCCTGGTCTCGCTGCCGACGAGTTGAAATGCCTCAGGATTGGCCAGTACCTTTTTAACCGCCTCTTCGAGTGCGACAAGAAACAACAAACCAAGTCCAGGCACTCTTTCTTCGTAGTATTTTGTCGCTTCGTTGACCTCAGCACTGGCCTCCTCATGAAAGGTCACTATCCTCATGAGATGGTTTGCCGAGCCTGGCGGAACATTTCCTCAGCAGAAATCTCGTTGGCTCGTCCCCCACGCAAGTCTCTGAGCCTTCGTTCCGCTTCGACAACCCACAAGTGTAGGTTTTCTTTGTCCGATGGCGCGTCCAAACTCAAGATAAGCTTCTCCGCAAGACGCGCCCTCGCATCCAGGTCAAGCTTCATGATCTCGGCATCGAGTTGCTCATCGTTCATAGCCATCTCACATACTCCTTATTGTTGCTGGGCAGGACGCCACGGTTCTGCGTGAGGATCGCCTTGAGCCACATTACCATCAAACGCGGGATTAGATTTAATCAGACCTTCCACTCACGCCGCACTGCCATTGGACGGGAGTTCAAGGGCCTGATGCAAAATGGCTTTTGCTGATTGAGGCATACCCACCTCCATACCGGTCACTGAAACTGTACCAGCGATATTCGATGAAATCTACCGCGACCATTCAACCGCCGCCCACCACGACAGCATGGAGGAACATTCCTGGCGGTCTACTGCAACGCCTTATTAGAGAAGGATATATCTGGACATGCTGGTTTTTTCCCACACATCTCGCATGGTCACCCGAAAAAACTCAGAATGCCCCCGTTTATTTCTCCTACCCTTCAATAAAGTAATCACTGTCAACTTTCTTCGTTTCATACGATGTGATGGGAGTAACTCCAACATTATGATCAATCATGAGTTGGGCTAGCTGCTCACCATCTATAAGCACAATCTTCGAATCGATTTTCGCCACATACTCCCCAGCTTCTCGACTGAAGTCGGAAGTAGTGATGAAGACTCCTTTTTTCGCACGGTGTCCTTGCAGGGCTCCTGCGAACTTCTGGATTTCAGGGCGCCCAACCGTAGCCTGCCACCGTTTGGCTTGAACATAAATGACATCGAGGCCAAGACGATCTTCGTTAATGATGCCGTCAATACCTTCATCGCCACTGCGGCCAATGGCTTTACCGGCTTCCTTTCGGGAACCGCCATAACCCATTTTCACGAGGACGTCGATGACGAGGCGCTCGAAGAAAGACGGGGAACACTCCCTTACAAATTTCAGAAGCTCAGCCGTGAGATCTTCTCGCAGTTTCTGATATGCGGTCTCCAGAAGCTCACCGGGTGTTTGAAGGGTTTCGGTTTCGGCAGTTTCTGTGATTTCTTCCCGTTCTCGATGCTTTCCTCTGAACTCTACGAACTCGGGGAATTGATCCAAAAACCTCACATTGATTTCGGTGGGATTCTTGGACAGAACCTCTCGGCCGCGTTGGGTTATACGGAAATGTCCTCGCCGCGTGGACTCTAACAAAGCAGCCTTGCTCATATAAGAGCGCGACCAGGCAACACGGTTATCGAATCTTGGTTGTTGCCCGCTCGGCAATAGCTCACTCTTTTCTATTTCTGTAAGCCCGAACTTTTCAGACAAACCCTCGATTGCTTCCCGGAGGGAATGTTCATTTCCATCCGCAGCAAAACGGAGAAGTGGAAGCATGATTGATTGGTAATCAGGTATTGCCATGTTTGTTTTCTTCTGTTGGTGTCAGCTAACAATAATTGGGCTGATCCGCATAAGATGCGGAGCTCTTGTTTTCTATCCATGCTGCGGGCATCGAGCGACCGTCATCCATCTAAGGAAGGTCTGATTAATTCACAATTCCAGGTACAGACCTCGTCGAATTCCCTGTGTTTTGAAGGTCGGCTGATCGAAAATGGGAATTAATCAGACCTTCCCTAAATGATCCCTCCAAGCTCGCTCGGTATCTCTTCAGGGATGGGGGCTGATTGATCTTCCACTGCGCGCGTCCAACGAGGGCCTTCCGAGGCCGCGCGTTGCGCGAGCACAGAAGATCAATCAGCCCCCATCCCCTCCTCTATTCCTTGAGCGCAGAACCAACGTGAATGCCTCTCCAATACTTTCCATCCTTCGTCTTCCACTTTACTCCCTCACCAGAGTGGAAGACATCTCATCAAGCGGGTGACTGGACTGTCCTTCACTGCGCGCATCGAACGAGCACATTCCTATCGTGCGCGTTCTGCGAGCAAGGGGAGCCTTCTAGCCGCTAGACTTCCTGTTCCTTCGTCCCCTCAAAGCGGGTGACCGGGTTGCCCTTTACTGCGCGCGTTCAACGAGGGCCTTCTGAGGCCGCGCGTTGCGCGAGCAAGAAGGGCAACCGGTTATCCGCTACATCTTCTTCCGCACGTCCTTCCACTCCTTCACCACCTTCGCCTTGCGCGGCGCCTCGCCTTTGGCCGGCTCCGGCACCATCACGGCGCTGAGACGCCGCTGCAGAAACGCTTCGGCAAAGGCCTTTGTGCGCCCCACTCCTACTTTGAGCGTCTTCCAGCCAGCCGCATGCAGTTCGTCCAGCTTCGCTCCAAACCCCTCCGGGCCTGCCGGCAGCACAAGAATATGTCCGACCGGGAACTTCTGTTCCTTGAGCCATTGTCTCGCCTGCTCATTCACCTGGTCGTATGTTGCCACCGTCTTATCCTGCGTCACGACATAGAGCACGTTGTAGTAAAACTGCGTGAGCTTCGCGAGTTCTTCTGCGGCGTCCGGCATCGGGCGCCGACTGACGGCATCCTCCATGAGGGCTGTCATTTCCACCGCCATCATCGGGCCGCGACGTTCCCACACAATGAGATTCGCGCCGGCTTCGACTCCAGCAAGACTCGACGTGGTTCCGACACGCACAGTGAAGGGAAGCGCCCCTTTAGCTTTCGGGGTATAGGACAGGACCGCACGCCCATCGCCACCGGTCGTCGCGGTTGCCACAACATTCCCGGCGATGACCAGCTCGATAGGCTCGCCTCCGAGACCGGTCCCAGTCGGGAGACCCTTCTGCGTGAATGTCGCCTCAATGGTCGCGGGCTGATTAGGCGACGTGAGACTATCGTGAACCGTCAGGATTCCGGGAACCGGCTCTGCCCCCAAGAGGCTAGCGGTCGCGGTCAAGAAGAGGAGAAGGGTAATAACACCGACTTTGCAGGGGGGAATACGCTTAGCCTTCATATGTCATCTGGCAAGCTGCGAAAAAACCGTTGTGGCAGGATGGAAACTCATGATTCGCTCATTTCGGACAATAGGAGAGAACCACGCAGGATGCTCAAAAAGTCCGTCAGCAAGGCCGCAGCAAGTGAAGACCGGAAGCGTACCCTCAGGGGTACGTTGAGGATCTGAGCGATGCGAGAACGACGCTGGCGGGCTTTTTCAGCATCCTGCCAGGAGGTTATGCCTTGAGGACTGCCAGCACCTCATCCACATGTCCCTCAACCTTAACCTTGCGAAAAATGGCTTTCAACTTACCGGCCTGGTCGATCACAAAGGTGCTGCGCTCGATGCCCATATATTTCTTGCCGTACATGCTTTTTTCTTTATAGACCCCGTAGGCGGTTGCGACGACTTTCTCCTCGTCGCTGAGCAACGGGAACGGCAGCGTAAACTTCTTGATGAACTTCTGATGGGACGCCTGGCCGTCAAAACTCAGACCGAGCACGACGGCCCCCGCCTTCTTGATCGGCGTGATGGCATCGCGAAAGTCGCACGATTCCTTGGTGCAACCCGGTGTATCGTCTTTGGGATAAAAATAGAGAACCACCTGCTTGCCGGCAAAATCCTTCAGGCTGACCGACTCTCCCGATTGATCGGGGAGCGAAAACGCCGGAGCTTTCTTCCCAACTTCTAGTTCTGTTGCCATCTTTGTTCACTCCCTCTGCATCTGCGAATTATCGCGGGCCGCTTCCGATGCCAGGCCTGCTGGTCCCGACCGGATGTTCCTTATGCACTTTCGGACCCTCCGGGCTGCCGAAGGGACGGAGCGCAGGCGAATCCCAGATGACTTTATCGCCGGGAGCCAGGTTCGCCGCCTCTAAAAACTGTTGTCGCGCTTGCTCCGTATCGCCCAGGGCATTGAGGGCCAAGGCATAGTTGTAATGTGCGGGCCCCGATTGAGGCGCCAGATCCATCGCTTGTGAAAAGTATTTTTTCGCCTCGTCGAACTGCCTGGATTGGTAGGCCTGCGTGCCCTGTTCGGTCAGGCTCACGGCTTGCGGCTTGACTCCGGACTCCAGCGCCAACGGAACCAGGGGCTTCGCCTTGGCCTTGGCACAGGCCACAGAACCGAGCAGCAACAGAACCACTCCGAGGAGGGAGAGGTATTTCATGGCGGATACAGATTTCATCGGCACCTCACCCCTTTGTATGTTTCCGCGATTCTTCTTCAAACGTTTTTCGATAGAGCACGTCCCATTCCCCACTGCCCTCGACGATTCCGCGGGAATAGGAGGCCAACTTGGCCCGAACTTTTCGATCGATCTCTGCCTCTTGCGCCAATTCGGCTGCCAGCACCTTCTTAATCTCTTTGAGGACCTTCCCGTCGTCAGCCCCGACCGTCACGAGCGGGCTTTTCTTCACCGCTTGAAGAATGATGTGGGAGAGATGGCTGATTTTTTCTTCGCTCAACATGCCTGTTCCTCGCGTGATGGGTGATGCGTGACGAGTGATGAGGGCTTCACAACTTCCTGCTATCCCACCTCATCACTGATCACCGATCACTCATCACAAGATAATGCCCCGCTCTCGCGCCAGCTTCGTCTTAACCATGGTGAACATCCGCTGAAAATCCACTTGCCCTCGCTCGATGTCTTGCTCGTAGGCTTTCAGCATCTGCCGTACTTCGGCGTTCAGGCGGTCTTCGACCGACAGTTCCTCGAGAATCGCATGGTCGATCTGCTCGACGAATGCCTTGCGATCCCCGACAATCGTCAGTTGCCCCTCTTGCTGTAGCCGGGCGGCCACCGACTCTGAGATGTGACGCACGCGCTCTTTAGATAGTCTCATGGCTAGATTTTTTCGATTCGGATGTTCGGCTGGTCCATCACGTTACGCAAGACCGAGGCATCGCCGACAATGCGGCCGATCACATTGACCCGGTCGGCCGGGACGGGATCCTGCCCCATGCTCATCGGGGTCCGGCCGAAGAAAATAGCCAGGACTTGTCCTGCGCCCCAGAAGGCGACATCGCCGACTTTTACTTGGTTCGTCGCCGTCTCTCGATGGTCCTTGACCCCGGCCAGCTTGAAGTAGAACTCTTCGCCCCAGGTGTTGACCGGACTCTCGACCGGCAAGGCGCCGTACACTTCCAACGCGGTCTTCGTCGACTTCAGTTCCGCATCGAGCCGGACCGAGCCGACCGTGATGCGAATTTTGTTGGGGAAATCAGCCATTGTGTTCCAATCGGCGCCGCCCGGCGCCTCTAAGATGAAAACCCGCTCAGGACGCGGACTTTAGCTTGTTTATTCGGTGAAATCAAGGCTACAATCCTGCGATTATATGCTCACCTCATCCTTCGTCCTGCTCAAAGGTATCGGCCACAACTCCGAGCGTCGTCTCTGGCAGGAAGGCATTATGAACTGGGGGTCGTTCCTACGATCTGCAACCCTGCCCGGTATCTCTTCGGCTAAAAAAGAATGGTACGACCGGGAACTCACCCAGGCGCAAACGCATCTGGATGCAGGCGATGCGACCTTCTTCGGCACCTGCCTGAAGAGCCGTGAGCATTGGCGCCTCTTCAACACGTTTCGCCCGCGGACACTCTATCTCGACATCGAAACGACAGGGCTGTCGGCGCGCGAAGGGCACGTGACGGTCGTCGGCCTCTATCGCAACGGACTGATGACGAGCCTGGTCCGTGGGGAAACGCTCACAGAAGACCGCTTGCATGCAGAGCTGGAACAGACCGACCTCTTCATTACGTTCTTCGGCAGCGGGTTCGACATTCCCTATTTGCAGGCCAAGTTCCCCCGGTTGAATTTCAAAAAGCCGCACTTCGATCTCTGTTTTGCCGCGCGCCGGCTCGGCATGCAGGGCGGGCTAAAACACATCGAACAGGAATTGCAGATTGCGCGCGAGACCGATGTGGTGGGACTCGACGGATGGGAAGCGGTTCGCCTCTGGCACCAATGGTGCGCTGGAGATGCGGCCGCGCGCAATCTCTTGCTGCGATACAACGCAGCCGATACCATCAACCTGGAACCGCTTGCAGCCATCCTCTACGACCAGATGGTCGCAACGTTCGGCCCGGCTTCCTTGGGATTCCCGCCGAACCGTCTCCAAGAACCTGCCGAGGTCGCTCCGTGACAGAACCTCAGCCATGGATCGGGGTCGGTCGAACTGAGACGGGGTCTGTTCGGACCTCGAACCAGGATGCGCTGGCCCTCCTGAATGATTGCGGTGTCTGGATCGTGGCCGATGGAATGAGCAGTCATCCGGCAGGAGATCTCGCGGCCCATACCGC
Source organism: Nitrospirota bacterium (assembly GCA_030682135.1). GTDB lineage: Bacteria > Nitrospirota > Nitrospiria > Nitrospirales > Nitrospiraceae > Palsa-1315. The sequence continues at coordinate 8,289 of JAUXQT010000018.1, read as the reverse complement.
CGTGACTGTGGCCACACAACGGGCTCGCGAACAAACGGCCTGGCTCTCAGAGCACCCACATGCCGCCCCAGAGTTTCTGTCAGACCTCGCGACGAGCGCCAACCGGCAAATCCATGAGCTCATGCGGTCGAAGCCCGCCTTACAAGGAATGGGCACGACGTTCGTCGCCTTGGCCATCACACCGACATCGACGCCAATCGCCCACCTCGCCCATTTGGGAGATAGCCGCGCCTATCTCTACCGGACGGGACAACTCACGCAGTTGACCCTCGATCACACCCTTGTCGAGACGCTTGTGCAACACGGCTTGATCGATGCGGCTACGGCGCTCGTCCATCCTGAGCGGCATGTCCTGACCAAAGGCCTAGGAATGGGCGTCAACATGCAACCGGAGCTGACCTCGATACCCGTCGCGCCGCACGATCTACTTGTGCTCTGCAGCGACGGGCTCACGAAAATGTTGGAGGACGCCGCCATCGCCTTGATCCTTTCTCGCGCCAACGGGGATCCCCAGCGCGCCTGCCACGACCTGATCGAGCAGGCCCTGAGCCGAGGGGGAATCGATAATGTAACTGTCATCGTTGTGGCCTGCATGCCGCCCACAACAGGAACGTAAACATTGACAAGTTTCTATCGGCCCTGTAGCTTCAACCTCTAGCCAGACAATCTTCCCTCCCGTTTCCCTTGTGAACCCGACTGGAGAATCATCATGCAAGTGTCCGCACTGGTTCGTCTCATCGTCTATATGACCATTGGAAGTGCCTGCTGGGTTCCCGCCGCTGTGGGCGCCACATCGGACAACGCCGCGCTCGAAACAGCAGTCCGTACGCTCGTGCGCGCCAATGCCGAGAAAGATTTGCCCGGAATGTCCAGACTGATGGCGCACGACGCCGACATCACCAGCTACACCATCGGTGGACGGAAATATGTGGGGTGGGCGGAGTTGGAACGGGACATCAAGGAAGAGTTCGCCAAAGTCGCATCGCTCGACCTTCCCATCTCCGAACTCAAGGTCTGGTCGAAGGGCGATATCGGCTGGTACACCATGGAACTGGATTATGTGCGCATCCTCGGACATGGAGCGGACCAGCAACGAGCCGTGCTGCCGTTGCGAGAGACCGGAGTGCTGGAGCGTCGAAACGGCCAGTGGATCCTCCTCTCCTGGCATGAATCCCTTCGCAATGCCAGCGGCGCGATGCCCGTCGACGATCGGCCAAAATCTTCGGCACCCAAGGCAGTGGCGACATCGAACAGCCCGGCGGTGGCCCCCGACTTGAGCGGGGAATGGGATATCCTGGAAGTCGAAGACAACAAGAGCTACAAAGCCACGCTGGATAAGGCCGGCAACGGACCCTACACCCAGCATGAGGGCCGCTTCACCACGACTAAGTATGCGGACCGACTGTGGCAAGGCACCTGGCTTCAGACTGGCAACGATCGTGAAGGGGGCTTTGAGGTGTTGCTCTCAGAGGATGGCCGCCAAGCCAAAGGCGTATGGTGGTACTCACGAGTCGGCACACAAAAGAACATACCCCCTCGCGAACATGGCGGAACCTATGTCTGGAAACGTCTGACCCCGCCGCCTTCGACCAGATGACATCTGCGCGCCAGACACAGACGTTCGAACGTCGCCGCAAAGGCTCGCGCGACCATTTCTTTTTCTTGGGAGGCTCTATGCGTCAGGCATTGCTCACACTGTTCGCCGTCATCTGTTCGGTCACCACGGTCCTTGCAGACGGCGGCCACGACCATCATGCAGTCCCGACCCTGTCCAACCAGACCACGACGACCGTGACCTACGGGACCAATACCGTCACACTCACATTCGGTCCCATCGATCTACCGGCCGGTCACGACGGAGACCTGGCGGCTTCGATGCCTAAACATCACTTTCAGCTGCCCAAAGATATGTATATGGTGGGGTACAAAACGGCCGTCTTCACCAAAGAGGGGAAACCCCTCCCCAAGAACTTTCTCCATCACGTCCTGATGCTCAACAACAGCAAGCCAAGCGTCTCCTGCGAAGGCGAACCCTTGTTCTTCGCGGGCGCAGGGCTGGAAATGACCGAGACGCGTTTCCCTGACGGCTACGGAGTCAAACTTGCCAAGGACGATCACCTCATGTCGATTGTCGCCTTTTATCATGGCGCGCCGATCACCAAGGATGTGATGGCCAGCTTCACCATGTATATGGCGCCCGAAGGCGCCCCCATCAAAGACATGGACGTGTACCAGGTGGGTGTCAATATTGTCTGTTTCAGCAAATTCTCCCAGCGAGGTCCGGACCAGACAGATGAAGGGATTGAGATCACGACCGGAGTCCAGGTCCACAAGGCGCCGCTCAAGTTCAGGATGGATGGCTGTGTGAAGTTCGCCTACCCCCACGGGCATGACGAACTCCTCATGATCGGACTGGACAACATCACGAAGAAACAGACTCTGCTGAGGACAGTTCCCGACGTCACTCAGGACGGAACGTTTCTCGAGTTTCAGCCGCATCAAGTCTATAAAGATCCTCAGGGGTTTCCCGTCACCAAGGCCGATGACTATGAAATGGTCATGGTCCATCACCATCCCTTGCAGAAAGACACAGCTCAACATGGGATGGGAAACTCTTTGCTCTACATGACCCCTGGCGCCTGTCCCGCAACAGGCCACACTTCTCTTACCAAATAACAACGATGCATCCCCCAGTACCCGCCGCATAACCTGTGGCGGGTACCGAGACGTTCTCTTCTGCACCCTCACCGACTCCCCCTCGAATTCCGTTCAATTTTGTTCGCCCTGGAAGGCCCTGAGGCGCCCCCCTACCAAAGAAACAACCCATTTCATCGCATGGAGACTGGGTTTCCCACCTCCGCCTATGTTATTCACATCGTCACTCCCAGAGGTGTGCCCCGAATACATTGCAGGACGGAACGCAGGGGGCAGGCTTGTCTCAGATTCACGAGATGAGCAGGCGTGGTGAGATCGCACTGGGGCGGGACTTGTTCGAGTTTCTCAGACGCATAGGGATAGCTTGATGCCGCAGAGCGAGCCGATCACCATCTTGATTGTCAGCGAACATGCTGAATCCATTAAACTCGTCACCATCAGTCTGCGCGGATTCTTTCCCGGTTGCCGCGTGGATGTCGCCTATTCTGCCGAAGAAGCCCGTGCCTGGACGTCCCCACAGGAATGGACCCTCATCCTGATCGACGAACAATGCCTCGCCGGGGACCGCACCTCCCTTCCCACAGACATGAAGCGCCGCGCACCGTACACCGCCATTCTGTTACTGAGCGACCGCACCGATTCAACCGCGGCGATTCAAGCGCTCAAGGCCGACGTCGATTTTTTCCTCGCAAAGACTTCTCCAGCTTTTCTGACCGAACTGCTCTTCTGTGCCAAAGAAGCCATCGAGAAAAGCGACCTGCGTATCGCACTGGACCATGCACAGGAACGTTATCGTCGGCTCATTGAGTCACTCAGCGACATCGTCTATGAATTGGATGCCAGCGGCTGTTTTGTGACCGTCAGTCCTGGCATCGTCACGCTCTTGGGCTACTCGCCCGATGAACTCATCGGATTGCCCTACACCACCCTCGTGCCTCCGGACCAGGAGTCGGTAGCCCGGTACCGCCTTAACGAACGCCGTTCCGGAGCGCGAGGCACCAGCCATGCCGAGTTGACCTTTCAAGGAAAGCCCACGCAGGATAACAGGACACTGACCCTCACAGCGGAAGTGAACGCCAGAGGACTCTATGACCCCCTCCGCCGATTTCTCGGCACCGTGGGACTGATCCGAGACCTCTCCCAACCCAAGCAACAAGACGACACAATTCATCAACTTCGCCAAGAACTCCGGCGTACCGATGAATTGCTAGCGCTGGCCCAGCGAGCCACACTGTTGACGCAACAACTGGACGAACCACTGGCATCACTATTGATCGACTCCCAACGACTTCTTGCCTCCATTCGCGACGCACGGCTGGACGACCAAGCCGAAACTCTCGTCAGCCATGCCGCAGAAGCCACGAAACTTGGCGCACAATTGACACAGGCTCTGCACGAGCGAGAAGCCGTCGAGATAGGACATACGATCAACGACGTCCTTGACGATGCGCTCACGTCCACCGACCCCTCGATCGTGGATGGCGCAGGCATCATGCGGCAACTTTCAGCTCACCTTCCTCCCCTCGCCGGCAATCGCATGCAGCTCGCGACGCTCGCGCATCAACTGTTGCACTACGCGCAGACCTACCTCTTGACCGTCGGCCGTCTGCATCGAATCCTCGTCATCACGCGCGCAGTCGGGTCGACCGCCATCTCGGCAGAGGCCCCCGCCCTCTTTGCCCTCGCTCCGCCGACCGAGGTCGAAATGGAACTGCTTGAATCGGACATGGTGTGGCCGACTGAATCCACAGCTCCGGCATCTCCATCGAGTGATCTCCTCGAGTCGTATCGACTCGTCCGCGAACTCGGTGGCATCTTGGATGTGTCGGCGCCGATGCAGGGCCCCCTTCGTATCATCCTCCGTCTGCCAGCCGCTTCACGACCACCGTTCGAGAGATTCCCGCTGCCGGATACCGTCGCTGCCGCCTCTCCCTCACGCGCTCCCGAAACAACGCGAGGCGCAGCGGCACCTGCTCCGACAACCGCCAAGGGAAAGCCTCAACAGGAACGACGGCACAACGCGCGAACAACAACGGCCCTGCCGGCCACGATTACCGTCGGAGCAACGACGTGGGATGGCACCATTACGAATCTGAGCCTCGGCGGCACCTGCATCACGCTCCCCAAGGACTTCCCCAGCGTGGCGCCACAAGATGCCTATGTCGTACTGAAAACTTCGGTGGGAATCCTCGAACTGCAAGGGAGGACGGAAGAGCGGCCCATCACGCTCTCTTCTGGAACCCCGGTTTCCCATCTTGTCATCGAATTCGATACCCCCAAACGAGAAGAGGCTGCCGTCTTGGGGTCACTGATCCAAGCGGTTCAGGAGCAAGCGTTGCCCTTCTCCCTTGAAGTGCTGCTTGCGGCAGAACCGCCAGCCACGCTGAATCTCCCGAATCAGCCGATCGAGACCGAACAGGGCGACTACAACCCCCGCGAAGCCGTCCGGGTCGCCCTGCAGCTCCCTGTCCGGCTGGATGTCACAGATCCGGCCGGCAAGACACATCGCCTTGGAGCGCTCACGACAAACCTCAGCCGCGACGGAGTCTGCATTCATCTCAATGCGGCACCTGAACTCTTACAGGGCCTCGCCACACTGCACTTCGCCTCGGCACAGACCCCGCATCATCCTGGCGCCCATGAACCGGGAGCCCCGGATTCCGCGCTGCCCGCAAAGATCATCTGGGTAGCCCCGGATCGCACTGCGCCAAAAGAGTTTCCGGCCCAGGACGCCAACCCCGCCCTGCTGGTCGGACTCCGTTTTCACGGGCTCACTCCCTATGCAGAGCGGGAAGTGAACCGTGTCGTCCGGCAACATCTGACATCCCCTGGCGAGCCTGATTCCTCCTCGCAACAACCGTCGGTCATCAGTATTCCGCGAGAATGCCGGAATCCACGCGGCCAGGCGATCATGATCACCGACGACCATCTGCGCCCGTCACTCGCACCGAACACACCGGTCGTCATTATCGCTCCCGGCTACGGCCAGACCTCGTTGGATGCCAGCACCTTGTCCTACTACCTCGCACACCACCGGCTCCGGGTCTTGCGGTACGACCACACCAATCATGTCGGGCTCAGCGACGGCGAGCTGCAACAGACGACGTTACGGAGCATGCAAGCCGACCTCCTGAAAGTCGTGGAATTTGTGCAACATACCTGGCCCACCGCGCCTCTAATCGTGATGGCCAGCGATCTGTCTGCGCGGGTCGCACTCAAGACGGCGATACAATCACGCCCCCTCGATCTCCTCCTCCTGATCAATCCGGTTGTCGATATTCAGGCCATGCTGATGTCGGTCCATGGCCATGATCTCGTGGCCGACCACCGATACGGACTCCGGCGTGGCATCGCCAACCTGCTCGGTCTCAACGTCAATATCGATCGCTTTGTCGGCGATATCGTGGCAGGCCACTTCACAGACCTCGCCTCCACACTTGCGGATCTGCGCCTCCTTCGTTCACCATCGGCCATTCTCACGATTCCTGGCCCTCCCTTCGGGCCCCTGCCTCCGGCGGATCTCCCGCAGGCATTTCTCACGGCGTTGGGAGCCCATACCCGCCTCGCAACGGTTCCCACTCCGCTGACCGGCCAGGAGCTCCCACTCAATGAGCAACACCCGCTGGCCTTCCGACAGATCCTGGAGCAGATCGCAACCGCCATCTCGCTGCCAGCCGTTTCGGCTGAATTCAGCCTACAGGCCCGCGGCATGCTGGCCCGTCAACAACGCATCGAGCTGGAACGTACCCGTCTTCGCCACAACCTTTCGCAGATTACGCGCGAAGCCCTGAGGGTCGCACACCTGCAGCAGCTGACCCAGCTGGGGAATCTGCACGAATACTGGAAGCTCTTGGACGACCTCTACCGGCTGCTCAGCCCGCTAGAACCGGGCTCCATGCTCATGGACGTGGGGGTCGGCCATGGCGATTTAGTCCGAGCCACAATGGTGAACCAAGCCTACCGCTCACGCCAGCGCGGATGGAGTCCGGAACGTCCCGTTCATGTCATCGGCTTGGGGCATTCTCACGAATCGCTGACGCAGGCACGACAGAGTCTTCGTGCGTTGCATCGGGAACTCGACAGTGACTTCGCAGGCACGCTCACCATCCACCCGCCTCTGACGGCTGAATGGGTACATACGGATTGGACGCAGGGCCTGCCCTTCAAAAATGACTCGCTTCATCGCATCGTCTGCAATCTGTCACTGTTATTCGTTCCCTCTCCGCTGGTCACGATCCGTGAGTTGTACCGCGTGCTTCACCCCAAGGGGCGCCTCGTTCTCACAGTCTTCCAGCCTGAGACCGACCTCTCGGTGCTCTATCGCCGCCACCTGCATAGCGCGAATCAGGATGAATTTAATCCGCAACCCCAGATCCTGCTTCATTACCTGGGTCGGCTCCGTGAGGCCATCCGGCATGGATTGCTGCACACCTTCGACCGCCCGTCGCTCACCTCATTTCTCCAGCAAGCCGGCATCCGCACGCCCCGCATCCTGCCTGCGTTCGACGGGCAAGGCCTCTTCGCCGTCATCGAAAAAAGTAAATCCGCTAGCTGAACGTACCCGTGCCGTGTATACTCCCGCCTGTACATCTTTGAACACGTAGACCATTCATGCGCAATATACTTGTCCCTATGGCTCTCACGCGGCACCGCAGTGCGCCCTCTTCGTTATGACGTCACGCCCACCGAATACCGACTTCTCCGCGTCGTCCTCCAATGAGCTCTTAACTATCGTCACACAGTTTGCGTCAGACCTAGGCACGATGACCGATCTGCCGACCATCGGCAATCGCATTATCCAAGAGCTCTGTCGCGCAGGAGCGACGACCCATGGGGCGCTCTTCGTCCTGGATCGCGAACATGAATGTTATCGCCGCGCCAACATCGTTGGTTCGGATGCCCCAGCCGGTATTCCTTCAACGTTGGCCGTGAGCCATCCCTTGCCTCATCACCTGCTCACCACCAACAAGATCATGGTACAGGCCGACTCGGCCACTGACCTCCAAGGCACCGACTTCGGAGCCGACGCGCGCAGGGCGATGAAGTCGATGCAGGCCTCCCGCATCGTGCCGCATCTCAACAAAAGCCGTCTCATTGCCTTCACCGTCCTCGGCGCAGCAGTCCCTCACACGACGGAACAGGCGCTCGACAAGGCCATGCTCGCCGCGCTGTCACAAACGGCCACCAATGCACTCGACACCATTGTGCTGTACGAAGATCTGCATCGCTCACACACACTGATGAAGCGGACCGATCGGCTGAAATCTCTTGAGACGATCGCCGGTGGCTTCGCTCATGAAATCAGAAATCCCCTCACCTCGATTAAAACCTTTATCCAGCTGGCGCCTGAACGAAAAGACGACCCGCAATTTATTCAGGAATTCAGCAAAGTCGTGCTCGACGATGTGTATCGGATCGAGCGATTGATCCAGGAAATTCTCGACTACGCCCGATACATGGAACCCAAGCTGACGGACGAGGATTTCAACGATATTGTCGCCTCCTGTCTCTATTTCATCGACGTGAAGGCGGACAGCCGTGGGATCAAGATTGAAAAAGAGTTGGCGTCTGACCTGCCTCGTGTCATGCTGGATCGACAACAGATCAAGCAGGTCCTGCTCAATCTCCTCCTCA
>JAUXQT010000094.1 GCA_030682135.1 Nitrospirota bacterium | reverse complement strand
GGGACACCTTCCTTTTTTCTTCACCCGGCTGAAGGGCTTCACGGCGATCTGGGTATGTTGGCGCGCGGCGATGTGCTCATCGCGATTTCCAACAGCGGAGAGACGCAGGAGATTCTGCAGCTCTTGCCCTTTATGGAGCGGATGAGCATTCCGGTCGTGGCGATCGTTGGCCGCATGGCGTCGACTCTGGCGAAGAACAGCGACGTTGCGTTAGATGTGTCCGTGGCAGAAGAGGCCTGTCCCATGGGATTGGCACCGACGGCGAGCACGACCGCGACGCTTGCGATGGGCGACGCCTTGGCCGTGGCTCTACTTGAGAAGCGCGGCTTCAAAGAGCAGGATTTTGCGCAGTTTCATCCTGGCGGAACGCTCGGGCGCCGTCTGTTGGTGAAAGTGCGGGATGTCATGCATGTGGGCGCGGAGCTCCCGCAAGTGAAAGACAGCCTCTCAGCTTCGGCCGCCCTGTTGGAAATGTCGGCGAAGAAACTCGGTATGACCACGGTCGTCGATCGAACCGGCGCATTGGCGGGAATTATCACAGACGGAGATTTGCGGCGGTTTCTCCAACAGGGCGGGGACTTCTCCAAGGTCACGGCCGGGGCTCTGGCCTCGCGCCATCCCAAGTTGATCGGACCGGATGAGCTGGCAGCCAAGGCGGTCGAAATGATGGAGCGGTATTCCATCACCACGCTCGTCGTTGCGGAATCGGCCAAGCGCATTGTCGGGGTCGTACATTTGCACGACTTGCTCAAGCACGGCATCGTTTAACGGGACGCTCAAAATGTCCGCCAGCGTCGTTCTCGGCTCATCGACATCCTCAACGTACCGCCGAGGGTACGCCTCCGGTTTCGACTCGCCTGCGGCCTTGCTGGACGAGCATTTTGATCATCCTGTGGGGTTGTTCTTCTGTAGGGCCACAATAGATTTTTCGAAACCGGCTAACGGAATGGGTTACCGATGAATCGCGTACTGGCGGTATGGAAATCGGTCGGGCAGGAATCGCTCAACCTGCCGAACTTCATTACGCTCACCCGCATCCTCTTGATTCCGGTCTTCGTGGTGCTCTTTGCCACGCCGACCCCGGATCGATCGCTGAGCGCGGCCGTTGTATTTATCGTCGCAGCGGTCACGGATATGTTGGATGGTTATCTGGCCCGCCGGAACGGCCAGGTGACCACCCTCGGAAAGCTGCTCGATCCCATCGCCGATAAGTTATTGGTCCTCTCCGCCTTGATTCTTCTGCTCAATATCGATCGTGTTAGCGCGCTGGTCGCGATACTCATCATTGCACGCGAGGTCGCAGTCACCGGGATTCGAGCCATCGCCGCAGGCGAAGGCATGGTGATCGCGGCTGAGACGACGGGCAAGTACAAGATGGCGCTGCAAGTCGTCGCGATCGTGATGTTGATTCTCGAGGGCACATTCTTGTCTGGTCTGGGTAATCTTCACCTGGCCGGTATCGTGACGCTGTATCTATCGGTCGTGTTTGGCTATATCTCCGGAGCGCAATATGTGTGGAGCTTTTGGAAGCAGGTCGTCGCGAAAGGACTGTAGCAGGATGCTGAAAACGCCTGCCAGCGTCGTTCTCGGCTCATCGACACCCTCAACGTACTCACGAGGTACGCCTTCGGCTTCGACTCGCCTGCGGCCTTGCATGGGACAAGGCGCGCTTTGGCGCGCCAGGGTTGAGCGGTGAGAAGTCTGGACGTTTTGAGCATCCTCTGTGGTGTTTGCGAGTTCTTTGGGCCTGTGCACCTCCCTTTCTCATTTCCTAATCCATGAACGAAGACTTTCTCTGGATTCTCATGGCAATGGCCGGCTACTTGCTGGGCGCCATTCCCTTCGGCGTCGTCGTGTCGACAGTGATGGGATTGCCCGATCCGCGTACGGTCGGGAGCAAGAACGTCGGCTTCACTAATGTGCTGCGCGTCTCGGGCAAGAAGGCGGGTGTCCTCACGCTCCTTGGCGACATGGGCAAGGGGTGGGTGATGGGGTGGGCTGCCATGCAGTGGCTCACTGATGAACGGTTCATCATGCTCGTCGCCCTCTCGACGATCCTGGGCCATCTCTTTTCACCATTCCTGAACTTCAAAGGAGGAAAAGGTGTGGCGACGGCCTTAGGTGCGGTGTTGGGTCTGTCTCCCTCGATCGGACTCCTCTTGCTGCTGATCTGGCTTGGCGCGGTTGCGATTTGGCGCTACTCCTCAGGCGGCGCGCTGGCGGCCTTCGGATGTTTTCCGGTCGTGGCGATCGTGAATGAGCAGAGACAGGAGTTTTTTGTGTTTTCCTTGATCGTCAGCGGATTGATCTGGGTCAAACACAAGGACAATATCGTGCGGCTTTGGAAGGGAACAGAATCTAAAATAGGGCAAAAAAAATAGGGATAGAGGGATGGGGGTTCTCGACCGATCCCTCTTGCTTTCGCCATCGGCCTTCCGCTCCTGCCATAAGCATAGACACAGGTTTCTTGTTCCTTAGGCTTTTTGTTCCTTCCTCATCAGCCATCTGTTATCAGTTAGACGTTCCCATCTCTCCCGCTCCACTTTCAGCGCGTTATAAGCTTCCTGGCTGTATTGTTTCTTTCTCATTCGTATCGGGTACGATACAGCCCTACAGCTCCCCAAGCAGTCTCCCTTTCAAAAAACGTGAAAATGCTAATCAATTTGAGCGATGGTCTCTCGGCACGAGAGTTGCGATCTCCCTCTGCATCAGCGGTTGCACAGTGTGAAAGAGGAATCCGCCATGGAGCTCATGTTGCCAACCTTACCCGAACAGGATTGTTTTGTGCCACGGATGAATCTCCGACGGTATGTGCGCAAGGCGGTGAATCTCGGCATCATCCTCACGGAGAAGGGCGGACTTGCGAGAGGACAGGTGATTGATCTGACGACGAGAGGGTGCGGACTTCGGCTTATCCTGCCTCTCGCATGCGGGCAATGCCTCACCCTCAAGCTGTACCCTGGCGATGGAACATCTGCGGTGATCTGCGATCTGGTACAGGTGCAGTGGGTTAAAGCGGGGCGGGCTGGTCTTGCCTTTCTCTCGATGTCGCTTGAGAACGAGCTTCGGCTGCACCGACTCTGCGACGAATATCTCCTATCCAAGGTCGAGGACTAGATGCTGGCCTATTGCTCTCCTTACGTGTCTCTTGAGAATGTCGAAACGGAGACCCCCTCTGGTCAGGCTATCGGGGTGGATGTCACGAGCATCCTGCTTGAAACCTGGTGCGCTCACGAACTTCAGTGGGTCGTGTATGAACGCAATACCCCATCCGTTTGGGCGCAAGTCGTCGGCCATCTACGCGGATACTTGGGATGTTTATGGGTGTCGGAGGCTTTACGAGGGGAGAAAGCCAGCGAGGCCTTTTCCGTCATCTGCGACCAATCCACGATGACCCCGGAAGACATTCGCAATGGCCATCTCATCTGCCTCGTCGGGGTCGCACTCGTCACGCCCGGGGACTTTACCTTCTATCGAATCCACATCCGTCAGAAGAGCTGGTAGCAGCTCTTTCCCTTTTCCTCCTTTCGGCTATCCTCTTTCTCCACTCACACGGTGCTTTCCCGTTGAGAAAGGGCTATTCTTCGATGCCTATTATTCAATGAAGTCTGGCCTGTCAGGGCATGTAAGGGAGAATTGTCATGCGCGATGTAGAAGACCAGAAACATCTCAAGGTGGTTGCTGAAGCACTGCATAAAGAACTCTCCAGGCGGCTCGGCAGAATCATTCGCCTGCGTACCGTGCTTCCGCTCAAAGAATCCCACACCAACGGGTGGCGTGTTGAGCTGGGATCGTTGGGGCTGGGAGAGCCCAGGTTAGAGGTCTGGTATTGCGAATGGGCCGGCATGAAAGGCCAACGACGCATATGGTACGGCTTCTATGCCGCGCAGGCAGACAAGCTGCGGAAGAGAGTCGCCGCATTGCCCGAGGCCCTTCGGCCTGTGCGACGGTTGAGCGAGCGGGACATGAGACTCGCTGCCGGTTCACGATCGGACGATGTGCTCAGAAAACCGTTGGACCCTGGTGACTATGACCGTCCCATCTACGAGGAGTTTGATGAGAGTGAGGGCCAATATGCCTTCTACGGGTTGTTCGATTCGGCTCTTCCTGAGAGCGACGATGCGGTTCAGGGCATGGTGGCCCGTGCAACGAGTTTTTTCGAAACTGTCATCAAGAGCCCGCAGGGCAAGGTGCAGGTACCGGAGAAGGAGCAGGATCAGGAGGACGCCTATGCGCAGTATGAAAACCGTCAGGTGGTACGCCAGCATCTGGATCGTGAACAGAGCCGTCCGTTAGCGGAGCAATGCAAGCGGAGGGACAATTATCGCTGTCAGGTCTGTGAGATGACCTTTCGTGAACTGTACGGAGACATTGGGAAAGCCTTCGCCGAAGCGCACCACATCATTCCGTTGAATCGCCTTGCGAACGCTGTGGAGGCGTCTCTCAGTGATCTGGTCACCGTCTGTGCCAATTGTCACCGGATGCTGCATAAGCTTGATGGAGGAGAAGAAGATCTGGCGAAGCTGAGGAGAATGCTGCACCGCCGGTAAGGACAGGCATCTCGTGCTAGGTCGTGGGGTGATGACACTTGTCGCTGAGGGTATCCTGCCAGAAGATTATCCGGGACTGGAACGCAACAAGGGGGGCCGCAACAATCGTTGCGGCCCCCCTTGTCCTGTCTTGTCGGCTCCGGCAATACCTATTGCCGAACTGGCGACTAATCAACTTGTTGGATGGCTGAGAGCAACCATTTCCCGTCTTGGAATCGCATGAAGGTCCAGACTTCGCTCGATTCGGACGGTTTCTCTTCGTTGCCCTCGACTATATAGCCTGCCTCTCCGCGCTGTTTCGTCAGGGAGATCGTATAGTCGCGGGCGCTCCAATGCAGGCTCACCGTCGCGTACTGCGTGGCATCGTCGGTCCAGGATTCCCGGACTTCCGCCCGTCCCAGTACCACATCTTCCACATGATTCTCGATATCCTGGCTGGTGTTCTCTGCCAGGGCAGTGCTGAAATAGGTCAGCATCTCCGGTGTGACGAATCGCCGCAATCCTGCCAGGTCTTGTTTGCTCCAGGCTGTCTGAATGTCGGTCAGCAGTTGCTGGAAAGCCGCCTTGTCTGCAGCGGTCACGTCGCTTACCACGGTTGAGATCAGTCCGGTCGTGGCGGAGGGCTCTGTCAGCAGGGACCCGCCGACTGCGCTGCTCCGCGTGATCCCGGAAAAATCCGGGATAGCCGGCCGTCTGACTTTCAGGAAATAAAACAGCGTTCCGGCTCCCAGGAGCATGAGGAAAAGGAGAATGCCGGTTGAGCTGGAGGCTCCGGTTGCCTGGGTGGCTTCGCCGACCGGTTCACCGGCGTCGCTCGTCTTTGCGCTGCTCTCGGTTGCGCCGAAGAGCATATGGCCGAGCCACGATCCGGCGAGACCTCCTGCGATTCCAGCCATGAGAGGATTACGTTGTAGAAACGAAGGCTGGCTAGCCGGTTGGGCTGCGGGAGCCTGGCCGGCTGCGGTGGCTTGTGGTGCAGTTGCCGGCTTGGGGGTGGCCGACTGCTGAATCGGTTTCGCGCCGTTCTGGTCATAGGTGCGGGACCCACGGCTCCCGATGCTGCTCCCGGTGCTTCCGCTCCGTGGCCCGCTGGAGAAACCTCCGCCGGATCCGCCTCGCGCCTTTGCGAAAGAGAGGGTCGGGACTCCGATCAGAGATAACACAATGGTGGCGGCAATGAGTTTTGTTCTGTTCAAGGCGAGCGTCCTTTCTGTCGATGTCGCGGGTCAATTAGATGCTTAACACTATTCTAACAGCAATGGTTTCAAGAAACCTAAGATTCGAGAAGGGGGTAGTGAGGCAACTGGTATGGTCTCTGTGCCCGCAGAAGGAGCACTCTTCCAGCGTCGCTCGTCCTCGTCTCTCGTCGTTGGCAGGCAGAGGGCTTCCTTGTTTGCGAGATGCGCTTCACGAACGACGCACGACGATTCCCTGAAGGGCGGAGGACTTCCCACCGTTCACGTGCGCAGGTGTTGGCCTGTCAAGGGTTTCTGAGGGGTAGGCCTCCCGTGGCAGGGTCAGCTTGATGCTGCTGCCAGGGGAGGTGACGGGGATGGTCAGGGTTAGACGACTTCGATGAAGAGGTTCGTCAGGTGTTCCATCCCAATGCAGTCGAGCATGCAGTAGGCCCGATAGTGGGTTTGGCCGTTTTCTCCTGCCCGGAACGCGATACTCGCTTGTCTGTTCATGATCCAGAGCTTGTCCGTTTCTGCTTTCCAGCCATCGTTCGACTGGATGGCGATCTGATGGGTATCACCAACGGCTAAGCTGGTCATGTCTTCGCTAAACACAAAAGTAATGGTGACAGGCGTTCCCTGGGGAATCTTCAACGTGTTTTTTGCGGTATAGGGTTTGCCTTTGTCGTCGATAAACCCCTTTTCGCTGACGCGGACTTTGATTTCGATCGGTGCCGTGGTGGCAGTGACGGCATAGGTGGCGGCGGGCGCGGCGATCATGCCGGTGAACGCCAGTGCGGTGATGATGGTCGCTATTTTTGTCGTAGTGCTTTTCATGATGTGGCTCCCTTGTGCTGATTTGTTCCCTGCTATCATTGATTGCTCGACCGCCGTGTGACGAATCGTGGTCCTCGCTAACATTGGCACCAGTGTTTACCCTATGACGTTCGGGCCGATTTGTGCGAGCTCCTCACGATGTTTTTGGACCTCTTTGTCGTGGAGCCTTCTGGCCTCAGGCGTGTGGATGCAGGTCTGAGTGCACGTGACCGCTCCGTGTCTCCCCGCGAACTCCGAGCAGGTTTCGATCTCTAGTCCTTTGTGCTCCGTATCTCGAAATACGTTCACGGAAAACTCGACCTGCCTGGTTTCAGTGAGGATCGGACATTCCAGGTCGGTTGCAGCAAGCGGCATTCTATTCGCCATCGGCTCTCTCCTTGCGTGGGTGTTGTTCTTGGTTGCTGTCTGGCGCAACCTCTCGGCGGATACCTATGCAGGAGCTATTCCATACTGCCTGGTTGTGAATCGGTTCTAATGCACACTGTTCAAGAAATATGAACAGGTCTGGATGTGCTCATGCGAGATGGTGCCATGCTTGCAGCAATAAATTGCGCAGGGTGTTCACGTTGCGTTGCTCAGAAAAGGCTGAAGGCAAGGATGTCGGGAGCCGTTTATCCAAAGCCGTTGTCTATACCCACCCTTCCCTCCTGGTTCGATGGTGCTCGTATTAGTCCAACCGTGCTCGTCTAGTGAACCCCTCAGATCGTGCGCGCTCAGAGAGCATGGGGCAGCATGTATTGTTACATCAATTTGACTCCTCTCCACCCCATTCATATAATGACCGACATCAACGGTTTTTACTGCCTTTCCAAATAGTTATGACTACTTTCACCAAAGTATCTCTGGCGAAAACATGGGATAAGGTCCTGGTTGAGCTGTTCCATGCCTTTTCGACCACATCCAAGGCCGAACCATTCACCACTCAAGACCTCTCGTTGCTTGAACGGGTGGCTGATGCCGTGGTGAAGCGGGGGATGGCTGCTCCAGCTATGGTGTTTCTGGAATCGCTTGGGCCCATGAATTTCCTCGGGAGCCAGGCCCTGTATTTTCTGACCCCGATCATTGAATGGGCGTTTCACGCCAAGGAAGTCGAGCAAGTGGCCCGGTTGCTGGAACGGCGCGATACGATCTCCCGTCTCATCTCTCTCATTGAAGTGAAGTCTGCTCCCCAGGCTCCTCAAGGAGCCTCCGCTCAATGACTGTGCCGAATCCAGCGCCCAAGTCTGTGATCCCGCATCCTCTCAACGTCATCGTGGCTACTGACTGTGGCAGTACCACGACCAAAGCCATTCTGATCGAGAAAGTCGGCGACGAATACCGGCAGACCTATCGAGGAGAAGCGCCGACCACGGTGGAAGCGCCGTTCGAAGATGTGACGCGCGGGGTGCTCAATGCGATTGCGGAAATCGAAGAACTCTCCGGCCGGAAAATTCTGGACGGCGACACCATCATCACGCCCTGCCGCGATGCCAAGACCGGTGTCGACATCTACATCTCCACCAGCAGCGCGGGTGGCGGGTTGCAGATGATGGTGACCGGGGTGGTGCAGAACATGACGGGGGAAAGTGCGCAACGGGCCGCGCTCGGAGCCGGCGCAATCGTCATCGATGTGCTCGCATCGAACGATGGCCGTCTGCCGCATGAGAAGATCGAGCGGATCAGGACGATGCGGCCGGACATGATTTTAATGTCCGGCGGGACGGACGGCGGCGCGGTCACCCATGTGGTGGAGATGGCGGAGTACATAGCGGCGGCGGACCCACGCCCCCGGTTCGGAGCGACCTATAAGCTCCCCTTGGTCTACGCGGGTAACAAAGACGCGCAGCCGCAAGTGAAGAAAATCCTGGGAGAGAAAACCGCGCTGGTGCTGACCGACAACATTCGTCCGGTATTGGAGCGGGAGAACCTCGCGCCGGCGCGTAACAAGATCCACGACTTATTTCTCGAACATGTCATGCAGCAGGCGCCGGGCTACAAGAAGCTGATCGAGATGGCCGGTGCCCCAATCATGCCGACGCCGGCGGCGGTCGGCGTGATCATGGAAACGATCGCCAAGCGGGAGCATTTAAACTTGATCGGGGTGGATATCGGCGGCGCGACGACGGACGTGTTCTCGGTGTTCGAAGGCTTATTCAATCGGACCGTCAGCGCGAACCTCGGGATGTCGTACAGCATTTCCAATGTGTTGGCGGAAGCAGGACTGGCCAACATCATGCGGTGGGTGCCCTTCACGATCGACGAACAGACGCTCCGCAACCGGATCAAGAACAAGATGGTCCGGCCGACGACGATTCCGCAGACGCTGGACGAGTTGCAGATCGAACATGCAATTGCCCGCGAAGCGCTCCGGCTCGCCTTGATCCATCATAAGTCCCTCGCGACCGCCCTCAAGGGGATACAACAAGAACGCACGATTTCCGATGTGTTCGAACAGCAGCAGTCCGGCAAGACTTTGATCGACATGCTCAAGCTCGATTTGATCGTCGGGAGCGGCGGGATTCTGTCCCATGCGCCGCGCCGTATCCAGTCGATGCTCATGATGGTAGATGCCTATGAGCCGCTCGGGGTGACGAGACTCTCAGTCGACAGCATCTTCATGATGCCGCATCTGGGCGTGCTCTCGGCGATCGATGAGAAGGCGGCAACCGATGTCTTCGTTCGTGATTGCATGGTCTACCTGGGGACCTGCGTCGCGCCGATCGGGCAGGGGAAAGATGGAGAACGCTGTGCGGACTATGCCATCACCTTCCCTGATGGCCGCATCGACAAGGGGCAGCTTTCGTTCGGCGATCTACGGCTGGTGCCCCTGGCCAGCGATCAGAAGGCTTCAATTGCGATTCAGCCGGCGAAACAGGTGAATCTCGAGGCAGGAGCAGGAGTTGCCGTCACGCGCGAGGTACAGGGCGGTGTGGTGGGACTTTTGCTCGACGGCCGCGGGCGTCCCTTGCAGTTGCCGACCGACCACGATGCCAGAGTGGCATCGTTGAAGAAATGGTATCAGGCAGTCGGATTGTATCCGGGAAGTGATGTGTGATGAGTGAAGAGTGATGGGCGGGAAGGGCTATATGAGAATGTGCGATCTGTATCCATCACGCATCACTGATCACCGATCACGGCATTAAGATTATGGCCCATTCCTACACTCCAGGCCTCACCGTTACCGAGCAGGCAACCATCCGTCGTCGACGGCTGTTGTCGCTGCCTGGCACTGTGCTGGTCACAGCGGGGGAGAGGGTGCGAGCGAATCAGCCGGTCGCTCGTGCGGAATTGCCTGGGAAGGTCTATCCCTTGAACCTCGCCAATCAGTTGGGTGTGGCGCCGGATGAGATCGATGAGTATTTGATCAAGAAGGCAGGCGACCCCGTGACCAAAGACGAGGTCCTGGCCGAGAACAAGCCCCTCATCAAGTGGTTTAAGACAGAAGTGCTCTCACCGATCACCGGTGTCGTGGAATCCCTATCCACGGTCACAGGCCAGGTACTGTTGCGGGAACCGCCGCGCGTCCTGGAGTTGCTCGGTTATGTGGACGGGCTCATTGTCGAGGTGATTCCACAGCAGGGCGTCGTGGTCGAGACGGATTGCAGCCTGGTGCAGGGCATTTTCGGTATCGGTGGTGAAACCAGGGGCGAGATCGTAATTGCCGTGACGTCGCCGGACGAAGTGCTCACGCCTCGTCACCTGACGCCGGCTATGAAGGGCAAGATCGTCGTGGGAGGCTCCTTCATCTCGTCGGAGGCGCTGACTCGTGCGAAAGAGGTGGGGGTCGCAGGGTTGGTTATTGGCGGCATTCATGATAAGGATTTGCGCGCACTTCTTGGTTACGATCTTGGCGTGGCCATCACAGGCACGGAACAGGTCGGCTTTACCCTGATCCTCACAGAAGGGTTTGGCACCATTCCCATGGCAGGCAAGACGTTCAGTCTGCTCTCCGCTCATGCGGGCCAACAGGCTTCCATTTCAGGGGCGACGCAAATTCGCGCCGGCGTCATTCGACCGGAGATCATCATTCCCAAGGGAACATCTGGAATGCAGGCGGTTGCCGCCGTTGCGGAGCGAGAAGGCATCAGGATCGGTGACCAGGTCCGCGTTATTCGGGATCCCCTCTTCGGGAAGATCGGCGAAGTGGCGAGTCTGCCATCCGATCTCCAGAAGATTCCGACCGAGAGCGACGTGCGTGTGATGGAAGTTCTCTTTCCAGATGGCAGCAGGGCCATGATTCCGCGGACGAACATTGAATTGATTGAGGGGATCTAGCGGGATGCTGAAAACGTCTGCCAGCTTCGTTCTCAGCTCGTCGAAATCCTCAACGTACCCCGGAGGGTACGCCTCCGGTTTCGACTCGCCTGCGGCCTTGCTGGACAGCCGTTTTGAGCATCCCTTCTTATGGAAGGCATCGCTGCTTCTACTCGTGTTTGTCCTAAGTCAGTCATGGTTACCGGTATTTGCGCAAACAGCCGAGACGAAAAAAACCCTCTCTTCCCCGCAAGACGTTCGTGTCTTCGATACCCCCAGCGATGGTGGCGGTAGCTTGACTGTCGTCTGGGCTCCCGCGCCCTACGATAGTGCCGCGACCAAGTATCAGATTTTACTGGGCGATGGGACGACGGTGTCGGACCCGGCTGCAATGAAGGTCGTGGCGGAATTCCCTGCGAACCAGCATTATGTTCGTGAATCCAGGTGGCCCTGGTGGACAAGGCCGGCGACTGGAGACCAGCACCAGTTCACGCTGAGGAATGGGCGGGGCGTCGAGCTGAAGGACGGAGTCGTCTATAGCGTCACCGTGGCTGCGGTCCTGAGTGACGACCGTGGCATTGCCCAGCCGGTGCAGGCGACGTCGCAACCGAACTGGATGAACTGGAGTCAGATCAATAATCTGTTACTGGCGCTTCTGTTTGGCGGCATCGTGTTCTATGCGATCAGTACGGCTAGAAAGCGGGAGATCTTTCTCCGGCGCATTCCCGGCCTCGACGCGGTGGATGAGGCCATCGGCCGCGCGACCGAGTTGGGCAAGCCGATCCTCTACTTGACCGGCGCCCACGACATGAGCGATCCCTCCACCATTGCCGCGGCGGTCATCCTCGGACGTGTGGCCAAACGTACGGCGGCTTACGAGACCGAGTTGCTCGTGCCGCACCGCGATCCCATCACCATGGCTGTCTGTCAGGAAATTACGAAACAAGCCTATCTGGAAGCAGGCAAGCCGGATCTCTACAAAGACGATTCCAATTTTTTCATTACGTCCGACCAATTCAGCTATACCGCAGCCGTGGACGGCATCATGCTGCGGAAGAAACCGGCTGCCAACTTCTTTATGGGGTCTTACTTCGCGGAGGCTTTGCTGTTGACGGAAACAGGCGCGAGCACCGGTGCCATTCAAATCGCCGGGACGGATTCCGATCACCAGTTGCCGTTCTTCGTCACCACCTGCGACTACACCTTGATTGGCGAGGAGCTCTACGCGGCCAGCGCCTACCTCTCTAGAGAGCCGGTTCAGGTCGGCACGCTGCGCGGTCAGGACATCGGCAAGGCGCTCATCCTCGCGGTGCTCGGCGTCGGGACCATCCTGGCTACCCTCGGGGTGATGCTCGATGCGCAATGGCCGAAACTGTTTCTGGATGTCTTCAAGGACGTGAAATGATTTTTCTTCGCCGACAGGTTCCGCTTCTGATTACGCTCATTACCGGATTGGTGTTCGCGGCGCAATATTATGTGCCGCACCCGGCTTCGGAGCAGATGCTGACCTCCGTCACCAAATGGCTCCAGATCATCGGCGGGTTCGCGCTGGTGCTAGGTGTCAGCAGCCTGTTTCACGTCCATGCCATGAAGATCCGGCGCAAGGAAGCGGGTTGGGGCTACAGTTTTGTGCTGTACGTCAGCATGTTGGGGACGATCGTGGTCGGCCTCTGGTCGAACGGCAAGGAAGCGGTCGATGGCGCCATGACATCCTTCGGCTGGATCTATAACTACATGATGGTCCCGCTGCAGGGGACGATGTTCGCGATTCTCGCGCTGTTTATTGCCTCTGCCGCCTATCGGTCGTTCCGTGCGCGAAGCCGTGAGGCGGCGGTGCTGCTCATTGCAGCCGTCATCGTCATGATGGGCCGCGTCCCGCTCGGAGAATATCTCATTCCGCTCAGCGGCGACCTGTCTCAGTGGATTTTGAACGTGCTCAACGCGTCGGTGCGGCGGGCGATCTTGATCGGCGTCAGCCTTGGCACAGTCGCGCTCTCCATCAAGATTATCTTCGGTATGGAGCGGTCGTATCTCGGGGGAGGTAAGGAGTGATGGGTGATGAGTGATGTGTGACGAGAAAATGCAGTTGTCTTTTCCGTACCCATCACTGATCACCGTTCACTGGTCACTGTTATGAGTTTCGCTGAACGCATGTTGAAGATCGACCGGCGGATCATCTTTCTGGTGATCGGTCTCTGCACGCTTCTGCCGTTGCTCTATCCGGTCGGGTTGCCGATCAAGATTTCGCCGGAGGTGCGCGGGGTCTACGACTACATCGAGTCGCTTCCCGAGGGATCCGTGTTTCTCCTCTCGCTGGACTTCGACCCTGCCTCGAAGCCGGAACTCCATCCCCAATCGATTTCGTTGCTGCGGCATGCCTTCCGGAAGAACCTGCGCGTGATCGCGATGACGCTCTGGGTCTCCGGCACCGGCATGGCCGATCAGGTCGTGACACAGGTGGCCCGCGAGATGGGCAAGGAAAGCGGGAAGGACTATGTGTTTCTCGGCTGGAGTCCCGGCGGGACCGCTGTGATTATCAATATGGGGCAGGATCTCTATGGAGCTTTCCCTGCCGACTACAATGGCAAGCCCACGAAGGGTATGCCGGTGCTCCAAGGTATTGCCAATCTGCGCGATGTGAACTATGCGATCAGCCTGGGCGCGGGAAATCCCGGCGTAGAAGCCTGGTATGTGTTCGGCAAGGACAAGTATAAGTTCGAACTTGGCGGCGGTTGCACCGGCGTGATGGCGCCGGGGCTCTATCCTCTGTTGCGGAGCGGCCAGATCAACGGCCTCATCGGCGGCTTGCGCGGCGCGGCAGAGTACGAGACCTTGATCGGTCAAAAAGGGAAGGCCATTGCCGGCATGGATGCGCAATCGGCCACCCATCTCGCCATCATCGTGCTCGTGATCATCTGCAATCTGTTCTATTTCTCCATGCGTAGACAGGCCACACAACAAGGCCATTCTGGAGCGTGAGGACCAATGCCGATTGAAACCATCATCGGGGCCTGGGTGGCGACGGGGCTGACCCTCTTCATCTTCTCGTTCCTCTACAAGGACAATCCGCTGTTCAAGTTGGCGGAGAATCTCTATGTGGGTGTGTCGGTTGGGTATACCATCGTCAAGACCTACGACACCGTCGTCGTGCATCTCGTGTGGAAGCCGATCGTCGAGAACGGGGAATGGGCCCTGTTGATTCCGGTTGCCATCGGGGCGCTCATGCTCACGCGGTATGTGCCCAAAGCCGCCTGGCTGTCGCGCTACGCCTTCGCGTTTATTGTGGGGGTTGGGTCCGGGCTCGCGATTCCGCGCGTGATTTCTTCGTACATTCTCAAGCAGATTGAGGACACGGTTCGCCCACTCCTGGTGATGGTACCAGGCGAGGGGCTGACGTTTACCTGGAACCTCCTCAACCCGGCCAGCAGCATCAACACCATCATTATCCTGGTTGGGGTCAGCTCCGTCCTGTTTTACTTTTTCTTTTCCGTCGAGCATACGGGGCCTGGCAAGGTCGTCGCGCGGACCGGAATTCTCTTCCTGATGATCGCCTTCGGCGCGGCCTTCGGTTATACCGTGATGGCCCGCATGTCCTTGTTGATCGGGCGTTTGACCGACCTCATCGAGTTCACCGATCCCTCCTATGGCCGTCCGAGCCTCTGGCTCCTGGGTTTGACCATCCTCACCCTGGTGGTGATGGCCTGGCGGTCAGGCAGCAAACAGCCAGAACAAGAGTAGGTCTCTCTCGTCTGTCTTGTCTGTCTGGTTCATCTGGTCGGTCTTGGTAAACCAGAAAGACCAAATAGACCAGATAGACTAGATGAACCAGATAGACCAGACCGATGGTTGCAGCTTCCGCAATCGCTTGGTTACAATGGCGCTCCAATAAGGAGCGCCATGACTACTACAATCACGACCCCGCACGATCCCAAACAATGTCCCGCTCTTCGTAATCTTCAGTTCTCACCGATCAAAGAGGGTGAGGAACAGTACATGGTCCTCTGGGATCCCACGGGGCTGAGCAAGGAAAAGCTCGTGCTGCCGCTCAACTATTTTTTCATCATTCAGCATTTCGACGGCGAACATTCACTGGCGGAAATCGGGGCGCTCTATCTCAAACGATTCGGTGAATTCCTCGTGCCCAGCAAGATCGATCAGCTGGTCTTCGATCTGAACGAGAAGCTGTTCCTCGAAGGTCAGCGTGCGGAAGATGCCCGTCGATTGGCTCGTGAAACCTATCGGCAGAGCCCGCTGCGTGCGGCAGCCTTTGCCGGGCGGGGATACGAGGCAGATGGTGCGAAGCTGAAAAAACAGATCGACGGATTCTTTACGTCGCAAGAAGGACCGGATTTCAAGCCGTCAGAGAACGCAGGGAAGAAGATCAAAGGCCTCGTCGCCCCGACCTACGATCTGAAACAAGCAGGGCCGATCTATGCCTGGGCCTACAAAGAGCTGCAAGATGCGGAGCAGCCGGATCTGTTCGTCATCATCGGCACAGCCTCTGCCGGATTGGACCATGTTTTTGCCGTGACGGATAAGGATTTCGAGACACCGCTCGGGGTCGTATCTGCCGACCAGCCAATTCTGAGTCAGCTCAAGGCCAAACTCCCGACCTTCTTTGAAGGCGATCTTTGCCATCAAGCGGAGCAGGCGATCGAGTTTCAACTTCCCTTTCTTCAGGACATCGTAGGGAGCAAGAAGCCCTTCACCATCGTCCCGATCTTGAGTTCTTTCTCTGCGGCGAGTCTGGGAGATCCTACCGTTCGCCAATCGGTCGACGAGTTCTTGACCGGGCTTCGCGAGGTCCTCACGCAGTCTGGCCGATCCTACTGTGTGATCGCAGCAGGAGAGCTGGCTCATTTGGGCATGAGATACGGAGACAAGGCGCCTCCGACGGACTTCTCCTTTCATCGCTGCATGCAGTTCGACCTGGAGATGTTGAAACCGGTCGAGGAGCGACAGCCGGAAGAGTTTGCCAACTACATCAGAAAAGAACAGGACCAGCGCCGGATCTCCGGCTTCTCACCCATCTATTCGTTGCTGAGACTGATCGACGCGGAGAGCGGGCAGGTGTTGCGGTACGATCGCGGGATCACGGACCAGTACAACTCGACGGTGACGTACGCCAGCATGGCCTTCTTCTAGCCAGGCTGCTGAAACAGACTCCCAGCTTCGTTCTCGCCTCGAACAGGTCCTCAACGTACCCGAGAGGGTACGCCTGCGGCCTGTTCTTCGGCTGCGGCCTTGCTGGATAGTCTGTTTGAGCAGCCTTTTGTGAGACTCCTGAGATGGGCGCGGGGTAGCTTGGACGATCCCTGTGCTCGCGCAACGCGCGGCCTCTAAAGGCTCTCGTTCGACGCGCGCAGTTGGGATCATCCCAGCCACCCCTGAATGAGTGATAGATCCGGCTTTGCTGGATAGTCCGTTTGAGCAGTCGCTGAGAAGCTTCCGAATACATTCCCCCAACATTGTGTTGCTTCAACCTAATTTGCGCAGTACTTCTGCGTGGCGGAGTTGCCACGCGGTTCTCTTGCTCTAGCGTCGTATCCTGTATACAATACAGCATAGACTTTCTCGTGGGAGGTGCTTATGTCCGTCAGATTGAACATCACTATGGATGACGATGTATACGAGAGGCTCAAGAAAGAAGTACCGTCGAAAAAGCTGAGCGCCTTTATTTCAAAAGCCGTCCGAGCCAAGTTGCATCCGGATGCGAAAGCCCTGGATGCGGCCTATCAGGCCGCAAGCAAGGAACGATGGAGGGCGGGTGTGGATGAGGACTGGAAACATGTTGATGCCGAGGACTGGCCGAAGTGAAGCGGCTGCCTAAGCGAGGGGAAGTGTATTGGGTCGCGTTGGATCCGGCGCTTGGATCGGAGATTCAGAAAACTAGGCCAGCGGTGATTGTCTCCAATAATTCCTGCAATGCCTTTGGTTCACGTGTTGTGGTGTTGCCGCTCACCAGTAATGTTGACTCCCTCTATCCTGGCGAAGCCCTTGTGACGGTGAAGGGCAAACCATCACGCGCATTGGGCGATCAGATCCGGTCATTGGACAAGTCTCGATTGCGTGCCAAAATTGAGACGCTCAGTCAGGATGAATTAGCGGCGGTGGAGGAAGCGGTCCGCATTACGTTTGGTCTGCGGCCGTAGCGTCGGTCGTTCGGGTCTTGTCCTATACGCCAGCACGGCTTTCTTCTATCGTCGGCTGCTGAGACAAGCTCCCAGCTGCGTTCTCGCCTCGAACAGGTCTTCAATGTACCACTGAGGGTATGGCGTAGGCCTTGCTGGACAGTCTGCATTCGCAGGCTGGCACCCATCTTCGGTTGGAAGCGATCTCGGTAATACGATCATTTTTATTCTAAAGGATATGAAGTTACCTCTCTTATGAAGAGGCCATTGACGCGTCCGATCCATTCAGGCACCCTCATCTTCTCGTAACAAAACAGCAATTGAGGTGACTGTGGGTGAAGACCAGGGGCCGAAGGGGAGTGGAGGCGATTCAGCCTCGGCTACGGACAAAATCTCTGCGCCAACGATTTCTTTGCCCAAGGGCGGCGGCGCGATTCGCGGCATCGGCGAAAAGTTCGCGGCCAATCCCGTGACAGGCACTGGCTCGATGTCCGTGCCGATTGCCACGAGCCCCGGTCGCTCCGGCTTTGGTCCACAACTGTCACTTTTGTATGACTCTGGCGCCGGCAATGGCCCCTTTGGCCTCGGCTGGAATCTCTCGCTCCCTGCCATTACCCGTAAAACCGATAAAGGCGTACCTCGCTATCACGATTTCGACGAGTCCGATGTCTTCATTCTTTCCGGTGCCGAGGATTTGGTGCCGGTCCTCAACCAGGACGGGAGCCGATACGAGGACACCACATCGGTGCAGGGTTACAGGATTCGCCGTTACCGGCCTCGCATCGAAGGTTTGTTTGCCCGTATTGAGCGCTGGACGAATGCGCAGGGTCTCTCGCACTGGCGTAGTATTTCCAAAGACAACATCACCACCCTGTACGGCTCCACGGACAACAGCCGTGTTGTCGACCAGGCAGTTGCCACACACATCTTCAGTTGGCTGATCTGCGAAAGCTACGACGACAAAGGCAATGCCATCGTCTACGAGTATGTCGGCGAGAACGACGACAACGTCGATCATGGCCAGGCCAACGAACGCAATCGCGAACGCAGGGCCAACCGTTATCTGAAGCGCATCAAGTACGGCAATCGCGTTTCGCGTCTCATCCAGCCGGATCTGAACCAACTGTCCTGGTTGTTCGAAGTGGTGTTCGATTATGGAGATCACGACCTGGACGTGCCATTACGTGATGAACCGGGCAAGCATTGGCCCGTTCGCCAGGACCCGTTTTCCTCCTGCCGAGCGGGTTTTGAAATCAGGACCTATCGCCTCTGTCGGCGAGTTTTGATGTTCCATCATTTCAGCGAACTCGGCGTGACGCCATGTTTGGTGCGCTCAACGGATTTTCATCATGAGCAAGGCCCGGTTGCCTCGTTCATCACCTCCGCCACCCCATCCAGCTACAAGCGCAACAATGATGGAACCTATCGGAAGAAGTCCCTCCCGCCGGTCGCGTTTGAGTACAGCCGGGCCATCATTCAGGAAGAAGTCCATGAAGTCGATGCCTCCAGCCTGGAGAACTTGCCCCAGGGCCTGGATAACAGCCGTTATCAATGGGTGGACTTGGATGGTGAAGGGCTCTCCGGCCTATTGACGGAGCAGGGCGGTGCCTGGTTCTACAAGCGCAACCAGAGCGCAGTGCCGGTGAAGGATGCGGCGGGCCACATCATCACCAATGCCAAGTTCGCTCCGTTGGAGCGTGTGGCCAGGATGCCCTCGTCGGCCAATCTCAGCGGCGGTCAGCAGCTCATGGATTTGGCGGGGAATGGCCAGTTGGATGTCGTCGATTTCGAGGGCCCCGCATCGGGATTTTTCGAGCGCACCAGGGATGAAGAATGGGAGACACATCGGACGTTTACCTCCCTTCCGAATATTGCCTGGCGCGATCCCAATCTCAAATTCATCGACCTCACCGGCGATGGCCATGCGGACATCCTGATCACCGAAGATCAAGCCTTTACCTGGCACCAGTCGATGGCCGAAGCCGGGTTCGGTCATGCTGAGAATGTGCGCCAGGCCATCGACGAAGAGCAGGGGCCGCGACTCGTCTTTGCCGACGGCACACAATCCATCTACCTGGCCGATATGTCGGGGGATGGCTTGACCGACCTCGTGCGCATCCGCAACGGTGAAGTGTGCTACTGGCCCAATCTGGGGTACGGCCGTTTCGGCGCGAAGGTCACCATGGATCGGGCTCCGTGGTTCGATGCCCCGGACATGTTCGATCAGCGCCGCATCCGCCTTGCGGATATCGACGGCTCAGGCCTGGTCGATATCCTCTATCTTACCGGCCAGGGCGTGCAGCTCTACTTCAACCGGTCCGGCAATGCCTGGAGCGAGCGGCGTACCCTCAGCACCTTTCCGCGCATCGACAACCTGTCGGCTGTCTCCACCGTCGATTTGCTCGGTAACGGGACCGCCTGCCTCGTCTGGTCGTCCCCCTTGCCCGGCGACGCGCGCAGCACCATCCGCTACATCGACCTCATGGGCGGGCAGAAGCCTCATCTGCTCATCAAGACCGTCAACAACCTCGGCGGTGAAACTGAAGTCACCTATGCCCCCTCCACCAAGTTTTATCTGCAAGATAAACAGGCCGGGAAATCCTGGATCACCAAGCTGCCCTTCCCGGTCCATTGCGTCGAAACAGTCACGATGCGCGACAAGTGGCGTGGCACCTCGTTCAGCAGCACCTATAGCTACCACCACGGCTACTTCGATGGGGTCGAACGCGAGTTTCGCGGATTCGGTCGCGTCGAACAACGGGACGTGGAAACGTATGGCAAGTTCATGCAGGGCAACATCGCCAGCCCCTACATCACCAATCAACAGGACCTCTATCAGCCGCCGATCAAGACCATCACTTGGCACCACACCGGCGCGGCCATAGAGCGTGATCGTATCCTCTCGGCCTTCACGCACGAGTATGTCACCATTCCAGGATTTACCGAACATCCACTCCCAGAGCCCACACTGACGCCTGCTGATCTGTCCGCTGAGGAATGGCGCCAAGCCCTCCGCGCCTGCAAAGGCATGGTGCTCCGCCAGGAAGTCTTCGAGCTGGATGTGGACGACCTTGCTCAAGGCACAGAGCGGCCGGTGCGGCTCTATACCACCGCCTATCACAACAGCCACATCACGCGCCTGCAGCCGCAGGGCATCAACCGCCATGCTGTCTTTCTCGTCACGGAGAGTGAAGCGATTACCTACAACTATGAACTGGATTTGCGCCACACGTCGCCGACTCCTGACCCGCGCATTGCGCATACGCTCAATTTGCAATTCGATGCCTATGGGCGTGCGCAGCAATCCGTAGCCGTGGTCTATCCCCGGCTGCTTCCCTACGAGGATCCCGCCAATCTCCTCACGGTGCAGCAACGAGACCTCATTCGTAGCGTCCAAAGCGAGTGGCACATTGCCTACACCGAGACGCACTTTACCGCTGAGTTGCCGGAGAATCTGCACCGGCATCGGCTGCCGGCCCCCTGCGAAGTTCTCACTTCTGAATTGACCGGCGCCGATAGGATGGAGGGTTTTTCGCCGAGTGCGAATGGCTATTTCACGCTCAATGACCTGCGCCAATTCATGCTCAGTGATACACTCCCGGGTCAAGGTGCGAAACCTGTCATTGCATTGGCATACCACCAACAGGCAAGCAGTCAGGATGCCTCAAAAGCCCACAAGCGCATCGTCGAATGGGTGCGGATGCTCTATTTTAAAGATGACCTCACCGGGCCAGAACCGTTCGGTACGAATGCGTGGATCGGACTACCGTACGAGACCTATAAACTTGCGCTGACGAGAGATCTGCTCAACGCAGTGTTCGGCGCAAAAATCACTTCCGATGTCCTCACAAGCCTGAATACGTCAGCCATTTCAGGCTATACCCCTGGCACCGCGCTGTCATCGACGCTGACCAATCAATATTGGATGCGCTCCGGTGTCGCCGACTTTGCAACCGATGCCGCCCAACATTTTTACCTTCCTGAGGAATATACCGATTCCTTTGGGAATCCGACCACATTGGAATATGACCCGCTGGACTTGTATGTCCGTTCCAGCTCGGACGCATTGGGTAACACTGTCAGCATCGTGAGATTCGATTACCGTGTGCTCGCACCCCTCGAAATGGTCGATCCCAATGGCAATCACACGGAGGTCTATCTCGATACTCTCGGCATGGTGGTGGCGTCGGCGGTGAAGGGGAAGGGGACAGAAGGCGACGATCTCGTCGGGTTTGATGACGACCTCGCCAACCCGCCGGCCTCCGAGGTGCAAACCTTTTGTACTGCCAGCGAGATGGATGCGGGCAAAGCCAGGACCTGGTTGGGGCGTGCCACCGCCAGGTTTGTCTATCACTTCGGCGAGGGCCGCGATACCAACGGGAATGTGACCGGGTGGGCGACACGTCCAGCAGGCGCTTGCGGGATCGCGCGCGAGATACATGCGACCGCGCCTGGCGGCAGCAATAGCCCGTTACAAGTCGCTCTCGACTGCTCCGACGGCACCGGTAACGTGCTGATGAAGAAGGTTCAGGCGGAGCCCGCTCCAGGCCAAGTTGACCTGCGCTGGATCATCAACGGCCTGACGGTACTCAATAACAAAGGCAAGCCGGTCAAGCAATATGAGCCGGCGTTTAGCGATCGCTTCGGCTGCGAAATGCCACAGGCCAATGGTGTGACACCGATCATGTATTACGATGCCGCAGGGCGTGTGGTGCGCACTGAGATGCCCGACGGGAGTTATAGCCGTGTCGAGTTTTCGCCCTGGCAGGTGAAGACGTTCGATGCGAACGATACCGTCTTGGAGTCTGGTCATAGCTGGTACGCGGCGAAGTCTGCGGCAACAGCGTCACCCGAGAGTCAGCGCGCCGCACGCCTTGCCGCCGAGCATGCCGACACCCCGGCGCAAGTGCACCTCGACAGCCTGGGGCGGGAAGTTATTGCCATTGCCCACAACCGTATCAATGGCATTGACGATACATACCTCACTTTCACGAAGCTTGACGCCGAAGGCAAGCCGCTCTGGATCAGAGATGCGCGTGGCAACCTGGTGATGCAGTACATCGCACCGGCCAAGGCGAACAATGATGCGAGCAACGCCATGCCTGCCAATGCAGTCCCTTGCTACGACATCGCAGGGAATTTGTTGTTCCAGCACAGCATGGATGCAGGCGATCGCTGGATGCTGATGGATGCCGCCGGCAAACCGATGCTGGCCTGGGATATGAACGAAACTCCGCAAGGCAACGCCGTGACCAGGGCGAATCGTTTCTATCGCACGGACTACGATCCGCTACACCGGCCTACGGCACAGTGGCTTACGATCGATAGCGGGCCGAGCGTCAAGGTTGAGCGGTATGAGTATCAGGACGCAGTGGCACAGGACGTCCATAATCTCAACGGTCAATTGGTTCGGCACTACGACCCCAGTGGGCGAATCGAGACCATCCGCCGTGATGTCAACGGCAATGTGCAGGAGATACGTCGCACGCTCACACGTGATGCCACCGTGTCGGTGGTGGACTGGGACGTTGCGGATGCCACGGCGCTCAACGGGCTGCTGGAGCAAGAAACCTATGTTCAGTTGACCGAGCACGATGCCTTGAACCGTATGACGAGGCTGTATAACTGGCATCGCCCGGCACACAACAGGGTGGCGATCTATCTGCCACGGTATAACCGGCGCGGCCTCTTGGAAAGCGAAGACTTGGTGCTGCGCGCGGCAAGCAACGATCCCGCGAGTGGCACGCTCACGAAGGCCATCCAGGAAATCCGATATAACGCCAGGGGGCAGAAAACGTATCTGCAGCTCGGGAACGGGACGGTCACACGTTATGCGTACGACCGTGAGACGTTCAGGCTGACTCAGTTACGCACGACCAGGCCGAACCAGGACCCCTCGTTCCCAGGCACCCATGCGAACCTTGCCGATCAGAACGTGCTGCAGCAACTCCATTACGCCTACGACCCGGTCGGCAATATCACGGAGATCTACGACGAAGCCTATAAGCCGGTCTTCTTCGCCAACGTCATGGTCGAGCCGCGCAACCGGTACGAATACGACGCCCTCTACCGTCTCATCTCTGCCACCGGTCGAGAGAATAGCATCCCGCTTGATGCACCAGGTCAGTTTGATCGACAAGAGGACGTCGATTTCCCGGTGCTAGATGGCAACGCCCTGCGTAACTACAACCAGCGTTATCAATACGACAGCGTGGGCAATATCCAGCAGATGCGTCATGTCGTCACGAGTGCCACTGGTGGCTGGACGCGCGACTACGCCTATGCGTTTGAGGATTCAACACAGCCAGCCAGCAATCGTCTTTGGCAGACATGGACCGGCGGTGACAGAACCCAAGCCATCACCTATGGCTACGACACCCACGGCAATATGTTGAATCTGGCCAATGTTGCGCCGGGCCAACATTTGCAATGGGATCACCGCGACATGATCAAGAGCCTCGATTGTATCGGCGGAGGCGTGGCCTATTACCAATATGACATCGGCAAGCAGCGCAGCCGGAAACGCATCGTGAATCAGAATGGCGGCGGCTATTGGGAGCGCATCTATCTTGGGGGTTACGAACGCTATCGCCGCTATAATGGCAATGGCTCAACCGCAGTCGAAGAGATCGAATCCCATCATCTATTCGAAGGCGAGCAGCGGGTATTGTTGGTGGATGATGTGATCGTGACTAATAAAACCCATGCCAATGGCCGTGCCTATACAACAGGACCAATTTATCGCTATCAATACAGCAATCATTTAGGCTCCGCATGCCTGGAGCTGAATCACGAAGCCGCGATAATTTCCTATGAGGAATACCACCCCTATGGCACGGGTGCCTATCGCGCGATGAAGCGCGACAGCGAGGTACCGGCGAAACGGTATCGCTATACGGGGATGGAGAGGGATGAAGAGAGTGGGTTGGGGTATCACGGAGCGAGATTCTACTCGTCAGATCTGTGTCGCTGGTCTGCAGCAGATCCAACGACGATCAAGGGCGGCATGAACCTTTATCTCTATACTTATGCAAACCCGATTATCTTCAAAGACTCAAATGGCAAGCTGCCAACCGCAGGTGAACTGGCCTCCAAATGGGAACACTCTTGGTTATCACGAGTCAATCCAGTTATACCAGGTTTTAGAGGTGAAGACTTTGTGCGCCAATCTGAGAGTTTGATGGATAAAGGGCTAAATTATGTTCTCGGTTGGCAACCGTCTGACAATAGTTTGGCTTCGACCGTTTCGAGAAGCATAGCTGTTGTAAGTGTAACTGCGTTGAAAGTTGTTGGAACAGTTGTGGTAAGTCTTGCTGCCGGAGTTGGTGATCCACTATCCGTGGTGAGAGGAGTAATGCATTTGGGTGAAGGAGCTGCTGCGGGTGTTGACAATATCGAGAAGGGGAATATTGCCCTGGGAGCATCCCAGATAGTTGGCGACGTTTCACAAGCAGTGTTAATCGCCACGCCCACGATCAAGGGGTCCCTCTCGGCCTCAAGGTCGGTTGCCAGGATGGGAGGGGAACTTGCAGATGCAGCAATGCAAGGATTTGAGAAAGGTGCAAAAGACGTTAGCCGAGCAGCAAATGGGCCTAAGCCTGTCGACTACATCGCAACAGATACAGGCGAGTCAGTTCCCACCAGAACACCCTCCGGTGTCAATATTCAGCCACACGTGGCAGAACGGATGGCTAACCCCCCTCCTGGACGTCGGATCGTGGGGGTGGAAGAGGTTGATGCCATCATAAAGAGAGGGGAGGTCAAGAAAGTTGAGATCGACACACAAGGTAAGAATGGCCCGCCAGGACTGGTTGATCCGAATGATCCTGCCACATGGCGGACCTCCTGGACACTGGAGGTGCCAGACCTAAAACCGAAACCCAGTGTCGCAATAAACCCAGATACTAATAGCTTGATCACTGTGGTGGTGCCAGAGAAAACACCCACCATCACATGGGAGAAACCGTAATCGAGGTGAAGGAAAATTGTCAGCCACAATTGAGTGATTTGATGGGAGCGAGTTGAGGGTCGCACATGAGGAAACGGTTGCGTTCCATGTTCACAGATGCGGTCTATCACGTGCTCAATCGGGCGAATGTGCGAGGAAGTCAGAGGTGTCAGGAGCCATTGTGGGATTTGATGGCAGCAGATTGACGGTTGATCAAAGCAAAGGGGTCGGGAGCTTTTATTGAAGCCTGGAACTTGCGCGTGGTCAGATCTTGTTTCTTGCGCGCAAAGCTATTTATTGATGATGCAGCCGTGGATGATGGAGTGAAACGCCATCGATAGGTGTGCGAACGCAATTGACTGTCCCGACTTATGCGGCCAATTAGTAATCAGCGAACGAGAACGTGAGCAGGTAACAGATTTTACGGGCATCAGGGAGATGGGAAATGGCTAAAAGCAAGAAGGTGAGCGGGAATACAAGCAAGTCCAAGAAACAGACCATCACACCTGGCAGAAAGACCGCTGCGAAACTAGCGCGTGCTCAATCCACTGCGCCGCGCAAGCCTGCGGTCAGCCCCAAACCAACGGCGTCATCCCGCTCTCGACAAATGATAAGCGATACGCCAGGGAAGGATGGCGTGGACGACTTTGTCGTGTCTGGACAGGTCATGTATGCAGATAAGCGGCCAGCAGCGGGAGTGAAGGTGGTTGCACTCGATCTGGACGTAGCCGGCGAAAATAACCTGGGAACAGCGCTCACCGATGCCAAGGGCCGTTTCTCAATTGTATATTCTGCCGCCCTGTATCAGCGCTCCGTTGCTGAAAAGGGCGGCCCCGAACTGGTTGTTCGTGTGTACAACGAACAGGGTGAACTGATTGGACAATCCAGACGAGTGAATAACGCCGGACGCCTGACCGAGGTGAATATCTCCCTCACTCCCGCGATGTATCGCGTTCGCGGCACTGTGCGTCACAGCGATGGCAGGCCGGTATCGCACGTGATCGTGAAAGCATTCGATCGCGATATGCGTTGGGAAGAACCTTTGGGGCACACAAAAACGACCGAGTCGGGACTCTACGAAATTCCGTACACGTATGACAAATTTCAGCGTTCCGAAAAAGGGTTGGCTGACCTGGTCGTTCGCGTATGCGATGAAAAGAATAACGAATTGGCATCGTCTCAGATTATCTTCAATGCCAAAAAGGATGTTGCGGTGGATCTCACCTTGCCAAGCGCCGATTCTCGGGGTCCGTCGGAATTTGATAGCCTGGTTCGCGACATCACACCGCTGCTGCGCGATGTGCCCCAACAGGATCTGACCGAGGAGGATATCGCCTTTCTCACCGCCGACACGGGCATCGATCGGCGTTACATCCAGTGGCTTGTCGAAAGCGCCAGACGTCATGTCGAGACCGATATCGTCGATCAATTCATCTTCTACGGACTGTTCCGCCAAAACCTGCCGAGTGCTCTGGACGACCTGTTAGCCTTGGAACTGTTGACGTTGCGCGAGGCTCTGGAGAAATCGTCGCAGGAACATGTCATTCGGCACCTGTCTAGCGAGGAGATGGACGCCATCATCGCCCTGTTGCGCGCGTTGCAGGCGGACCATGCCACCACCCAAGGTGGCGAAGGCGAGCCTGCCTCGCTGGGCGACTTGCTGCGTACGGTGCTTTCGGACGGGGATAAGATCCGCACGGTTGCACAGTTGTACCTCGCTCACAACAGTCAGATGTCGGATGCGATGTATGGCGAACTCATCGCCTTGGAACAGTTCAGCGATGAGGAGCGGATCGACATCCGTCTGGCCCTGCAGCTCGGCGAACTGTCTGAACGCTACCTGCCACTGGTGCGTGAACTGCAGCGAATGACGAAAGCCGATCCGCGGTATAGACCTATCGGCAACCTCTCACCCTACGTCCGGCTGGCGTTGGATGACTGGAAGGTGTTGTTGCACCGCAAACAGGCAGATGGCGGCCTCATCGGCGCGCCAGCTACGGTCCCGGGTGACGATCTCGAAGAAAGGATAGACACCTATGCCCTCAGTCTGAGCCGGCAATTGGAACAGGGGTTTCCTGCGGCCACGATCGTGCGGCGGATTGAGGCAGATAGCAGCGAGGGTAGTCCCTTTAAAGAGAGTCATGCAGATTTGACGGTATTTTTTGGTAACAATCCGAACTTCGATCTTGGCCGACAGACGCTCGATGTCTACCTATCGACTGATCGTGAGACGAAGCTTGCCGGTATAGAAAACACAGATTCATTTACGACGGTACTCAAAGGCATACAGCGCCTCTCGAAACTGACGCCAGACTATGCTGCGATACGGATGCTCATGGCCAACGGTTTGCATTCCGCAGTGGGGGTGGTGGCTGTGGGCGAGTATGCGTTCATTCTGCAATACTCGTATGTTCTGGGGGGAGCCGAGCAGGCGCAGGTTTTGTATCGCAATGCGCAGCATGTGCAGAACACGGCGATGGCGTTGTACATGAACAACGCCATCGCCTTCCGAGCGCCTTTGCCGTATGTGATGGGCACACAGTCTGTGACCGCACCAGCCCCATTGCCTGATGGTGAACGCTCGCTCCCGAGTTGGACGACATTGTTCGGATCGCTGGAGTTGTGCGAATGCCGACATTGCCGCTCTCTGTACAGCCCTGCCGCCTATCTGGTGGACACGCTCAACTTTATCAGCGACGTGCCGATGAGTGGCGATCCCTCGCCGCTCCAAAACTTGTTGGGGCGTAGGCCGGATGTCGAGCATATCGAGCTGACCTGCGAGAACAGCAACACGCCGATGCCCTATGTGGATCTGGTCAACGAGCTTCTCGAGGCCCATGTCGTTCCACGGAGTTTCCAGCTGGTCTGGAATGCAGGAGTTGTGGCGAGTCTCGATCTGAAGATTGTTGATGACCGCTTGATCGTGGACTTCAAAAGCCATCAGTACATCCTGACCGATAAGGCCTCTGTCCGGGTCGAATCGCCAGGTGCGAAGTGGACGATTCTGGATTCGAGCTGGGCATTTGTGATCGTGAACCACGGGCAAGTCGAGGGCATCAGCGCCATGGCCTGGCCACAAACCAGCTGGTCGGCAAAAGAGCTCAAAGCAAATCCTGAACATACCCATCGCGATGCGTACAACTCGTTACGGCAGGCCGTCTATCCATGGAGCCAGCCATTCAATCTGCCCATCGAAGAAGCGCGTCTCTATTTACGGCACTTGACCGTTCAACGGCATGAATTGCTGGCGGTCTTCTTGCGTGGGGCGGCACCGGACCCGGAGTCGAATTATCAGGTCGCGTGCGAATATCTGGGGCTGACGCCCGAAGAAGCGAGCATCATCAGCGGCAGCACCACAGGCGGGCCGACGAATCCAGGATCCAATCCCGGCGCGTGGAATTTCTGGGGATTGAACGAGACAAGTAATTATGTCCCCGATCCTGTCGACGGCTCGGCCGGCGAAGCCCAGGGGGATTGGGGCGTTGTGCTCCGGCGAGTGTCAATTTTTCTGCAGCGTTCCAGTTTGTCGTATCGTGAATTGCTAGACCTGCTGGATACCTACTACGTCAACCCGCGCAACGTGGATGGTCCCAATGAACGTACGCTGGGCATCGTCTCGACCGATGGCACCAATCCGATGACCTGTAATACCGCCAAGTTGGCGTTGTATGCCGTGGGAGATGATCCGCTGGCATACGAGGCTGCGTATGCCAAAGCGCATCGATTTGTGCGTTTAGCGCGTAAGCTCGGCTGGCCAATGCGAGATTTGGATAAGGCAATTTCCGCATTTGCGCCGAGGAATTCAGGCGGCGCGCCGGATATGACCGAAGGCTTCCTGGTGCAGTTGTCCCACCTGCATCGCTTGTCTACGGGAACCCGCATTCCGGTGGTAAATCTGCTGAGTCTCTGGGCAGAGATTGATCATGCCCGGTATATCGACCATCTCTCAGATGGCGAACCGGCTGTGCCATCCCTGTATGCCCAGATGTTTATCAGCAAAACATTGAATAAGACGGGCTTCCCGGAAAATCCCAATGATCTGGCCAATCGGAATATATCCGACCATATCGCCGTCATCTCGGCTGCCTATGGGATTGGGGCGGACGATGTGCAACGGCTGCATGCAGACGCGCTCGTGGTCCCGCGAATCCAGGATCCGCTACACGCAACCAGCATGATTCAGGATGATCGACTGTCATTGGCTAATCTGTCCCGGCTCTATCGTCATGCGTTGCTCGCTCGGATTGTCGGGTTGCCCGTGCGTCAATATCTCACGACGCTCCGGCTTATGACTGCAGATCCGTTCGCTGCGCCAGTGGGCACATTAAACACGGCAGCGACGTTGAACTTCATCAAATCCGCAGGCCTCGTCGTACGGTCAGGATTTAGTGTCGACGATCTGGATGTCCTGTTACGGGGTGCCTCATCGTCACCGTCGGGGTTGGCTGTTGCGGAATCGGATATCACGGCCATGCTGGAAGTTCTGCGCGCTGACCTGCGTCAGATCGCGGCTGAAAATACCTTCGTGGATGCTGCGTCCAGCGACGCTGCGGTCACGACCGACTCCGATGGAGAACTGACGCGCCAGAAACTGGCATTGCTCAATTGGAATACAGCGGAAATCGACGATGTGGTGGGGGTCCTGAACGAGACGCATGTTTTCGAGGCCGAGTTGTCCAGCTTGGGCGCAGCGATTACGTTTCCATCGGCTCTGTCAGAACGTATCCGTTACGATGCCACGGCTCAACGATTGCGGTTCAAGGGGATTATGTCCGGTGCGGACAAGACCCGATTGGTGGCGGCCCCCAATAACATGGATCAAGCGTTCAGGGATGCCGTGGAGGTGTTGTATAGCAGCCCTAGGAGCTGTATTGCTCGCCGGATGAGGCGATTTACGGTTCCGGTATATGACTATGCTCTGCCGGCTATACCGCCCGGGTTGGAGTTTCCGAATACGGTCAAGAAGAAGGTTTATTACGATCGTGCAGCAAGAAAACTAAACTGCATCGGCGTCATGACGGAGATGGAGAGAGATCTCCTGGTCAAGCTGTCCACTGACCAAAGCTATCGGAATGCCGTTGCCGGGCTCTTCACCGCTCCCGACACCTTTCCGTTGGCTGAGACGGATGGATTTCTAACGGCCAATGATGTGATTGCCTTGTTCAGTGATCCGAATGTCAAACCCGCGCAACGATTTGCTCTGGTCTTAAGCAAACTTCTGCCGTATCTGCGTGCGACGCTCAGTGAGCGCATGGTTAAACAGCGTGTGGGCGAACATACCGGCCTTGAAGCCAGTACCGTTGAGGGCCTTTTACATGTATGGGTACTCGTGCCTGGCACCACTGGAAACCAGCGTCCGAAGGCGATGACGACGTTCGTGGATCCTGTGTTTTCCGGCAGTAATCAGAATCTCCGTGCCACTCCGCTCGCCTTTCCACAGCAGTTTTCGACATGTCTGTTGCTGCACAAGATTGCAGCGATGATTGGCAAGTTCGCTTTCAGCACCGAACTGGTCCGGGCCATGTTCGAGCATGGGGCATCTAGTGGCTGGCTAGACTTCAATCAACTGCCGCTGGCATCCGCAGCGAACGGCTATGCCCTCTTCCCTGGTTGGTCACGCCTGGCAGAGCTGGCTCGACTTCGCGACACCTTGCCGCATGGAGCATCGGCAGTCAGCGACTGGTTGACTGCGGCATACGCGACAAATGCGCAATCGCCGACCGTCATTGAAGCACTGAGCCTGGCCACGGAATGGAACCTGGTCGATGTGCAACATCTGGCTGGCACGAATGGCTTCAATCTGAGCCTGACGGCGCTGCGTTCGGAGGCCACCGTCGGACGGTTAGCAGAGGCCATGGCCATGTTGAAGCGCCTGCGCGCTTCAGCCGAACAATGTTTGGCCTGGACTAGAAATGCGACTGGTGGTGCCGTCTATGCACGAGATGGCGCGCAGGCAGAGGATATCAAGAATCTGGTGCGGGCAAAGTACGAGCCGGCTCAATGGCTGCAGCTGGCCGGGAGCTTGCGCGATCCCTTGCGGGAGAAGCAGCGGATCGCGCTGGTGGACTATCTTGTCGCGGCGTGGCGATTGAACGATGCCAATGCGTTATATGCGCACTTGCTGATCGACGTCGAAATGGGCCCCTGTATGATGACTACCCGCATCAAGCAGGCGATTGCTTCGGTGCAGCTCTATGTGCAGCGCACACTCATGAACCTGGAAGCGTTGTCCGAGTTGAATGCCGCCCAAGCAAAACAATGGTCGACATGGCGTAAACAATATCGAGTGTGGGAAGCCAACCGCAAAGTGCTCCTGTATCCGGAGAACTGGATTGAGCCGGAATTGCGCGACGACAAGACGCCATTCTTCAAGGACCTTGAGAACGAACTCATGCAGAACGATCTGACGGCCGAGGTTGCCGAAGATGCGTTCGTCAGCTATTTGGAGAAGCTCGGTCAGGTGGCTCGTCTCGACGTTGTTGGAATGTACGAGGACAACGATGGAGCCCGGAAGGTCTTACACGTGCTCGGCCGTACCCCCACGGTTCCTCACCGATACTCCTATCGCCGTCGCGAGGGAACTGTGTGGACAGCCTGGGAGAAGGTCGAGTTGGATATCGAGGGCGATCATCTCATTCCGGTGGTGTGGAATCGACGGCTGCATCTGTTCTGGGCCCTGTTCACGGAAAAGTCAGATCAACCCACGAAAGCGGAGAGGGAGAACAACGAGGATCCAAAAAAGCACTGGGAGATTAAGTTTGCGTGGAGCGAATATACACACAAAGGTTGGGCGCCTAAAAAAGTGTCGAAGGATGTTTTGGTCCATGCGAAGGATCCGGATCCGCATGCCCCGCAAGCACCGCAGGATTATTCATTCAAGACACGGATCCGTCAGAGCATAACCGGGCAGCAGCTCAGCATCGAATGTTATGGCCCCACTGTGACAGTGATACCAGGATTGACTCATTCGAGCACAACTGAAACAGTGACAGGGCCCACAATCAATACTCAGTATATTGTGAGTTACTTTAAGCGGTCCACCCAACCCTCGTATTGGTATTGGCTCATTTTTGGAAAAGAAGATTGGATGCCGCTCCAGCCCTCCGAGATTGATGACATTAAAATCCTGGTGAAGAACCCTACCACCGGACAAATATACGAAACCCTTACACTGCATAGCAGCGGCCAATACCCGGGGCCTGGCGGGTTTGTCACGATCACTGAGCCAGTGGACTTTTATGTGCAGTCCTCGAGTAAGCAAGTCGAATTTGTCACGAACAAAATCGAGTTTGTCGGGGGACTCAAGGTCTACATCCAGTTGAAAGCGTGGGCCCCTTCCACGACAACCACTGATACGACGAAGGTAGATCCCTCGACGAAGCATAACAACGCCATGCAAGGCATCGGCGAATTCGCATTAGATGACTGCCACGGAACTCTCGCCCTCGTGCAAGGCCCGTTAGCGCTGTCTCCGCAACGGTTGGAGCCGATTCAAGGGACGCATATGCAAGGGATGGCCATGGTCGAGGGGGTGGAGAATGGTTCCAATGCGTTGGGTGCCATGGCGGTGCTAGGGGAGACCCCTGGGGCGTCGTTCAGATTATTGCTGCCCCATCAGGGCTATGTGGCCAGTAAGTTCTCCTTCCCGTTTTTCTTTCAGGACCAGTATCGAACCTATTATGTCCCGCTGAAGACAGTGCCAAGTGGGGGAGTCGGTGGATTCAAGCTTCGTTTCAATACGTTTTTTCATCCACGGATGTGCGAATTGACCAAGTCTCTCAAGCGGTATGGGGTCGATGGATTGTTGACGTTGGAGAATCAACGAGTGACCGATGCTGGCGCTGAGTTTATGCGATATTTGCCGAATGCCTCGCTGGTGGATCTCGATACATCCGACGATGCCATTCCGACAGAAGATATCGATTTCAGATACGAGGGGGCCTATTCCCAATACAACTGGGAACTGTTCTTCCATGCCCCGTTCATGATTGCCACGCAGCTCAGCAGGAATCAACGTTTTGAAGAAGCCCAAAAGTGGTTTCACTATCTGTTCGACCCGACATCGACGGTCCCTTCTGCTCAGGGGCCTGAGCGATTCTGGAAAGTCTTGCCATTCTTCAATGAGGCCGCAGGTGGCGTCCAGACGCTGGAACAGTTGCTCGCTGATAGCGCAAAAATGGATCGGCAAGTTGCGGAGTCGGCCAGCAAGCCGTTCAATCCGCACGCCATCGCTCGTATGCGCATCGTGGCCTATATGAAGTCCGTGGTGATGCACTACATCGACAACCTGCTGGCCTGGGGCGATCAGTTGTTCGGCCGGGACACCACTGAGTCCATCAACGAGGCCACACAACTGTACATTCTGGCGGCAGAGATATTGGGCAAACGCCCGGAGAACATACCGCCGCGCGTTGCTGCGAAGGTGCAGACCTATAGTACGCTCTACGACAGCAATGGACCGGATAGTCTGTCGAACGCGTTAGTGGAAGTGGAGGGGTATATTTTCCCATCGGCTGTGCCGGTATCAGGAGACGGGACCGTGCCGGAACTGGCGCCTATGCCGTATTTTTGCACGTCCCCTAACGACAAGTTGCTGGGGTATTGGGATCTCGTGGCCGACCGGCTGTTCAAGATTCGCCATTGCATGAATCTGGCCGGGGTGGAGCGATCCCTGCCCATCTACGAGCCACCGATCGATCCTGCATTGCTGGTAAGGGCTGCTGCAGCCGGCATCGACTTGGCGAGCGCGTTGAGCGATATCAGTGCGGCTGCTCCGCATTATCGGTTTGCGGTCATGCTTTCCAAAGCTACCGAACTCTGTAATGACGTCAAGTCGCTGGGGAGCGCATTGCTCTCAGCGCTTGAAAAACGCGATGGCGAGGCGCTCTCGTTATTGCGCTCAAGCCATGAGATCGATGTGCTCAAGGCCGTGCGGGAGATCAGGGAGCAGCAAATCAAAGAGGCCTCTGCGAACCTCGAAGGATTGAGAGAGTTTCAGACGGTGGTTGCGGCACGGCAACAGTATTACCAGAGTCGGACGTTTATGAATCAACTTGAGCAGATTCAGATGGCATTGACAAGCAGCAGTCTTGTGCCGATGTCTATTCAGCTGAGCGCTGATGTGTTTGCGGGTATTGCCCATCTGATTCCGAATGCAAAAGCCGGTTCCCCAGTCACCATCGGAGTCACGTATGGCGGTGCCAACATTGCCAGTGCCGTGCAGGCGTTCGGCAGTGCCGCCGGTGTTGCCGCGTCTATCTTGAATACGATGGGATCGATGAGTGGAACGTTGGGGGGCTTTCAGCGCCGTCAGGAAGATTGGACCCACCAGGCCGATCTCGCGACCAAGGAATTGAAACAGGTGGAGAAGCAAATCGCCGGAGCCGAGATTCGTCTGGCGATTGCCGAGCATGAACTGCAAAACCATGACCTGCAGATTGAACATTCCCAGGAAGTGGACGCCTTCATGCGCGCGAAGTTCACGAACCGGGAACTCTATAGCTGGATGGTAGGGCAGTTGTCGGCGGTGTATTTTCAGAGCTATCAGCTCGCCTATGATGTCGCCAAACGTGCTGAGCGTGCCTATCGCTTTGAACTTGGATTGAGGGATTCAAACTTTGTCCAGTTCGGCTATTGGGATAGCCTGAAGAAGGGCCTGCTGTCAGGCGAACGTTTGCATTTCGACCTCAAGCGCATGGATGTGGCCTATCTGGACCAGAACCGCCGGGAGCATGAGATCGTCAAACACATTTCCTTGGCGGCGTTGGACCCGATGGCCTTGGCCAGGCTCAAGGAAGAACAGTCGTGTTTCATCAGCTTGCCGGAAGTGTTGTTCGATGTGGACCATCCAGGTCATTACCTGCGGCGCATCAAGTCAGTCAGTGTGACGGTTCCCTGCGTTACCGGGCCCTATACCGGTGTGCATTGCACGTTGACATTGATGAACAGCACGGTGCGCCACAGCAATATACTGCTTGCGGGAAAGTATGAACGCCAAGCCGACGACAGACGGTTTGCAGACAGCATGGGCGTGACACAGTCTATCGTGACCAGCAGTGGTCAGAACGACAGTGGCCTGTTTGAGACCAATTTGCGAGATGAACGCTTCTTGCCTTTCGAGGGGGCCGGAGCCATCAGCGAATGGCGCCTGCAAATCCCGGAACACTTCCCGCAATTCGACTATGGGACCATCAGTGATGTCGTGCTGCATGTGCGATATACCGCCCGGGACGGTGGAGGATCGTTCAAGCCACAGGTTATCTCAGAGCTGAACGCAGCTGTGAATGCCTTCATACGCTCCGAAGGGGAAAATGGCCTCACGCGCATATTCAGTCTGAGGCAGGAGTTCCCGACAGAATGGGCCCAGCTCACTCAGTCGGCTGCCGGGGCGAGGAGTGCGAAATTTTCCATCAGCAAGAATCGCTTTCCGTTCTTTGTGCAGGGGAAGACGTTAACCGTTCGTCAGGTGGATATCTTCGGAGTGCCGATAAAGGACAGTAATCCTCCGCCGGCAACCTTGCCCTCATTGAAGCGCTTAAACAGTCCTGTTATCACCCAAGCTGGCGCTCCGTTCGGAAGCCTTCTGCACGAGACTGTGCGGGACCTGCAAGTGGTGATTCAGAGGGAGAATAACGCTCAGTCGGAATGGGAGCTGACAGCAACGAATGCCGCAGATCTTGGAAAGATGAAAGACATTGTCGTTGTGTTTGGCTATACGGCCAGTTAGTTGTCAGAGTCGAAGGGAGGCCTGGCCGCTCTCCTGCTCGTGGAACAGAGAGTGGGATGAAGCCTGATGATCTTCTGTGCTCGCGCAGCGCGCGGCCTCAGAAGGCCCTCGTTGGACGCGCGCAGTGGAAGATCAATCAGCCCCCATCCCTAAAGAGAGAACAAGCAAGCTTGGAGGGGGCATTTGTATTGTTCGACGCGCGCAATCGAGGATCGACTAGGCCACCCTTGAAAGTGAATGGGGGATTGGAACGACGCGCGCAGTTGGGATCGTCCCAGCCACCCCTTAGTGAGTGATAGTTCGTTGCTGCCTTTCCTTTCGAGTTCGTACCCTGCTCGTGGACTATTTCCTGCGCTGCTGCGGATTAACAAACCGCAGCCTGGCCTAACTTCTTCAAGATTGGTCGGCGTTCCCCTTTCGTTTTGCTTTATAGGCTAGAGCACTTTGGGCGAGCTCTTGCATAACACGTCCATCGGGACTCTTCCGAAGAGATCGAGCAA
The DNA here is from genome assembly GCA_030682135.1 of Nitrospirota bacterium. Lineage (GTDB taxonomy): Bacteria > Nitrospirota > Nitrospiria > Nitrospirales > Nitrospiraceae > Palsa-1315. Next base: position 18,142 of record JAUXQT010000094.1, on the reverse strand, counting down.
GAACAACTAGGGGCTTGCCCTCCTGAAAACGAAGGTCCGTCAGAAAGCTAGGCGTTGGTCTATTGTCCACTTTGATGTATGCCACAAAGCCAGACAGATAGAATCGACAGAACGATATGCCATCATATTTCTCTGGGTGAGGATCGAGCATCGCGGTAATCTGAACGTCCTCAAACCGCGCCAGAACAACAGCAAAATCCTGCGAGCCGCCAGGGTCTTCGTTCAGAATCATGGTTCTCAGTCGATCCTCGAATGGCCCGAGCGAAATCCGCTTGTAAAATGGTTGCTTTGATATTGAGGCTCGCCATAATACTGACATGAAAAAGAGCTTTAACATTCGACTGTCGAATTTCTCTATTCTCCAAGCAATAGTTTTCCCCTCTATAGAGATCCCGACTGCTGCTGAGAATCCGTGAATTAGTACTTGCTGACCATAATTATCCCAGGGCGCAATCTTGCCATCGCACTCCGAACATAGGATGGTTGAGTCATAAGTGCCAACCTGCATTCGCTTTGGATAACTCCCCGGAGTGTTGCTATGCATTTCTGGCGCGATACTCCCTTGCCTGAGGAGTCGGAAAAAACCTTCCGGGATGATGTGTGCCTTGATTAGCTTTTTGTCTTGCAGGCACAATCTGCATGCGTTGTTCGACTCATTCATGCGGAGAAGCATACTACAGAATAGTGTGGCTAAACTGTGGCAGAGCTATCCTGTCCTATCGGGTTTCATCTATTCCTCCCCCACCTCTGACTCCTCTGTAAGTGATTGAGATTGAAATGATAGGGCACTGTTGAGCCCTATAGTCTCTTGGGCTTCAAGGTTTTCAAATCTCGCCCCCACTGCTACTGGACAGACAAATCATCCTTCCTGGTGAGCAGACGACCCGTCGCAGGATAGGGATTCTTTGCATCAGGCGACAGTAGGAAATGTTAAGGCAATGGTGGTGGCGAAGTGCGACGCAAGTGCTGGACTATGGTACTCGCATTTTCCGCTTCTTGGTCGTGGGGGATTTGGTTGTGCCGGTGGCGAGTGGCATGAATACCGAGGGCGAGACGCCGAACCGTGCGGCGAGGTGGGCGATTTGGCGGACGTTCAGGTCGCGTTTGCCCGACAAGATTTCCGACAGCACGCCCTGGCTGCCGATCTCGGGTAGGTCGGATTGCGCGAGTTCATGATCTTCCATCAGGCTGCGCAAAATCTCAGGTCCGGAGGCGTCGGGCATGGCGACATGGCTGTCCTCGTATGCCTCAATGGAGAGGGCCAAGGTCTCAGCCAAGTCGGCCAGGGCATGGGGGTCCTGTTGGCCGATTTCATCCAGAATGTCATCAAGGACGGCCACGGCTCGGTCGTATTCCGCCTTGGTATGCAACGGACCGAGGGGGATCTGTTGCCGAATGCGGCGGTAGTCGGCATTCACGTCATGAATGTATTTGGCGAGCATGAATCAGGTCCTCCAGATGCCTCGGTCGTACTCGGCATGTGTGAGCACGTGCCGGATATAGATTTTTTGCCGGTTGTAATGAATGGCCGCTATCAGTCGGAACTTGTTGCCTCCGATGTTAAAGACGGTGAACCCGCCCACTTGATCGGCGGAGGGGAATGTCTTTCGTAGACCGGCGAACGAGGCATAGTCGGTCTTCCGAACAATGGCGTACCAGGCGTTCAACGGAGCCCGTGCGTCCGGATGTGTTCGCGCGAACTCCGCCAATCGCTTTCGCGTGATGATATGCACGTGACGATGATATCTCAATATGAGATGCGCGTCAAGCGTGCGAGGGGTAGATGCTTATGGCGCTGGTGAGTTAGACGACCCGTCGCAAGATGGGAACTTTTTGCATTAGGGCGACAGCGGTAAAGGTTAAGATAATCGTTGCAGCGAAGGTGATGGGGATGTAGTAGAGGGGGCGGAACATGGCTGGCATCGTGGTGTGATAGAGGTTTCGTAACAGTTCCACGATGATGGGATGGGCTACATAGACTCCTAGCGTCCAGGGAGCTAAACGCTGCGCTATCGACTGAATAGCTGGGGAGAATGTTGCACGGAGCAGGACCATGAACAGCGTGACCGCCATGACCATGATGGTGGGACTAAAGTCTTCATAGAAGTAGAAGGACCAGTGGTCATCAAGACCTTTCATTGATACTAAAAAGGCTGTAAGCAGGGTGGTCGTGATAATGGCACCGGCCAGGAGCAGGCCATAGGGGCCTGGGCGGTTTGCGAGCACCAGGATGCAATAGAGTCCCGCGAAGTAATAGGCGATGTAGGGGACGAACATGGTGAAGACGCTGGTGGCGAGAAAATCTGCCAGGTTGGCTCCCAACGCCAGGGCCGCCATGACCAGGATCGCCTGACCCAGGTGTTTCGAGTCGAGACTGGTTACTGCCATTGCCAGAAAAGGCGTCACGAGGTAGAGCCCCGCGATCAGGAAGAGAAAGTAGAGATGGACGTAGGGCCGTCCAGCAATCAGGTCTAGCGCGATCGTGTTGAGGGTGAGCGGCTGGTGCCAGAAGAATGCACGCCAGGCCAGATAGACGGCTGACCAGAACAGCAGCGCCGGCAGCAGCCGGTTCATGCGTTTGGCCCAGAACTCACGGGGACTGGTCTGTTTGTTCGCATCGAGTAATAAGGCGCCACTCAACATCACAAAGACCGGCACTGACCATCGCGTAGCACTGTCCATGAAGTTGGCCAGGTGCCAACTGACTGTGCCTAGTTGATCTGGCTGCATCACAACGGTGGCACAGAGGTGTAACAGGACAACAGCGAGGCAGGCACAGACTCTGATGACATCGAAAGAGCCGGATCGCTGAGCGATGGCTGCGCCTTGGAGTGACGGTGCGGTATCGATTGGAGGGTGCAAGGCGGTCGATTCTACCGTAGTGGTGCCGGTTGGCTCGTCTGGTTGACGGAGTCTGCCGCCATGTTCTTTTCGCTGAAACGAGCCAGCACATTGCGGGTTATCTGTTGGGCTGCCGGACTGAGCCGCGATGTGCGGAGGGCTGGAACGGAGTAGTCGTCCAGGCCCCAACTCCATTGGATGGTGCCGGTCGAAAAGACGATCGCGCGATGCGCCGCATTGTAGACGGTGACCGTGCCTTCCGGTGAGGCCACTCGCGCACGTGCGATGACCTGGGTGCTTGGTGGAGCCGAATCACGACCTCCATCGATTTCATAACCCAAGAGTCCTGGCAAGCGGTCACCTTGCTGTAATCCCGTTCCATTGAGGATCCAATGGGTGGCATCCTCAATCACGAAGTCTCCATCCACGGGCGTGTCGGTTTCAATAAACATGCTTCCGATCAAGGAGGCTTCCGGGCGACTCACGGGAGGATTGCGCCATTTCGTCGTGACGAGGTAGTCGTTCGTGGGGTCTTGATCGATCTGCAAGGGATCGTGCCAGGGAGCGTTTTCTTTATAGGCGACGATGGTTCTGCCCGATTCACCAGTGAGTTGGCTCGGTTCCAGACGAATTTGCCAGTAACAGGTATTGGCGGAGAAGAATCCTACATGGGTGCCATGGTCGCGAGCCTGCTCGACATGGCGGCGCATCTCCCAGCTCCAATACTCATCATGTCCGACAGAGAGGAACGCCTGATGGGTTGCCAAGAGCGATTGGTTGGCATGGACATCGAGATTCGTGGCATAGGTCACGTCGTAGCCTTCCCGCTCCAGCCAGCGCACCATATTATATTCCCAGCCTGCTGCCGAAGCCTGATAACCGATAGGGAAGGAGTTGGACGTGAGGAAGTCTCCTGCGCCAACGCCCTGTGCTGCAAGCGGGACGGGGCTGATGGCATAGGGACGATTGAAGGAGACCTTCGCGGCTTGTCCCCCTGTACTGTTAAAGGCATAGAGCGATTTGCCGCCCCAATTGTTGTAGGCCTGGAATGTGGTGACGCTCGATTGAACGAGGAAGGCCGAGGGGCGCGCATCGTCGCGGACGACAAATACGATATAACTTTGATCGCCCGTCGGCTCTGCGGTCAGTTTGGCCAGGTATACCCCGCTGGCCCAGTCCGTGGCATCCGATGGATTGAGCGGGACGGCAAGGGTCACGGGATTGTCCCAGCGGCACTCGATCAAGCCGGTGCGAGGATCTGTCGTGGGTTGTGATTGCACCTGTCCTTTTCGGCGAATGGGCCCGGCGATCTCACGCGCACCGGCTCCTTGATACCAGCCCATCCGGTAAATCCGTAGGTTATAGAAGTCTGCGGCCGTATTCACGAAGAGGTCCAGTTTTTCTCCGCGATTCACGCTGGTCAGCGAGGCATAACCTTCAATTTCCCGGTGCAGGGCCGGGCGCGTCAGCACCCAGTCGGTCGTGCCAGGCTTCCGGTTCTCCAGTTGAATAGGGGATGGGGCCCCGTCGACTGCGCCTAACAGAGCCGCTGGGGCAAAGACTTCGAGCAGTGCGCAGCAGCTTGAAATGGCGAAGTAGAGGGAGCTTTGCTCACGGAGATTTCGGAGCATGGCCGGGATGCGCCAGAGATAGGAGGTGCTGCCAATAATCCGTTGTCCGATGGTGTCCAGGGCTGGGACCAGGCGTTGAGGCCGCAGGCTCTTCCAGACAGGCTGTAGATCTTCCAGGCTTTCAGCGAACCCGATGAATGACGAAATGGCATAGCCAAAGAATGCGGCGTTCACCAGGGAAAATACGGCCGAGATCCATCGGCCCTGCGAGGCGTAGTAGAGTCCCGTGACACAGCAGAGGAGCAGGAGTCCGTATTCAAGAGCCACGTAGAGCGCCGGTGCGCCGGTGCGCCCAAGTACTTTTGGTGTGCGCCGGAAGGGAATCTTTTCGCCAGTGACGAGTTGCTGGATGGATTTCATCGCACCGCCGAGGTGCACGGGCAGCAACAGGAGGTTGAGGGCATAGACTCGCATGAAGTCAATGAGGCCTCGATAGCGCAGGATCGACAGATCGCGAGCATAGAGGAAGAAATAGGGCATGGCGGTCATCGACAGCCAGACGGTCATGAGCTTGGAGGAAAATGGGACCGCCAACAGCAACAGCACACAGATGGGGGACAGCGCCATCGAGGTGAGATAATGGAGCTGGTAGAAACTCTGCGGGGCGAGTGCCGGGGTTTTCGTCACGTTTCTGAGATACCGGAGGAGTTTGGGCAGAATGAGGAGCCCTCCGTTGGCCCAACGGCCTCGCTGGATAATGAGGGAGCCGAAATCGCCGGGCGTGGCGCTATAGGCCAGCCGTTCCGGGTAGTTAAAGAGCCGCCATCCTCGCGCCATCAAATCGACCGTCGATTCTGTGTCTTCAATCACCGTGCGATCTTGGATGTAGCGCCGAATCACTCCATGAGCGGTCGTCTCTGCCACGCAAATGTCTTCTAAGGCGGCCTTCCGGAGGAGCGCGTTCGCGCCAACCCAAAATGTGGCGCCGAAGTAGGTGAAGCCTTGATGCAGGAGATATTGAATGTCGGTGGTCGCTCCGGCGGTTCGTTCGAGCAGGCCCGGTGCGTTCGGAATGGCGCTGTAGGGGGTCTGCGCGACAGCGAGTCGTTCATTGCCCGGCTGCTCCATGATCTGAACGAGACGGATGGCATAGTCCGACAGAATGAGACTGTCCGCATCTAACGTAATGACATAGGGCGAGTCCGGGATCTCATAGGACCCTTGGAGGTCCGTCGTTTCCTCTAGCATGAGTCCGGTCGCATGCGACACTTCATGCAGACGCCGGCCCATCACGCCGAGATAACTGTTCAGGTTCATCGCCTTGTTCAGTTCATGGGAGAGGTTCTGATAGCGTTTTCGCTCGAAGACCGCGATGTCTCCCTGAAATACGGCGGCCAGAGAACGGTACTCGGCGAGTAGGAGGCGTTCTTGTGGCGCCTGCTCCTCGGAAACAGCCTGGGCCTGAAGATGCCAATGCGCAGCCCGCTCTTCATATCGACGTGCCGGTCCGCGGAGAATATGCTCTGCAAACCAGGCGTCAGAGTGCGTGCTGTCGGGCAAACGGTCTGCCTGCTCCTGAAACCACTGTGCCGCATGCTCATAGGCCTGGGCTAACGCGGCAGATTCTTGTGCTCGTTCGCGCACGCCTGCTTGCTGCCGCAACATGAATTGCACCAGCAGGCTCTCAAAGTAGCGAGCCTGGTCGTCGAGCAGGGCATGGAGTTCAGCCGGCAGGGACCGGGCAGCCAGCAGGGCTTCGCGATCTTCTGCCGTGCGTGGATTCGGCGGATTGTCCAGCAACAGCACGACCCGCTTATGCGGATATTCCTGCAAGGCCGCCGAGAGCAGCGTTTGACGGATGACGTTCGTTTCTTCTTTGTACGAAGGCACCAGAATCGTCAGGAGCGGTGTTGGCGCGACGAACGACTGCATCAACTCGTCTCTGGTGGCCGGGACATGGCCGAGCCAGCGCTTGAGATAGGCCAGCCTGGCCAATTGATAGCCGAAGTTTCCGGAGATCAGAAATCCCACCAACAAGAGGAAGGCCATGGCTTCGACGACATGGAAGAGATTCCCTTGTTCGAGTTCTTCACTGAGCACCGAGGCAATGGACCAGAAAAACAATGTGACGGCGATGGCTGTCGCCACGATCGTGGTTCTGGTCAGACTGACTTCAAATCGAACTTGTGTAGCGGTCATGAAACTCCTCTGGATGGTCCAGGCCCTTACGCAATCGGTGTGCCAATCGTCGATGTCGAAATCATTGATGTTTTGCGGAGAAACAACAGATGGCTCGAATGAGCTGAGGCGGTTTTGTTAGCCTGTATGAATTCCCCTACCAAACATGTCAGCGAAGACATGCTCCGGTTCAGGGAACCAGCAGATGCAGAAAGGACTATGTCGTGTATTGACGGAACAGAAAGACGTGAAGAGCGGGCAAGAACCTAGAGATTCTTATCGCATTTCAAGCGGATCACCGTCCACCTCACCTCGCGGAGTCCTATTCACTTCCAACAAACTTCGCTCGTACGCTCCTTACTCCTTCACGGTCATGGTCATGGGGATCGGTTCGAGGGGGTTGTCGCAGTCGTCCCGGACCGCGGCGACGATCTTGTCGACCACCTCCATGCCCCGAAAGACTTCCCCGAAGACCGTATAGGTGCGGTCTAGTCCGCTGTTGTCTGCAACGCTGATGTAGAACTGAGATCCACTGTCGTTGAAATCTCTGGTGCTATTGCTTTCCCGTGGCACCTTGGCCATGGCGATGGCGCCCCGTTTATGCGGCCGATCGCTGGTTTCCGGATTGAGCCAGTATCCTGGACTGCCCGACCCATGCAGGGACCGGTCTGGGTTCTTGCTCAGCGGATCGCCGCCCTGAATGATGAATCCAGGCACCACGCGATGGAAGGTGGTGCCATTATAGAACCCCATTTTCACGAGTTTGATGAAGTTCTCGACGTGACGCGGCGCATCATCCGGGTAGAAGCGAATTTTGATCTCGCCGAAAGGCGTCGTAATGGTCACGCGCGGATCGATTTTCTGAAATTGCATGGTCATAGGGGATGAATGTAACAGGGGCTTTCCTTCGGAGGCAAGGCCTCCGAGGAAGTGCTGAGTACTGAGTTCTGAGTGCTGAGCGAGGATAATAGGAATCAGCGGAAAACACTTCGCTAACTCAGAACTCAGTACTCAGCACTTTTCTTCTGCCAGCCCCTTGCCTGGGTCGATCTTGAACCATAAGAGCCCGCCTAGGATGGCGACGGCTGCGGCAAATCCTAACGAAACGGGCCAACCCCAATGGTGAGCCAGCCAGGGCGTCAGGGTTGGGGAGATTGCCCCGCCGATATTGGCGCCGGTGTTCATGAGTCCGGATAACGTGCCGGCATGGGCTTTGGACAGATCGGTCGTCGAGGCCCAGTAGGCGCCGACGGAAAAGTAGAGCCAGCCAGCGCCGAACGACAGGCTGGTGATCGCCAGGGTGGGAGATTCGACGAAAGCCCCCAGGGCAATGGTTGACCCGGCCAGGACCATGCCGGTCATGCCGGTGACGGCTCGTCCGTTGGTGATTCCGTAACGGACTGCGAGTCGATCCGTGACCCATCCGCCCAGGGGGCAAAACACCAGCATGGCCACAAACGGAGCCGAGGCATAGAAGCCGCCGCGGAGCACGTCGAATCCTCGAACATTCACCAGATACAAGTAAAACCAGGAGAGGTAGACGTAGGCGACATACCCGAGGCAACTGTAGCTGATCACGAGCCACCAGATGGTGGGAGTCTGCCGAAACGTTCGCCAGGGCACAGCGGTGGTCGTGGCCGGCGTTCGCTCGATGAGGGCCTGCTCACCCGAATTTGCCCAGGGATGTTCGTGGGGATGGTTGCGCGAGAGGAGCCACCAGAGGAGCCCCATTCCGATGCCGAGCAGACTCGCGAGATAGAACACGGTCTGCCAGCCCCAGTTCACCATCACCCAGGCCGCAATGGGCGGCGTCAGGGCGGAGCCCAATCCGATGCCTCCGATGGCGATCCCGATTCCGAAGCCTCGCGCTTCAGCCGGGAACCAATTGGTGACGGCGCGGTTAAAAGCCGGCAAGGCGACGGCTTCTCCCATTCCCAAACAGAACCGCACGAGCATCAATGCGCCGACAATCCCGACGAGGCTTGCGAGGGAGGAGGCCGCAGCCATGGCGGTCAAGGCCGTGCAGATCGACCACCAAACAAGTGCGATGGTGAGCACGACCCTGGCACCCCAGCGATCGGCCAGCCAGCCACCGGGAATCTGAAAGAGGGCGTAGCCGATGACGAAAGCCGAGAAGACCCAGCCCATCTGTTGATCGGTGATCCCGTAGGCCGGCATCATCTGCCGCGCGGTGACTGAAATATTGCCGCGGTCGATATAGGTCACGACGCTGATCGAGAACAGGAGGGCGAGAATCAGCCAGCGGATTCTGGTCGGTTGGGATGGTGGCGTGGTCACAAGAGATGATCGTGTTTGAGTGCCAAGGTGAGTGCCGGCGAGTATACCGAGTCTCGCGGAGGATCACCAGCATCCGGTTTCGATGGCGCGTGAAAAACCCTGTCGCGACGCAGACTTCGTAGATTTCATGCAGGTGATTCGGTAAGATGATCGCTTCAAGGCCGCGAGACAGTCCACCCACAACACACGATCGATCGAGGGAGCAGGAGTGGTTCGAATTCGGTTTATTGCCGCACTCATCGTGATCCTGCTGATTGCCGGGGGGCTCTTTCTCGCCTATTCTCCCTATCTGACGGGCGACGATTACGTCAAAGACTTTTTCCTTCAACAGCTCGAGCAGAGCATCGGACGCAAGATCGACGTCCACCGCATCAAGCTGGTGCTGTTTCCACGCATCAGATTGGAGCTGACGCAGGTCGCGATTCATGATCGGAATTCCGAGGATATCGTCTTGTCGGCCAAGCGGCTGGATTTAGTCTTGCGGCTCCTCCCGTTACTGCGCAAGCAGGTGGTGGGAAAACGGCTGTTGATTGAAGAGCCGACCTTGACGCTCCGGCGCGATCGTGGCGGGCACTGGAACCTCCTCGATCAGGTCGCGCAAGGAGGCGAGGCCGATCAGGATGCGGTGCAGACGATGAGCCGAATCTTCCGCATTCGCGAGGCGACGTTGGTGAACGGGAAACTGATCATCATCGACGACGGACGTCCGGATGGAACCCGCACGATGGCCTTGGAGTCGGTCGAGGCCTCGCTGGTGATCAGAGCGGAACGGGGACAGGCGGATCTGCACGTCTCTGCCGGTCATGCGGGTGAGAAGGGCCTGTCTGCCATCTCTCTGGCCGGGACGATTAGTTCCGCCCAGCGGCAGTTGTTGGCACCCGACGACCCCTTGGCGTCACAGATGAGACTTCAGTTCGATGGCAGCGTTGAAGCCGCGAATCTCAATCTCCGCGAGGTCGCGGATTTCTTTGGGCCACGTCCGGTTCCTGAACAGGTGCAGGGCGTCGTGAATGTCCACAGCCTTGTTCGAGCCGCGCCTGGCGTGGCTGGTTACGATGTGCTGCTATCCGATCTGTCTGCGAACTTGGAACAACTCACGCTTACAGGCCAAGCGAGCCTCTCCGGTTTATTGACGGTTCAGCCCACGTTTGCGCTGACCTTTTCGGCATCCCCGATCCAGCTCCGCCAGTTACTCACGCAGTTGCCGGCGCAGTGGGTGCATCCGCAGTTGCCGGCGATCATGCAAGACCGGGAGATCGACGGGACGGTGGAGATTGTCTCCGCCACCGTCACGGGGTCGTCGGTATCCGGGCCTCAGCTCTCGTTGACCGGGGAATTTCGCGTGAGCCAGGGGCAAGCGCTGATCGGAGACAGTCGTGTCCCGGCCAAGGATTTAGCTGCCGTCGTCTCGGTCGAACCGGGCCGCCTCAAGGTGTCGAATCTCAGCGGGCTCTATGGCGCGATCCATATGAGCGAGAGCAAGGCGCTCATCTCGTTTTTAGAGGCGGGGCCCTGGCTGGAGATGGACATTACTGGAACGATGGCCGCGGCAGACCTGTTGCAGCTTTTGTCGAAGACCGTCAAGTCGGAGCAACTGTCGCGTGTGTTAGCGGCATCGCGTGACGTCGAAGGCATGGCCAGTCCCACGTTTCGCTTGGTCGGTCCACTCAATCAGGCCGGCGGCGTGACCTTTGCCGGGGGTGACATTATCGTCAAGCAAGTCGGTCTCACGAATCCCTCGCTGCCCGAGCGGTTGACCGGATTGCAGGGCCGGTTTGTGCTGACGGATGGCGGGACGCAGTTCGATGAGGTGACGGGGCATATGGGCGATCTGGCTGTGCGGATCCATGGCGGCATTACAGGAGGCAGTGGCAGCGCCTTTCAGGACTTCTTGATTCGAGTCAACGGCGATGCGGGCCATATGGCCAAGTTGCTTCCTTCGAAAGCCATTCCAGCCGGAACGATCGATGGGCTAGTCAACGGCGCGCTCGTCTTGACCGGTCCAACGCTGTCGCCACACATCCGGGGCGAGGTCGTCTTGACCGAGTCGAAAGTGACGCTGTCCGATCTGGTTGAAAAACCGATCGGCGCTCCGGCGACGGTGGAGTTCGAGGGGACGGTCCCGCAGGCCGCTGGGGTCATCCTCGACAGGATTGAGCTGATCGTGCCGCCGATTCGATTGCCGATCAAGGGCAAGATTCAATTGGGCGAACATTTTGCGATCGATGCCGCGCTGTCGACCGGCACCCTGTCGTTATCCCGTGTGCCGGAATGGATTGCGAAGGGTGGATTTGAGGCAGGGAATATCGAGTTGTCGCTCGACATGAAGGGCAAGGACCTCAATTGGAAAACATGGCGGACCACCGGGTGGCTGGCCTTAACCAATGGGTTGATGAGTGCTAAAGGGGCCGAGGGGCCCATCCAGGATTTGTATGCGCGAGTCCATTTCGTGAAGAACGGCGCGGAGATTAAGCGGCTGTCGTTCCATCTGCTCGACAGCGATCTTGCGCTGGAAGGGACGATCCGGAATTGGGCGTCGAAACCGCTGATTACGGCGAAGATCGAGTCGAATCAAATGGATCTGGATCTGCTCATTCCAAAAGGCGAGCGGTCGCCCATTCGAGAATTTCTGGAAATTCTGGCAGACACCAGCAAAGTTCAGGTGCTGGCGTCGATGGCGCGCGGCCATTACAAACATCTCAAGTTTGGCAGCCTCTCCGCCCGTATCACCATTCAGGACGGCGTGCTGGATGTGGACCGTTTGTCAGGCCGGTCGACCAGTGGGGACGTGGCTGGACGTATCGTGGTGCAATTGCCCCGGAAGGAGCCGGCCGACGCCGAGGTCTCGGTTCGGGCGACGGGGTTGCTGGTGGAAGATGTGCTGAAATTTTTCGGCCCCAAGGGGGGCGTGATGACAGGGGAAGCTCGGGTGACGGGGACGATCCGCGGACATGGAAAAAATCCGCACGGGCTCTACCCCACATTGAACGGCAAGGTCGATGTATTACTTGAGAACGGACGCATCCTCAAATCGCAGGAACGGGCTATTTGGAAGATCATCAGCATTTTGAATCTGCCGGCCGTGCTGCAAGGGAAAGTCGATCTGGAGAAAGAGGGCCTGTCCTACAACAAGATCACGGCGACGATTCTTGCGCGGAACGGACTGTTCGAGACCGAGAATCTGATCATCGACAGTCCGATTGTGAAGATTACCGCAGCCGGAAACTTCGATTTACCGACCGATCAAGTCGATATGGTGTGGGCGGTCAGCCCGTTCGGATCGTACTCGCAATTCTTGAAGACGATTCCACTCTTCGGGCGGCTCTTTGCCGGAGAACGCAAAGGGTTGGCCACGGCGCTGTTCTCTGTTAAAGGATCCATCGAAGACCCGGAGGTGACCTACCTGCCGATGAAGTCGTTTGCCAGTGGCGTGACGGGTTTGGCGCAGCTGGCGTTCGATGTGTTGAGGAACACGGTCATGTTGCCGATCGATCTCATGACGCCCGATGAGGATGCAGGCGCGGGCAAGGAGAGCATCCCTACGCCTGAGCCGGTTCCATCCGCGCCTTGACCGACCTCCCCCCCCATGCTAGATTCCGAGGAACATTTATTATGGCGTCATCAACTTCACCATCGCAACGAGCCACCGTCTTTATCGCTGCCAGCGAGAGCGACTCCAATCTCTATTACGCGACACAGTTTATCGCGCCGGACCCCTTTATCTATTTAGAGATCAAGGGCGAACGGATTCTGGTGATGAGCGATCTTGAAATGGATCGGGCCAAAAGCCAATCGTCCGTCGATCGAGTCGTCTCCTATTCTGAGGTCGAAGGGCGAGCGAAGACACAAGGCATCGCCGAGCCAGGCACCGTCGAAGTCGTCCATATCCTCTTGCGAGAAGCCGGTATCACGCAGATCACGGTCCCGGCAAATTTTCCCTTCGGCCATGCCGTGAAGTTCCAGTCGTTGGGGTATCAGCTGCATCCAAAGCGGGACCCGTTTTACGAACAACGCGTGGTGAAGACCGCTGAAGAAGTGCGCTATATCGAAGCGGCCCAGCGTGCGACCGAGCAGGCGGTTGCAGCAGCCCACGATCTGTTACGCCAGGCGTCGATCAACAACGATCAGCTCTGGCACGAGGGTACGCCGCTGACGTCGGAGCGTGTGAAAAAACTCATCAATGTGGCGTTGATGGAGTGCGATTGTGTGGCTCAGCATACCATTGTCGCCGGAGGGGAGCAGGCCTGCGACCCGCATAATGAGGGCAGTGGCCCGTTGGCTGCGCATCGCAGCATTATCTTCGACGTATTTCCCCGTTCGGCCTCCAACCGGTATTTTGCCGATATGTCCAGGACGGTTGTACGAGGGGCTCCGAGCCCAGAACTGAAGCGACTCTACCAGACGGTCCTGGATGCGCAGGAAGAAGCGATCACCAAAATCAAAGACGGGGCGGACGGGAAGCGCATTCATCAAGGGATCTGTGCCAGATTTGAAAAAGCCGGCTACCAGACTGGCCTTGTCAATGGCCGGATGCAGGGTTATTTTCATGGCACCGGCCATGGAGTCGGTCTCGATATCCATGAAGCGCCTCGCATCAGCCGGACCGGATCGTTGCTCCAAGAAGGTCACGTCGTGACCGTCGAGCCAGGCCTCTACTATCCAGGCCTCGGCGCCATCCGCATCGAGGATATGGTACTCGTCACGAAAGACGGCTGCCGTAATCTCACGAACTTTCCGAAGATTTTCGAGCTGGGCTAATTCCCACCATTACTTCGTTCGCTCTTCTCCTCACGGAGGTGCATCATGCCGCACCTGCCTGGCCAATGGCGTGCCACCTTCTTATCCTGGATACGGCAGATCCTGTGTCATTGGCGAACGACACACAGCACACCAAACCGATGGGGTCGTGAGCGGCCTATGCCACCCCGCCAGGATTTCTCCCAGCGAAATCCAAATGGGTGTTGCAAGAAATCATTCACTTGAAAGCCCTCATGCCGGAGGCGGGGAGCCGGACGCTCGCGCATCACTTTAATCGGCGGTGGGCTCGTCGAAGACAGATGACGGTGAGTAAGACCTCTGTCGTGGAGCTGTGTGGAAAGCACCAGTATCTGGTCGGCGAAGCGCGTCGCAAGCTCAAACAACGCGTGCCGAGGCCATTCCCGAAGAATCGGATCTGGGGCTATGATTTGCTAGTGAAGGCGCATACCGAGGGCCAGCCGCATGTGGCGCTGGCCATCCTCGATCATGCGAGTCGGGCCTGTCTGTGCTTGCAGCGGCTCTCGGACAAATCCTCGTGGACGCTGCTGCAGGAACTCGTGCAAGCCGTGAGACGCTATGGCCTGCCACACTTCGTACGCACAGGCAATGAGGCGGTGTTGGTATCGCGTGTATTGAGACTCGGTATGAGGTTTTTGGGTATCCGCCAGCAACGGATCGAGCCAGGTTGTCCTTGGCAGAATGGGCGGGTCGAGCGATTCATCGGAACGGTGAAGCGAGAGCTGGCGAGGAAACCCGTCGTGGACGGGAACGAATTGAGCACGACGTTGCAGGAGATCCGCACCTGGTACAACCATGCTCGCCCGCATGACCATTTGCAGGGGAGGACTCTGGCGGAAGCCTGGGCCGGTATCGATGTGTTCGCAGGGCCTCCCGGCTAGGTTGGATCTGTGAGTGAGACAATGCGCCACGAAAATGTATTGTCCGGCGTGGTGTATCCGCTGCAGGCTCAATCAAGAGGTGTTAACTCAAGCGACGGGCGGAGGGCAGAAGAAATTGTGAACCGTACGTGAAATAGTTGAGATCAGCGGGATGAAACCCGCTCGTTCAAGGTGAAAACAGGCGGCGAGTCGAACGCCAACCTCCTATCGGACAGGCGGACGGGACACCTGATGCCCGATTCGTGGAGGACACGACGAGCGGCCCGTGGGCATGGGTCTGAATTCTAACAGTTCGAAGAATCGTTACAAGCGTAGTGCGGTGTGAGGTTGAACAGCAACGACCCTATCGGGTCCACACATTTACATGTGTCCATGGAATCGAGGGGAGATCATTCCGACCACTCTTCCCCTTCACGCACACCCTGTCTTCTGTTTCGCCTGAGCAAATTTTGTCTTCGCTTGCGCAAGATATTGCTTTGCTTGCTCAAGTTGCGACACCGCACGCCCATAGGGTGTGATGCGAATGGCTTTTTCCCATTGCACGACGGCTTCCCGATAACGGCCCTGGCACATCAGAAAGGCAGCATAACTGCCGTAAGAGTAGGCGCTGTTCGGATTCAGGCCGATGCTATCCTTTAACAGCTTTTCCTGCAACGCAAAGTCCCCCCCGATCTTCGCCACATTTTCCCGGTGTTTTAAGACGAGCATGGGGTGGTGCGTAAGCGTCGCGTACTGTTCGGCGCGATCGAACGCCTGACTGGCCTCAGCTACCTGCCCTTGTTTCTCATGCCAGATGCCTTCGAAATACCAGGGATAGAAGCTGTTCGGGTCGAGCTCTTTGGCTTTCGCAATGTGTTGCGCCGCCTCATGAAACTCCTTTTTCACAATCAGGAGCCGCGCCAGCTGTGCGTGAGCCTGTCCAAGGTTCGGATCCAAGGCTAAGCCCTGTCGGGCATGGGCCACTGCTTGCTGGAGCACGTCCCCAGGAAACGTGGTGAGATCATACCAGTCGCCGATGGTATAGCCGGCAACCAACGTTCCGAGCGACACTGCCACGTAAATAAAGGCTTCATTGCGGTTCTGGTCAGCTGCTAGATTGATTTTGGTGTAGGCGTCCTGAAGCTGCGCGCGATCGAACACGTTGGCTTCGATTTGATAGTAGGCCTCGCGCGCGAGTTCTCGCGGTGCGACTGTTCGAGAAATAGGCGTTGTGGTTGTATCAGCCGTGGCGACATAAGAAGATGCGCATAGGACGGCAAGACCAAGTGTGAGTATGCAGGTTGCCTTATTTCTGACAGATACCATGGCGAACCTTTCAGTTGGATATGGTGTACACACGCAAAAAAGACCCACCTCATCTTTCCACTATCGTTGCGTCTCAGCAAGCATTCGTTAAATATTGCTGTGGAGAGAGTCAGAATCTTTGACCCGCCAGGTGGAGCTTGTTATCATGAGCGGGTCACCGAGTGTGAGCCACGGTGTCCGCTCTGGGAGATTCATCCATGCGCTACGAACGAATCAGCATCGACCCGCATATTTGTAGCGGCAAACCCTGTATCCGCGGGACACGGATTATGGTGACCAATATCCTTGGGTTGATCGCTGGGGGCTACTCGAACCAGCAGGTTCTTGACACCTACCCGGAGCTGACCCGTGAAGATGTCGCGGCTGCGTTGGACTATGCCAGCCATGTGATCGACGAAGACAAAGTGATCCCCCGTGCCTGAGGCCCTCACCGTTCTGCTGGATCAAAATGTCCCCCGCGCCATCGTGCACTGGCTCCACGCCCGCCGCACACAGTGGACGATCCACCATACCTCGGACGTGGCGCTATCGGGGCGGCCTGATGAAGAAGTCTTTGCCTGGGCCCAGCATCGGCAAGCCGTGATCATCACGTTCGACGAAGACTTTGCGGATCAACGGGCGTTTCCCCTTGGCTCCCACGCGGGGATCATTCGACTTCGAGTCTGGCCCACCACCATCGAAGAAACCCAAGACGCCCTTGAACGACTGCTCTCGGAAGTCCCCGACGCAGAGCTCGCGCGGGCGCTCGTGATCATCGACCGCGAAACCATTCGCATCCGACGGGGACCGTAAGCCAGCCGACGCCGAAACTCCAACGGCAACTGGAGCGGCTCAGTCGTTTGCGAAGGCCAAGCAGAAGTTCGTCAGCGAGATGCTCGATACCGTGTTGCAGCAGGCAGGATCGTAAGGGGCAGGCAGGTCTCTACGAATAACGTTTGATCCAAAGCGTTTCCTCTTTCTCCAGGCGCGCGTCCCTCCACCCGACATACCTGTTCTGTCCCTGTGGATCGAGATGTGGCTGGTTGTAGATCCAGATGCGAGTATAGGGTGCAGCAAGTGCCTCAGGTGTGCCAGCGCTCTTGTCGGTGATATTGAAGGTTAGCTTGTCGTTTTCTTTTAACCGCTCCACATATTTCTCAAAACTGCTCGGATAAAACCTTGCCTCCACCAGCCGGTTATTGAAGAACTTAAGGTGCAATTTCCCCGAATAGTCCAGATGTGAGTAGTTGTTGATTGCTACCACGTAGATGTTAAACGGAGGCCTCTTGTCTCCTGGAGCAAGCCCGCTCTCTTCGATCACCTCCCATTTCTGGAATTGGTGCTTCGCTTCCTCAGTGCTTTGGTAGCTTTCAATTCCATCAATGAGCTTCGCGCGTTCAGTCGCGACCTCGGTAAATGAGGTCGCGTAGAGCACGTCTTGATCGCAGCCTGCGATCATCCACGCCAAGAGCGAGCAGAGAACCACCGCTCGTATTTCAGTGATCATCCGCATGCTACGGCAACATCGGTAAACGTGTGTCCCAATAGCGAGGCGTCGTCCCTTGTTGGTAAGTCTGCAAGGTGCCATTTCTTGCGGCGTTTCCACACGACTGTTCGCAGTCTTGGGTTGAGTTCGCTGTTCGTCCAAACCCTCTCCCGCACGCATTGTTCCGTTCGTCGGCCTCGCGCTCGCCCTCTTCCTGGCTGTGGAACCAATCTCCACGCTTTTCATTGGCCCAACCCAGTATTTGGGCCTCGAACTCGGAATTCTCTTGGGTCAGCATGCAACTCGCTAGGCAGTGACGGTAGGCATCCTGCAACCCGTTGTGTTGACCGGGGAATGGACTATTTTGTGCCCGTTTCATTGCATCGTCATAAATGTCCGATGGGTTCCGCCAGAGTCCGAGGGCATCAGCAAAGTTGGCCGGGTTATTCATCGTGTACGCATAGAGATTAATACCGTTCACAAATCTCATCGGGTCCTTCTGCAAGAACCGCCCGGTTCGTGGGTCGTAGTAACGAGCGCGGTAATACATCAGCCCCGTCTCGCTATCAAATTCCCGGCCCGTGTACGTGTACGGCTGCTCCACGGTCCCGGCCTGATCCACGATCGTCCCATAGGCGTCATAGCTATAACTCTTTGCTAACGCACCGCTGCTATCCGTGAGATCCGTGACCGTGCCGAGGCCATCTTGATGGTAGAAGAACGTGCTCCCACCTTTCGTGACGGCAATCGGCTCATCAATGCCCGGACCGTGGGTGTAGCGGGCTTGCAGCACGTTCGCGCCATCATCCTCCAATAAAATATCTTCC
>JAUXQT010000090.1 GCA_030682135.1 Nitrospirota bacterium | reverse complement strand
GATCGATTTTCCCCCGGAATATGCGTCATCGGCAGACGAGGTCGCTCGACTCTTGAAAGAGAAGAAGGTCCCGAAGATTTCGGAAATGTTTCACGATGCAAAACAGGTCGGGAAGTTTCGTCTGATCGCCTGCAGCGCCGGCCTGGAATATATGGGCGTGGACAGCGCCGCCGTCACAAAGAATGTCGACGAAGTCATGGGGCTCCCTGCCATTATTGCGCTGACCTCTGACGCAGAAACCAAGCTGTTCATCTAAACACGTCGCTCGTATCTCGTCGTTCGTCCCTCGCAAGAAAATCCGCTCCCCCAGGAACGCTTCACGAAATACGCTTCACACTTAACGGCTTTTCGCCACTCCGACCCGATCGCAATATTCTGTGAGTTTGCACTTGCTGCAGAACGGTGAGACAGGCTGGCAGAGATGCTGGCCATAGGGAACGAGGAGATCGTTGAAGGTAATCCAATGTTGCTTGGGAAGCTTGTTGCGTAGCGCCACTTCCGTCTCCTCCGGCGTCTCCGTCTTCACATAGCCCCAGCGATTGCTGATCCGATGGACATGGATATCCACACAGATGCCTGGTTTGCCAAACGCGACTGTCACCACCAGATTCGCCGTTTTCCTGCCGACCCCCGACAGCGTCACCAGCTCATCGATGGAATCGGGGACGGCGCCTCCATAGACGTCCAACAGCCGATGGCAGATCGCATGAATAGATTTGGCTTTCGTTCGGTAGAAACAGACGGGGTAGATGGCTTGCTCGATCTGCCGAAGCGGAAGGGTCAGCATCGTGGCAGGCTGATGCGCGAGCGCATAGAGTCTGGCGCTGGCTTCACCGGTCGTTTTATCTTTGGTCCGGAGGCTGAGCAGACAGGAAATGAGAATACGGAAGGGGTCCCGATTCGACTCGCGAGCCACGACGCCGAGGACCGGTTCTTCCCACTGCCGAATCTCGCGCTTCACGATGCGAAGCGCAGCAGTGATCTGATCCTGGCGCATGGACGAGGAAAGTATATGAGGACCTATCGGGAGTGCGTACGACCAACTAAACGGGCAAACCCGTAGAGGACGCTTACTCTGGCTTACGCTTCGCCAACCACTTCTGACGACGACGCTGTGCCTCACGCTCCTTGGCTTTCTTCCTGACGCTCGGCTTCTCGTAAAACCGCCGACGCTTCAGTTCCCGGAAGAGGCCTTCCCCCGCGAGCTTCTTTTTGGCAACTTTGAGGGCTTTCTCGACGTTATTATTGAAGACTTTGATTTCCATTCTTCCCGTCTGTCTACTTTCCCAGGCGATGCCTGTACAGGTTTTTCTCTCGTGTCAGCACGACCCTGACCAAGGGGCGTACTGTAGCATAGCCCCTTGAGTTCCTCAAGACGGATTGTCATCTGTTCAATACGGCCTTGAAGAGACTTCTTAAGCCGTTGATTGAGTTGAATTTTTATATTTCCTTCAACGGTGTGCCGTCCCGCATCGGCCGCGGCAATCGCCAGCATGAGCCCAACGGTCACGTCAGATCGAACCCGAGGCTTTACTCCTGCCGAGCAGGCATGGAGAAGAACTCCGGCCTCCGTCGCCTGCTCGGCGATTTCGAGCGGGATCTCCGTCGCCAAGTGGAGTGCGGAGGACAACAGGGCAGGACGAGTCTTGTCTGACTTCGTGACTTCCGAGGCCTGAAGAAATCGCCGATAGGCTTCACCGTCTGCCTGCATCAATTCGCACAGCCGCCGGCTAATCCCACTCAACCGATGCTCGACTGCTCGCTGCTTGCTCAGTCGAGCCCCCATGACCCCCAGCGAAGCGGCAAGCGCGCCGACGAAGGCCACAACCGTAC
This sequence comes from Nitrospirota bacterium, assembly GCA_030682135.1. Lineage (GTDB taxonomy): Bacteria > Nitrospirota > Nitrospiria > Nitrospirales > Nitrospiraceae > Palsa-1315. Next base: position 18,147 of record JAUXQT010000090.1, on the reverse strand, counting down.
CGCCGGCTGGAAGCGGAGAGGCTGCAGCCACAGCCTCCAGAAAATCCGCGAGCGATTGCGCCTGCAGATCGATCGGTTCCTGTGTGCGCGACGAAACATGATCGGCCTGCTGGCCTGACAACCGAGCCTCCAACCTTGTCTCCAATACCTGCGAGGCATTGAACTGTTCGAGCGACAGGCTCTGGGCGGCAACCTGAACCAAGGCCGCTTGAGGCACCAGTCCGATCACTTCGCTCCCCGCGACCGCCACGCCTTGCGCGGCCGCACGGGTGCGGACCGCGTCGAACGCCACATGGATCGGCGTGATGATGTAATCGGTGAGATTCATGGCGACCTGAACCATTCGACGGCTGGCCAACTCCACCCCGATAGCTTTGAGGTGGGGCAGCCCTCCGTTCGATTGACGAAGGTCCTTCGCGATGGATCGAGCCAGCGCCAGATCCGTCGAGCGGAGATTCACATTGAACGCGATCAAGGGAGGCCGCGCGCCGATGACGATGGCACCGGCCGTCTCATGGAGGTGGGGAGGACCGAAATCCGGCGCCCAGTCCGGATCGGAGGCCATGCGGAAGGCCAGGCCTTGCAGCCCGCCTCGACGGACCGATTCGAGCGGAGCATGATCGCGGTGCAGGGCCGCTTGTTCATAGAGGAATACCGGAATCTCCAGCTCTGTTCCGACCCGTTGTCCCACGCGCTGCGCCAGATGGATACAATCCTGCATCGTCGCGCCACGCACCGGCACGAAGGGCACGACATCCGTAACCCCCACACGAGGATGTACGCCCTCGTGCGTGCGAAGATCGATGAGATCGGTCGCCACGCGAATGGTGCGAAACGCCGCTTCAGCCACGGCATCCGGCTCACCGGCAAAACTCAGGACGGAGCGATGGTGGTCCCGATCCATCGTGTGATCCAACAGCCACACTCCTGGCACGGATTCCACGGCGCGTACCAGCGCCAACACCGTCGCTTGGTTTCGCCCCTCACTGAAGTTGGGCACACATTCGACGATCCGATCCACGTCCGACTCCATTTCACGCATCAAAACGACGAAGCCGGAGGCGTGATCATCTCATCGTCCCTCCGGCTTCCACCAACTGTCTCCACTGAGCCTGTGCAATTATTTCGTCTTTTTTACAAATGCTTTGTAGATCATTCCCGACTTCGCCTGTTCTTCTTCGAGCCCGACCATCTGATGTCCGGTCGTGTCGCACCAAGCCGGCATGTCTTTTTTAATCCCTTCGTCGTCTGACACGACTTCAAGCACCTGGCCCACCGTCAGTTCCTTGATCTTCTTCAAGGTCATGATAATCGGCATCGGGCAAAAGTACCCGAGCGTATCGAGCTTCACATCTGCTTGAATCATCGGTAAGACTCCTGGCAAGCGGCGAGAGGCAATGGGCTAGAGGAAAAATCAGACCGCTCGCCCCTAGCCTCGAACCTCTTGCCTTTGTAAGTTAAATAAACAAATTCACACTACCCTGCTTGGCCTCCGCAAGGTAGGTCGTCACCCCTGCGAACTGATCGATGCCCTCGATAAGCGTATCTTTGGTGATCCCCATCAGCCCCATGGTGGTCGTGCAGGCAATGAAGTGCACACCGAGGTCCAGCGCCGTCTCCATCAGTTCCGGCACACCGGGCATCCGGTTCTGCTTCATGACCTTTTTCATCATCTTCGTGCCCAGACCCCAGAAATGGAACCGGGAGAGAGGCAGGTTATCGGCACCTCCGGTATTCAACAGGCCGAACATGCGACGAAGCCAATCCTTCGCAGAGCTGGCGGCACCTTTCCGGCGAATGGTATTGAGGCCCCAGAAGGTAAAAAAGACGGTGACCTTCATGCCCATGGCAGCAGCCCCCGTGGCAATGATGAACGCCGCCATCGCCTTGTCCATGTCACCGCTCAATAGTACGATCGTCACTCTATCTGGCTTGGAGGCCTGCAAGTCTGCCAAGGCCACCGCCGGGTCCATCTGCGCAATCGTCATAACGCCCTCTTTTCTGTCTGAACCGTATGAAACCGGCCATTTCAACGTGGTTTAAACTATAGTCTCTGCTTCTTTTTGCTGTCAAGGAAGAGGGAAGGAGCGGCCAGGCGCCCTTCTTGCTCGCAGAACGCGCACGATAGGAATGTGCTCGTTCGATGCGCGCAGGAAAGGGCAGCCTCGGCCACTCCTTTTAAAGAGGTATAGGGAATGGAAGGGCCTCGCTCGCCGGCCGCAGTCAGACCGGCATGGGGCCTCGATGATGATTAGAAAGATCGAACAGTATGCTCGTTGGATGCGCGCAGTGAAAGAACAGCCTGGCGACTCCCTGAGCAGATGTGATGTAAGGGGAGGGCCCTCATGGGTAACGAGGATGATCCGGCGCCGGCTGGCTTGACGTTCTGTGACCTGCTCGTTATATTCACGAGCAGGCCGGTCCTCTCACGTGCGTCCCTCCTTTTTCCATGAATAGCGACTTCATTACCGAAATTAAGCCGTCTAAGAGTGCGCCACTGTTCGGCTTCTGGTATCCCGCCTGCCTGAGCAGTGAGCTCGCTCCCGGCAGCCTCAAAGGGACCGTCCTCTTGGGCCTGCCGATCCTGGTCTGCAAGACGGCGCAGGGTGCGGTCGCGGCTATGCGCGACATTTGCCCCCATCGCGGGATGCCGCTCTCGTTTGGCAAAATGAATGGCGACTGCGTTGAATGTGCCTACCATGGTTGGCAATTCAACCAGGCGGGCCGTTGTCAGGGGATTCCAGCGCTGGTTGAAAACTCCCCGATTCAACCGGATAAAATCGGCATCACCACCTATGCCTGCCGTGAACGGGATGGCTATGTCTGGGTATTTATCCCCGACCCTCAACGACCGAATCAGATCGTCCCGGACGTGCCGCCGCTGCCCTTGCCCTCATCCCCCTATCGAATGATTCACATCTCGACATTGTTGGATTGCACCATCGACGACGGCATCGTCGGCTTGATGGACCCGGCTCACGGCCCCTTTGTGCACCAGAGCTCCTGGTGGCGCACCCAGGCGAGCATGCACGAAAAAGCCAAAGCCTTTGAACCGATTCCCAACGGCTTCCGCATGGTGCCTCATGCGCCTTCAAAGAACAGCGGACCCTATAAGCTGCTGAACCTGATTTACGGCGGACCACTCACGACGACCATCGACTTTGTGTTGCCCAACCAGCGGTTTGAATTCGTCCAGTCCGGATCGCTGTTCGTGTCCAGCCGGGCCACCGTCACACCGATCACGGAACAGCAATGCCGCGTCGACTTTACCGCAGCCTGGAACTGCCTCGGCTGGGTGCCGTTTTCCAAGAGTATCTTTCGCTACTTCGCCAACATTTTCATGACGCAGGATCGAGAAGCGATGGAGCGCCAAGCGGTGGGGTTGCGCTACAAGCCGTCTTTGATGCTCATCGACGATGCCGATACGCCGGCCAAGTGGTACTACAAATTGAAAGCCGCACATCTGGCATCGGTGCAGACCGGGCAGCCCCTTGACCATCCGCTCAAAGAACGAGTCACGCTGCGCTGGAGAAGTTAATCCTGCTCACTTCCATGGCGGACCACGGCTCGGCTCGGAATAGACTTCGCCTGATATTCCTGCTCTCCACGATCATTTTCTGCACACAAGCCCTCCCCCTCTGGTCAGCCGATCGTCATCGTTTTGCCACGGTGCCAGCCCTGGGTGTGCTCGCCAATGGGCAAACCGGTACGGTCCACTACATCGTGCTCCAACTCGACAAGGACCCTCGACGGGAGGGGCCGACAATCCTCTTCAATGAAATTCACCTCGGTGGCGGTTCAGCCGTCGGCGAGGATTGGAAAGAAGGCGTGACGCAGGCTGTCGCGGCTGCCACGAAGGCCATGGGAGAGGACGGACGAGAATGGGTGATCACGATCAAGAACCGGTCATATAACTCGTTGACCGAGGGGGCCAGCGCGAGCAGCGCTGTCGCGGTGGGGATTGTGGCGGCCTGGCGAGGCGACGAGATCAAGTCAGACGTCGCACTGACCGGGAAAATCATGCAAGACGGTCGGATCGAAGCGGTCGGAGCACTTCCCAGCAAAATCGAAGCGGCAGCCCGCGCACAGTTTAAGACCCTGCTGATCCCTCGTGGGCAGCTCTACTCACCGGACGGGGATCTCTCCCAGCTGGCAACGAGATGGCACATGACAATCCTTGAAGTGGCCACGCTGGAGGAAGCCTATCAGCTCATGACGACAGCAAGACGTTAACGGCTCACTTCGAACCCGTCTCTACTAACAGCCCCATCGCCTGCCTGATCTGGGCCCGAGAACCGAGCAGCACCACTATATCTCCCGGCATCAACCGAGTCTTCTCAGACGGATTCGATTGCGTCACCCCCGCTCTGGTCCAGGCGATGACCGACGCGCCCGTACGAGGACGGAGAGAAATCTCAGCCAAGGTCTTCCCCTGCGCAGGCGAATCGTCCTCAATACGGCACGTTTCGACTTCCGCATCGGTCAAAGTCCCGCCACGGAGGTGATGGGCCAGTTCGGGTAATTCGCTGCGCCGCAGCAAGGCATACCCTTCACGGCGAACCTGTTCGGCCTTCTGCGTGACAAAGTCCTGCGGCAATTTATAGGTGCGGAGCACCAGGGCGAAAATTTCGATGGAGGTCTCAAACTCCTCCGGCACCACGTCATCCGCACCGAGCTGATGTAATTCCTCCAGTTCGCGCAGATAACGAGTCCGCACGACGACATGCACTTTCGGATTGAGCCCCTTGGCAACCTGCACGGTCCGCCTGGTGATAAAGGGATCCGAGATTGCGACCACCAATACCTTGGCATCCTCGATCTTCATATGCCGCAACACGTTCGGGTTCGTGGCATCGCCGTAGTACACCGGCACCCCATGTTTCGCTTCGCGGGTGACGGTATCGCCATTGAGATCCAAGGCCAGGTACGGGATCTCCGTTTCGCCCAGGACACGGGCGAGATTCCTCCCATTCAACCCATAGCCCACAATAATGACGTGGTCTTTCATCCGAATCTGCTTGCCCTCGGTCTGCATGACATGGGCGATGGTACGGCTCGGCAACCAATGGCGAAGCCGCTGCCAGGCCTCCACACGCCGGGCCAGGTGCGGCGACCACTGCATGAGAAACGGCGTCACGATCATGGAGAGCACCGAGACCGCAAGAAAAATCTGATAGGGATCCCCGCGCAGAAAACCGGTCTCCTGCCCTTGCTGCGCCAACAAGAAACTAAACTCTCCGACCTGGGCCAGGGCAATGCCGACCATCACCGCCGAACGCGGAGGGATCTCCGCCAACATAACTGCACCGGTACCGGCAATAAACTTCAATAACAGAATCGTGACCAGGAGCCCCGCCACCGGCAATGGATGGGTGAACAGCACCCGCCAGTCCAGAAGGATGCCGATCGACACGAAGAAGAGACTATTGAAACTGTCGCGAAACGGGAGCACTTCAGCCATAGCCTGATGGCTGTACTCCGATTCAGAGATGACCAATCCGGCGATAAACGCGCCCAATGCCAACGAGAGGCCGCCGAGCGACGTAAGCCAGGCGATGCCGAGACAGAGGACGATGATCGTCAGCAAGAACAACTCGCGGCTGCGGCTGCGGACGATATGCTCCAATAACTTGGGAACCAGATACCAGGCGGCGGCGATGACCAGCACGACGACGAGCACCGATTTCCCCAAGGTGAGCAGAATCGCCAGTCCGCCTCCATCCGATTGGCTGGCCAGGATCGGCGTGAGCAGCATCATGGGGACGACAGCCAAGTCCTGAAAGACGAGAATCCCGATCGTGGCTCGGCCATGGATCGAGTCGCTGTCTCCCCGTTCGGCCAGGGTCTTGAGCACAATCGCCGTACTGCTCAGAGAAAAAAGAAATCCCCAAAACAGTCCCTGCTGCCAGGTCAGTCCAACGAGCATGGCCCCGAGCCAGGCAATCACCAATACGCCGCCGACCTGGATCGGCGCGGCCAGAAACATGAGTCGGCGCAAGGACGCCAATTGCACCAACGAGAATTCAATGCCGATGGTGAAGAGGAGCAGAACCACTCCGATCTCCGCCAGGACTTGGACCGTGCCGATGTCCGAGATCAGATTCAGCCCGTGAGGGCCGATGATCGCGCCTGCAACCAAGAATCCTGCGATCGAGGGAAGCCGGAACTGATGGAAGACGAAGACCACGGCGATCGATACCGAAAAGATCACGAGCAGATTTGCGAGGACGCCATAGTCGGTCATACAGGAAGTTGATCCGCCATGAGGACTGAGGAGGTTAGGTAAGAGAGATTCTTCGAACACATCGCGTTTCTTGCCTCACGTTTCACGAACTCAGGCCGGAGAATACCCTAGCCGCGATGAGGGAACAAGGCAAAGCTGCTTGTTCAACCGAAACGGTTTCGCTACAGTGGCTTCACCGAACCGATGGACGAGGCGACCACATGATCCGTGCCATCATTTTCGACTTCAATGGCGTGATCGCCGACGACGAGACGCCACACCTGCATTGTTTTCAGCAGGCATTGGCCGAGTCCGGTCTCTCGCTCACGAAAGAAGAATACTACGGCACCTATCTGGGCATGGATGAACGGACCTGTGCCACTGCGCTCCTCGCGGTCCGCGACCATACCTGCGATCGGGACGTCTTGTCGGCCATCATGGAGCGGAAAGCGACGCTCTTTCGGGAATACACCGCCCGCCACAAGCCTCCCCTCTTTTCCGGCGTCGTTGAGTTCGTGAAACAAGCCACAACACAGTATCGATTAGCCATTGCCACAGGAGGCAGACGGGAGCAAATCGACCATGCCCTGCACGATACGGCTATTGAACAAGACTTTCCGGTGCTGGTCTCGGCAGACGACTGCGCGGTCGGGAAACCGGACCCGGCGATTTACCGCCACACACTCAAATTATTGAATGCCCAGGAACCCCGCCCGACTCTTATCACAGCCGGGGAATGCCTGGTCGTCGAAGACTCGCTGGCCGGCATCCAATCGGCCAAAGCCGCCGGAATGGCAGTCCTGGCCCTCGCCACGACGTATCCTGCTGAAAAGTTGAGGGAAGCCGATTACATCCTGCCGAACCTTGAGGGCATCACCCTGGAAGAAGTCCTCCGTCTCATCTCGGCAAATCGGCCACCAACAACGCTCCACCCCAATTCCAGTCGATAGCAGAACCCCCTCGAAAGATGAATAGACGGTTTTGTCTCCGGTGGACTAACGTATCGTCACCATCGGTGAGTACAATTTTAACTAAGGTGAACGATGATGCGATTTCTATCTGTTCCACCGTCTCAGGAGAGGTGCTCTATGCAACTAGCCCAGGTGTTCGCAATCGCCTCCGCAGTCCTCGCCCTGACTTCCACGCCAGCGTTCTCCGATACCACCACCTCCGATCCCTTGCAGATGCGCCAATGTCCTCAGGCGGACGGGAGCACCCTCTACACGAATAAGGATCTCCCTGGCTGCACCATGATGACCCTCAAGCCTCTCTCCGTCGTGCCCTCCCTCGATGACATGCCGACCTATCGCCCTACCGTGGCGATGGCGCCTCACTACGACATTCCTCCCTACTCCGACCACAATCAGACCGGCACGACCGGCGGAGGTCAGACCGTCCCAGATTGGGCCAAAGATTGGCATGCCAGCGTCGCGTCAACAGGGTCAGTTCAAGCTGAGGTCTGTGCAAAGTATGGAGAATGGATTCATCTCACCGAGAAAACCCGTGGGGGATTCTTCTACGGGACGGATCCCTCGTATGGCGGAGATCTTTCGGCCAGGAATCAACGGGGCGCGAGTTATTCCTTCTACGACAACGCACGATACGTGACGCTCTCGAAGCTGTTCGGACAAGGATTTGTGCCGATCGGCTGCCCCTAACAGCCAACTGAGCGTGTGAGACCAAGGGGCGCCGGCTTATCTGAAAGGCTGGCGCCCCTTACTTTTTGTAGAACTCCCGATACCACTTCACGAAACGCCCGATGCCATCCTCGATCGACGTCGCTGGAGCAAATCCAACATCTCGCGTCAGGTCTTCGACGTCCGCATAGGTTGCCGGCACATCGCCCGGCTGAATCGGCAAGAGTTTCTTCACCGCCTTCTTGCCCAGCGCCTGCTCCAATACCTCGATAAACTGTAACAGCTCCACCGGCTGATGATTCCCGATATTGTAGATCCGGGCCGGCGCTGAGCTGGTTCCGGGATCGGGCTTGCCGCCGGACCAGGCAGGGTTGGGCGTCGCCGTATGATCCAGGGTTCTGATCACGCCTTCGACGATGTCATCGACATAGGTAAAGTCCCGGCGCATCTTTCCATGGTTATAGACCTCGATCGGCTTCCCCTCCAGAATTGCTTTCGTGAAGATGAAGAGGGCCATGTCTGGCCTACCCCAGGGCCCATAGACGGTGAAAAATCTCAAGCCCGTGCAGGGAATTCGATAGAGATGTGCATAACAATGGGCCATGAGCTCGTTGGCCTTCTTACTGGCCGCGTAGAGAGACACCGGATGATCGACGTTATCGTGAATCGAAAACGGCATCTGGGTATTGCCGCCATAGACGGAACTCGACGAGGCATAAACCAGATGCTCGACCTTCGTATGCCGGCAGCCTTCCAGAATATTCAAAAACCCTTCGATGTTACTGTCGGTGTAGGCATGCGGATTGACCAATGAATAGCGCACCCCTGCTTGCGCCGCCAGATGGACCACGCGCCGGATCGGTTGCTTCGCGAAGAGTTTCTTCATGCCGGCCCGATTGGCCAGATCGAGCTTCGTGAATGAAAACGACTTGAAGGCCTTGAGCTTCGCGAGCCTCGCCTTTTTCAACCGCACATCGTAGTAGTCGTTCAGGTTGTCGAGTCCGATCACCTGTTCGCCTCGCTCCAGCAATCTGGTGGCGGTATGAAACCCGATGAATCCGGCGGCACCGGTCACGAGGATCGGAGCCTTCTGAGTCTTGCGCGTGGCCATAATGAGTCCTTCTTGAGTTATCGGGATGGTGTGGTGCGGCTGGCTTTCATAAACGGCGGATCGCCATGGTCGAGGCGGTAAAGCGACAGAGGCGTCAAGGCCTCTCCGGTCTTCATCGGTTCCACCAGCCCATCGGCCGTGCGGCGGAACAGATCCGATGCATGGCCGTGATGATACCCGCATCCGATCTTCGAGAGAAGATCTTTGAGCATTTCAGGCCGTTCCCAATGGGCCGTCAACAGGGCTGTACGGGCGGGATTCCGTTGGCTGAACATAAACGAGAGATGGTCCGGATACCAATCTGCGCCGCCGGTGGCATAGGACACGAACAGCTTGGCCTGCGCCGCCGCGCAGACCTCGGCAAGATATTCGTTCGTGAGATAGCCGTTCTCTCCCACATCGAGCCATTTCCCGGGATGCGACAAGGGAGCATGGGCCGCATGGCCACGGATTTCGAGCAACTGCTGTTGTGACGCAAACACCAATGGAATGGGGCCATGCTGCTGCACGAGTGATTGGATCGCACCGTCCCTGAGGGCGGACTTGCCGCTATTCGTCGGCCCGCTGTCTGCGTGGACGAGCGCGTTATAACCCCGATCGGCGATGAGATAACAGTTGCGCGGCATCTCCAGATCGCAGGGATCTTCCCCGTAGAAAGGCACGGAGTAGACGGCCCCTCCTTCGAAATCCCAACGTTCCCCATGCGCCAGTTCGATCACGCGGCCGAATCCCAACTCTCGCAAGAGCGACAGGTAATCGTAGGAAAACATTCGACGATTCCTTCGGCTCGGCACGATGATGGGCGTGTCTTTGGGCAGGTGCAACAGCGTACGAGGATCGACATGATCGTCGTGATCATGCGTTAAGAACACGGCAGCCGGCTTGGGCAGGAGCGATCCCCACAAGGATGGGATGGAGGATTCCGCAAACCAGGGAAGCAGCCAGGGATCGAACCACAGCGCCTGGTCCCGTTGCCGATACAGCAAGGCGGCATGGCCGAGATGGACCATATCTTGATCCTGTACCGTCTCGAACCAACGGGATCTGACAGAGGCGGTGCTCGAACTGACCAAACATTCATGCTGGTGAAGGGATTCGATCAATCGGGTAAGCAGGCGTTCACCGTCTCGCCCCGAGGTTGCCACCACCGTTCTCACTTCATCGGTTTGATGGGTGCCGTCCAACAACCCGAGAACTTTGCCGACTACCGGCCCCAACTGCCGCTGGTCGAACCCGATCGGAATGGCTTGCCGCTTCACAGAGTGGAAGATTCTCAGCCCACCGTTGGTGACCGTGGTGGACTTGGAAGGGTCGGTGGGAAACTCCCATTGAAACGTCCCGTCCGGCTTCCGTCCACAGCGAATGTGCTGCTGCAGATAGGGACGGGCGCTGACCGCCTCCGCATAAGCATCTTCCAATCGTCGCTGGCGATCGGGGTCGTCGACCGGAGCCCGCTTGGAAAACACATCGCTGATGGCCGTATCGATCGCGCTGGCCAGGAGGCTATGGGCTTCCTGGAGACTGGCCACGACTTCCGGCGCGACCCCTGCGACAAAGGGAAACGGCCCCGGAGCCTCGGCGCTTTCCAGTTGAACCCAGGTCCAGGGCGCGAGGCTCAGATACTGATGTTTCGGCAGACTGTCCCAGATTTTCATGCGCGTGATAAGTGATGGGTGATCGGTGATGGGCGCGGAGTGAGTTTATGCCTGCTTTTCAACTGATCACTCATCACCGATCACTCGTCACTTCCCATGTGAGCTTGCTGATGGTGGGTTCGAACAGAGCTTGAATGACGTTCCCGTCGGGATCGGAAAAGTAAAAGGAATAACTCCCGTCGCGATGCTGCTTCGGCAGTTTCTCGATCTGTCCGCCCAACTGCGCAAGACGAGGTTCAACGTCGCGATACATCCGGTCGACCGCCTCAGGGTTTTCAAGAATGACGCCGATGTGATCCAATAATTGCCCCTTCACCGGTTGATAGGCCGACAGCTCCGATAGCGGGACTTGGTGCAGGGCTAAATTATCGGAACCGGAGCTGAAATACACATTGTCAGAATCCGGTTCCCAGACGACCTTCATCCCCAGCAATTGTTCATAGAACATACGCGAACGCGTAAGATTCGTGACGCGCAGCGCCACATGTCGCAATCCTCGGTGGAGCGGAGCACTCATAATCATCCTCAATCCTGTCCGTATAGTAGGGAGCCCGTCCTCCTCCGTCAACGAAAAACCCCACGAACGGGGACACAATTCGATCAGCTGACGGCTGCGCTTCCTCACCCGGCTATGATACGATGCCCCTTCCGTTCTTGAACAAGGAGTCCACACAATGTCTATCCGACTATTGCTTGTTTCGACTGTACTCGGTGTGCTGCTCAACCTCTCTCCGGTCTTCGCAGCCGACCAACCAGCTCAGGATCTTCCCACACCACCAACGGGTAAAGACGGCGCGCCGATGGTCGTGGTTCCGGCCGGCTCTTTTCCAATGGGAGTCCCGCACGGAGACCGGGATGGCGGGCGCGACGAATACCCACGGCATGACGTGTTTGTCGACATCTTTTTTATCGACAAGTTCGAAGTGACGAACGGCCGATATCTGGAATTCGTCAAAGCCACAGGCCATCGTGTCCCGCAAAACCCCAAGAACCCGACGCGAAACCTCTGGCAAGGCAACACGATCGCTGAGTCACTGACCGACCGGCCCGTGATCAATGTGGATTGGTTTGACGCAGAAGCTTATTGCGCCTGGGCGGGCAAGCGCCTCCCCACCGAAGCCGAATGGGAAAAGGCTGCCAAAGGCACCGCCGACCGACGATTCCCCTGGGGGAATGTCGAGCCCACGGACAAACACCTCAACTTCAATCAAAAGTGGACCGGCGAAAAAACCCTCATGCCCGTGGGAAGTTATGAATTAGGGAAAAGCCCCTTCGGCGCCTACGACATGGCAGGCAACGTCTGGGAATGGGTCAATGACTGGTACGACGCCCGCTACTACGAGAAGAGTCCGGCGAAGAATCCCCAAGGCCCTGACGGCGGCATCAAGAGAGTCATCCGGGGTGCCGGATGGCAAAACGAAACCCCCACGGTCCGTATCTTTACCCGCGTGGACAGCGATCCGACGATCCGGAACGAATCGACGGGTTTCCGCTGCGCCATCACGCCGCCCGTCCAATAGAGATCGTCATGAGCGGACAGGGATTCTCTGGCCTGACGGTCGCAGCATTCGAAAGCCGTATGGCCAGGGAGATGACCCGGCTGATCGAGCATCATGGCGGGCAGGCGCGCGTGGTGCCGGCCCTCCAGGAAATCCCCATCCAGGACAACCCCGCGGCGTTGCGCTTCGGCGCCAAACTGATCGATGGATCGGTCGATATCCTCATCCTGATGACGGGCATCGGCACCACGACCCTCTTCGAGATTCTCCGTTCGCGCCATCCCATGGCCTCGATCATCGCGGGGCTCACGCACACGGCCATCGTCGCTCGTGGCCCCAAACCGGTCGGGGCCCTCAAGGCCCTTGGCCTCACACCGACTCTTACGGTGCCGGAACCGAACACCTGGGTCGAGGTGGTCTCCACGCTCGACGAGTACCGTCCCGTCAAAGGCCTACGTGTCGCCGTGCAAGAATATGGCACGTCCAATCCTGAACTCCTGGAAGCGCTGAGACAACGTGGCGCAGACGTCTTTCCCGTCCCCATTTACCGTTGGGCGCTCCCGGAAGACAGAGGTCCGTTGAAACAGATACTGGGCGAGATCGTCGCAGGTACCGTTCAGATGATGTTGATTACCAACGCCGCGCAGATCGACCATGTCATGCAGTTACTCGAACAGGAAGGCACCACCGCGCAATTCAAAGAAGCCTGCAAAAAGATGGTCGTGGCGTCCATCGGGCCGACCGCCAGCGAACGCCTCCGTCACTACGATCTCCCCATCGACCTCGAACCCTCGCACCCGAAGATGGGCGTCCTGGTCAAAGAATGCAGCGAGCAGGCCCACGCGCTGCTTCAGCAGAAACAATCAGACTAAGCCTTCGTCTTTGATTTGGTCTTCCATATCCACCACTCCATAGGCTACGCAGGGCTCGACGCGACCATTGCTGAAGAAGCGGGGGCCCTTCGAGGTTCCGGCGGGAAGGAAAGCGGAAACTGACCGAGTCCCCGAGGGAATTTCCGAAGGCTTCCACCCGCCGGAACCCGAAAGGGTCGCTTCGGAAGCATGAGAGCGTCAGCCCTGCGCAGCCGCTACTCTTTCACATCTCTTGCGCAGCGAAAACCCATCCAGTTCATCTTGGTGTTCGGGTCTGTCCCGTTGCGTTGCGTGGTCCGTACGCTGGGCGTGCTATCGATCCAGCCGCCGCCACGGAAGCTCCGCTGCGTTCCCTTCTCTGGCCCCTTGGGATTCTTATCCGGCGCAGTCGCGTAGTACTTGGGGTCGAACCAATCTGCCACCCACTCGGCCACGTTACCCGCCATCTGGAATGTGCCGTAGGGACCGACAGCGTTGTCGTACTTGTCCACGGAAATGATCGGCGGATAGAGGAGCAACCGCTCGGGACGATCGCGCACCGGGCCTGACAAGCCGGTCCGGCCGAAGTTCGCACGCGATAGACCCGCTGGCTGATTGCCCCAAGGATAAATCCGACCATCCTCCCCGCGGGCTGCCTTCTCCCACTCGGCCTCGGTAGGGAGGCGCTTGCCAGCCCAGGCGCAGTAGGCAGCGGCATCGTCCCACGATACGTGCATCACCGGATGATTGGCCATGGTGTCCTGAAAGTTCCCGCCGTCATATTGCCAGTCGATCAGCGGCGCAAAACCTTTGGCGAGGGTGTACTTCAAATATTGCACAGTGGTCACTTCGAACTTATCGATCTCGTAGGCATCCAGATAGACTTTCCTCTGGGGGAACTCCGCCGGGTACGCATTGCGATCGGTCTTCCGATCGCTTCCCATCAGGAAAGGCCCCGCGGGAATCATGACCATGTCGTCGTGAGCCGGCAGCTTCGCCCGCTCGGCGGCGAGCTTCTTTCCTTCAGGAGTCCATTCCCGGACGACGTCGGACACGTCCAACGCATACACCGCCCCACCGGCTCCAATCAACCCTGAGATCACGACACCGACGATGATTCCACATGCTCGCACGATCCATCCTCCTTGCGCATTACATGCCCGGCGCAACCGGCTCCGGGGCTGCCTGTTTCTGAAAATCTTCCAGCGGCTGAAAATTGAGCGGCAGGTTGAAGAGGTAGTCCGAGACCGACCGCAGCTTCACATGCTGGTATTCCACGATCCAACTCCCGTCTTTCTTCGCCAGCTTCATCGGGAAATGCATGTCCGTCGCAACCCACTGATAATAGACCTCGACCAGCTCACCCTGCTTCGTCGTCACTTCATACAGAATGGTCGGATGGCCTTCGCGCACCTCCGTCCCGATCTCCTGCCGCGACACTTCCCCCTCCAGCCGTTCGCTCACCCTAAGATCCTGCTCAGGACCATAGGGCATCGTTTTGAAATGCTTCATCCGCGAGAGCAGCAACCACACGACCTGCTTATCCTTGCGCACGATGCTCACGTTGACCGGTCCCATCGAATGGTGCTCGATCCGCCACATCTGGTCGCGGTAATAGATGACCGCTTTGTGCGACTTACCGTCGATCTTCGTGACTTGATCGGCGGTAAACTCCAGCGCCCAGGCCGGCAGACCGACGAGCAGCAGGCTGCAAGCAATACACATGGCGAGACCGATCTGACGCATAGCGGAAAACTCTACCATAAGCCCATGCTCACTTTCTTCTGGTGGTTACGAGAGGACGAGTACGCCGGCTCCCGAATACCGTCCGGCTTTCAATTCTTGCAGCGCGCGATTCGCGTCGGCGAGAGGGAACGATAGGGTCTTGGGTTTAATCGGAATCGCAGCCGCTTCGCGCAGGAGATCGAGCCCGTCCTGCCTCGTATTGGCCGTCACGCTTCGAATGACCTTCTCGCCAAAGACCTCGCGATCGTAGTCGAGCGAAGGAATCGGCGTCATGTGAATGCCGGCGAGGGCGAGCGTGCCGCCTCGTTCCAATGCACGAAGAGCCGGCGGAACTAATTCACCGGCCGGCGCAAAAATAATCGAGCCGTGGAGTTTATCCGGCGGCCGGTCGGTCGCCCCGCCCACCCAGACGGCGCCCAAGTCACGCGCGAGACGTTGATGCTCCTGTTTCAACGAGCTGACATAGACCTGACAGCCCCAATGACGGGCAATCTGGATGGCGATATGAGCGGACGCGCCAAACCCATAGAGACCGAGCCGTTGCCCCGGCTGGATGCCGCTCACACGCAAGGCCCGATAGCCGATGATCCCGGCACAGAGAAGCGGAGCCGCTTCTTCATCGCTGAAGATCGGTGGAATCGGATAGGCAAAGGCTGCCGGAACGAGCGCATACTCCGCATATCCTCCATCGACCTGATAGCCGGTAAACCTGGCACGCTCGCACAGGTTCTCGCGACCGCTCGTGCAAAATTCACAAACACCGCACGTGTGCTGCAGCCAGGCGATGCCGACTCGCTCGCCGACTGTCCGCTCACTCACACCGACGCCAACCTGGCTGATGACCCCCACGGCTTGGTGGCCGGGAATGAGCGGAAGCGCGGGATTGGCCAACTCACCTTCGATGACGTGCAGATCCGTCCGGCAGATCCCGCAGACGGTGAGGCGAACCAAGACCTCCCCAGGACCCGGCTGTGGTATTGGACGCTCACACAGCTGTAGCGGGGCGGTTTCCACATCCGCCGTGCGCGTCAGAACCATCGCCTTCATGCTTGATTGCTCTCAGAAAGATGAGCCATGGACGAACTACAATGCGCCAGCAGACCCAAACTTGGCAGGACGCTCAAAAAGTTCGTCCAGCAAGGCCGCAGCCGACGAAAGCACCGGAGGCGTAGCCCCTGGCTACGTTGAGGATGCTTTCGAGGCGAGAACGACGCTGGCGGACTTTTTCAGCGTCCTGCTACGGTTTCGCCTTGATACATTCAATATCCAGCCGTATCTGCACCTCGTCGCCGACCACGAGCCCGCCGCTATCCAAGGTCTTGTTCCAGACCATCCCGAAATCTTTGCGGTTGAGCTTCCCCTCCGCATTGAAGCCGGCCCTGGTATTGCCCCAAGGGTCTTTCGCCGCCCCGTTATAATGGCCCACCAGGATAATTTCCTTGGTCACGCCCCGCAACGTGAGATCGCCCACCGCCGCATAACCCTCTGCGGTTTTTTTATAGCTCTTCATCTTGAAGGTCATCGTCGGGGCATGTTCCACGTCGAAAAAATCGGTATTCCGCAAATGGGCATCCCGTTTTTCGTGATTCGTATTCACCGACCCGGTCTTGATCGTGGCTTCAATCGCCTTCACCGTACCGGCTTCGGCATCCATGTCGATAAACCCGGTATAGTCCATAAATTTACCTGTCGTCTTCGATACCAGCATGTGCGCGACGCGAAACTCGATCGTCGAATGTTCAGGATCCACATTCCAACGAGCCGGTTCTGCGTGACTCTCCAACGGAAACCAGACCATCACTCCGAACAGGACACATAGCCGCCAACGCTGCATTGTTCTCTTCAACATACGACACTCCTTTGGGATCACATCGATCGGTAGGGCCGACAAGGCCTCAATTGAATAACCGCTACTTCTTCGAAGGCTGGCCGGACACATCAGGCTTGCTGGCTGACGGATTCCCCACCGCCTGTACATCGCGAGACCGTATCCGGCTGCCGGTTCGCATCCGGATATGCACGTCCACCGCGTCCCCCCCCAGCTCACTGGGGAACGGCAGAAAGGGTTGCGCATGGACCACGGCATAAATTCCGGCTTCGTCGATTTCACGGGCGCCTGAGCCCTTCTCAATTTCAATCAACTGGGCGCGGCCGTTGGGAAACATCTTGAAACGGACCTTCACGATTTCGCTGCTCGCCGCATGCCTGATTCCGCGGACCTGGCGAGCCCAACTCTTGCTGATCAGTTGACTGACATGCTGCCAGTAGGCCTTGCCCTCCCCGGGAGAAGCAAACGGGACCAAATCTTCCTCGGCTAAGACGCTCGTCGAGATCGGTTCCACAGCCGTTTGCACTTCATCCAGAACCACATCATCGCCCCGCGACTCCTCAGAGCGCACGGGGAGCAACTCACTCGTCTCATCGACCGGTTCTGACCGATCCATCGTCACATACACGACCCGGCGCATCAGCCGTTCGAGTTTATCCTGACGGGATCGAGCAAAGGTCACTTGGATTCGCGCCGCCCTGGGTGGCACGGACGTCCGACTCATCGGGATGGGCTCGAGCGTCACCGTCCCCTTCAGCCCCATCGACTCTGCATCTGGCTCAAGCGTGACCGCTTGGGCTTGAAACGCCATCGATTCACAAATCGCCACCACCGGAGTCGTCCCGGAAGTGACCCCCCCGAGCACGATCGTCAATGTCACGGGTTTGCCGGTTTGCGGATCGCCCATCGACTCCGCTTGGCTTAACTCGAACTGCGCCCAACGCTTCGTGGGACTCGGCGAGGGAGCTGTCTGTGGGGATGATGCGGAATAGGCGGGGGAGGGAAAGCCGGGAGCCAAGCATGCGGCGCAACAGATCCCCGCCACGATCATAAGGCTTCGGTGGTACAGCGCCTTCATAGGCGCATCCTACCGATCTCGCCGCACCGGTGCAACTCGGTGTTCCCAGTAGGGGTAGGCGGGGCTCAAGCGCTGGTATACAATGGACCCATGCTGGCTCTTGTCAAAACATCGGCGCAACCGGGATTGACCCTCAGCACCTGCCCCGATCCACAGCCGGGCCGCACCGAGGCGGTCATCCGCGTCAAAGCCACGTCACTCTGCGGAACCGATGCCCATATTTACAATTGGGACCCTTGGGCCCATAGCCGCATCCACCCGCCACGGATCATCGGTCATGAAATGTGCGGCGAGGTCGTGGAAGTCGGGTCCGAGGTCACCTTGGTCAGGGTGGGGGACTATGTCGCAGCCGAGTCGCACCTCACGTGCGGCCACTGTTTCCAATGTCGAACCGGGCAGGCGCATGTATGCAAGAACTACCGCATCCTGGGAGTCGATCTCGACGGATCGTTTGCGGAATACGTTGTCCTGCCGGAAGCCGTGCTCTGGAAGACGTCACCCACCATTCCACCGGAACTC
>JAUXQT010000088.1 GCA_030682135.1 Nitrospirota bacterium | reverse complement strand
CCGGCGCTGCAGGCGATCAGACGAAACTTCCCGACCTGTTTTGCATCGTGAAACATTTCCGAAATCTTCGGGACCTTCTTCTCTTTCAAGAGTCGAGCGACCTCGTCTGCCGATGACGCATATTCCGGGGGAAAATCGATCGCGTCGATGTTGCCTTCGGCCAGTTTCTTGATCGTCCAGAACAGGAGGATCACGATCACGTCTTTTCCCATCGCCGCGGCCGTGAGCCCCAGGGTTGCGACCTGGTGCAGCGTATCGTAGGTGGCGTGATGGGCGAAGATGACGAACTTGGGTTGGGGTGGCATCGGTGGTCGTTATTTCTTTGGCGCGCGCGCTTTGACGCTGTTCACATAATCGGCAATGGCCGCATCGACTTCGCCCAGGGTCATGGGGCGGTCATGGGTTTCACTTTCGTCCACGAGATACCGATCCTGTTCTTTTTCCTGCCGCAGGACCACAGAATTTTCCGGGGTCACTTCGATCAGCATGAACCACTCGCGGGTTCCCTGTGTGATGACGACTTCCTTGCCCAGGCCCTTCTTCGTAATTTCGATATGAAGATCGTCCGATGCGCCGACGAAGGAGGGAATCGTGAAGAGCCCCGCGGCCAAGAGTGTCACCCCGAGCACACGACTGAGGAGCGTTATGAAGGGCGAGTGGGGCGACATCGTAGAGAGATTATAGCCCGTTGCGAAAGGCGCCGTAAACCGCCGAAACCAGCCGGCCGTTGGCTTGAGTGCCCCAAGGTCGCATGTTAGGATGCGCGTCCCATGGATGGCCTACTCGCAACAATTCAGCAATGGATTCCGGTCGATGTGCTGATCGGTCTCACCGTGGCCTCGGTCATCGGTTTTATCGGTTCGCTGATCGCCATCCCGTTGATTCTGGTCCGCTTGCCGGCCGATTATTTCGACACGCGCACTCCCCGCCATTGGATGAAAGACCATCATCCCCTGCTGCGCCTGTTGGGGTTGGTCGTGAAGAACGTCGTGGGTGTGGTGTTTGTGTTAGTCGGCTTTGCGATGGTCTTTTTGCCAGGGCAGGGTCTGCTCACTATGCTGATCGGGGTGTCGCTCATGGATTTCCCCAGAAAGCGCGAGTTGGAGGCCAAAATGGTCGGCCAGCCGACCCTGCTGGGCATCATCAATACGATGCGCCACAAGTTCGATAAACCACCGCTGACATTAGCACCCGATCCCTAACGCCGGTTTCCAACACCATGCCCAGCCTCGAATCCAACCGCAAGACGCTCTATCTGATCGATGGGAGCGCCTATATCTATCGTGCATTCTTCGCCCTCCCGGCGATGAATAACTCCAAGGGCCTCCAGACCAACGCCATCCTCGGCTTCACGACGATGCTGCTGAAGATTATGCGCGAGAAGAAGCCGGACGGCCTCGTCGTGGCGTTCGACGAAAAGGGTCCGACCCTGCGTCACGCGGAATTCACCGCCTACAAGGCGCAGCGGCCGCCGATGCCGGATGGCATGAGCGCCCAGATCCCCTACATCCATCGTGTGGTGGAGGCCCTCAATATCCCCTCTGTCCGGCAAGTCGGGCATGAGGCGGACGATTTGATCGGCACACTCGCACATCAGGCCGAACAGGCCGGTTTCGACGTCGTCATCGTCACCGGCGACAAGGACATGTTCCAGCTCCTGACGCCTCACGTGCGCATCTACGATCCGGTGAAAGACAAATGGCTGGGTGAAGTGGAATGCCGTGAACGCTTCGGCGTCGAGCCGGCGCGTGTCGTCGAGATCATGGGGCTCATGGGCGATGCCGCAGATAATATTCCCGGCGTGAAGGGCATCGGTGAAAAGACGGCGATGAAGCTGATCGCCCAGTTCAACACGATCGAAGAACTCCTTCGCCGTGTCGAGGAAGTGACGCCACCCAGGATCAAGGCTTTATTGATCGATCAAGCCGAGAACGCCCGCCTCAGCCGAAGGCTGGCGACCATCCAGCTGGATAGTCCCATCCCCTTCGAGCCAGAGACCTATCATCTGAAACCGCCGCATCAGGACCAGCTCACCGATCTCTTGCGTGAGTTGGGATTCACCTCACTGCTGAAGACGTTTCAGTCCTCGTTCACACAGGCTGAGAAGGAGGTGGTGGAGACGGCGCTCGTGCAGGATGAGTCGTCGGCAAAGCGATTTGTGGAGGGTTTGCCGGAGGGCGGCTTCCTCGGCCTGCAATGTCTGCTGACCCCTGGGCCCGTCGTACAGGCAGATGTGCAGGGCATCGCGCTGTCCACCGGAGAGAAGACCGCATTCATTCCGCTCGACGTCCATGCTTATATGCGGCCCATCATTGCCTTGCTGCACGACTCCACGAGAACCAAGGTGGTCCATGACCTGAAAGCGACATTGCTGGTGTTTCACCGTATCGGCGTGACCCTTGCTGGTCCGTACCTGGACACGATGGTCGCGGACTATCTGCTCAATCCCAACCGCCGCGATCACCAGCTCGAAACCATCGCGCTGGAAGTGCTGGACCATCGGCTTGGGACAGGGAAGAAGGAGAAGGCTGCGCCGAAATCGCTCTTCGATGCCGAGGATACTGGGTCACAAGAGGAGGCGACAGAGGCGGCCTCGGTCTTGGCCAAGCTGGCCCAGCCTTTGACGGAACGGTTGTCGGAACAGGGCAGCCTCAAGCTTTTTCACGATGTCGAAATGCCGCTGGTGGCGGTCTTGGCGGAGATCGAGCGGAACGGATTCTTGTTGGATGTCGAGGGGCTGAAGAGGCTTAGCAAAGAACTGGAACATGACCTCGACAAGATGATCGAGACGATCCAGGGATTGGCCGGCGGCGAGTTCAATATCAACTCACCGAAGCAGCTCGCCACGGTGCTCTTCGAAAAGTTGGGGCTCAAGCCGATCAGGAAGACCAAGACCGGCTACTCGACCGATGAAGACACGCTTACGCAGCTCGCCACCCAGCACGAACTGCCCGCGCAGATCGTGAACTATCGGAGCCTCAGTAAACTCAAGTCCACCTATGTGGATGCGTTGCCGGAACTGGTGAATCCTGAGACCAAGCGGCTCCACACCTCGCTCAATCAGACCGTCGCGGCGACCGGGCGGCTCTCCTCTACCGAGCCGAACCTGCAAAATATTCCGGTCAAGGGCGAGTACGGATTACGAATCAGAGAAGCCTTCATCGCGCCGCCTGGCCATACCCTGCTCTGTGCGGACTACAGCCAGATCGAGCCGCGCATCCTCGCGCATCTGTCGCAAGATCCGCGTCTGCTCGCCGTGTTTGCGAAGGGGGAAGACATCCACATGGCGACGGCCATGGAAATTTTCGGTCTGCCCTCCAGTCAGATCACGCGAGATATGCGGCGCGTGGCCAAGACGGTCGTCTTCGGCATTGTGTATGGGATCAGTCCCTTCGGCCTGGCTTCGAACATCGGCGTGACACAGGCGGAGGCGAAGAAATACATCGAGACGTTCTTCGAAAAGTTTTCGGCGGTGCGCGCCTTGATGGACCGGAATATCGAGGAAGGCAAAACGAAAGGCTACACGACGACGATCCTCGGCCGGCGGCGTCCGATCCCTGAGTTGCAGAGCGGCGATCCGGTGCAGCGCGGGTTCGGCGAACGGATGGCGGTGAACAGTCCGATCCAGGGCTCAGCCGCGGATCTCATCAAGGTCGCGATGATCAATGTGAACAACCTGCTGCATCGCGAAATGCCGCATATGAAGATGATTCTGCAAGTCCACGACGAATTGATTTTCGAGGTGCCGGAGAAGGATCTCGACGAGGCGAAACATCTTGTAAAGACAGAAATGGAAGCGACGGGGAAGAAGATAGGCCTGTCGGTACCGCTGAAAGTAGATTTGGGAACAGGACACAATTGGCGCGTGGCGCATCCGTAGCAGAGGGGGGATGGAGGCTGATGATCTTCTGTGCTCGCGCAACGCGCGGCCTGAGAAGGATAGGAAGGGCAGCCTGGTCGTCCTCCTGCTCGCGGAACGCGCACGATCAGAATGTGCTCGTTCGACGCGCGCAATTGAGGATCGACCAGGCTACCCTTGAAATGGGGTGGGGTAACGCGCGCAGTGGAAGATCAATCAGCCCCCATCCCTGACTGAAGAGATAACGAATGAGCCTGAGTGGATCATCCCGGCTACCATGGGTGAATCGGTCGGAGTTACAGCGCATCCATAAGAGAGAACAACGGGAGGTGTGACATGCAGGACGTACATCGTTCGGGGGCGTGGTTGATCTTAGGCGTCGGTCTGGGTGCGGTGGGTCTGTTGCTTCTCATGGGGCAGCCGTTTGCAGCGAAGGCGCAAGAGTCGAAGCATTATCAGTACAGAATCGTCGAGGTGCTTCCGGACACGCAGAACATGCAAACTAAGTTGAACGAGTTTGGGTCAAACGGGTGGGAGCTGGTGGCGGTCTCGATGGGGAACATGACGGAGCCGAGGTTGATCTTTAAGAAGTGAGAGAGGGGATGGAGGCTGATGATCTTCTGTGCTCGCGCAACGCGCGGCCTGGGAAGGCCCTCGTTGGACGCGCGCAGTGGAAGATCAATCAGCCCCCATCCCTGAAGAGATAGCGAGCGACCTTGAAAGAATCATCCCAGCTGCCCCAAGTGGAAAGGTAGGAGCAATCTTGAATGTCCTACCCGCGGTTTAGGAATGGCCTAAACAGAACTACTGAAAGGCTCGGTGTTTCAAATGGCTTCCCGGTTCTTATTGGAATGCCGAGACTTAGGAACATTCCAACCGATCTACGGGTTTCAGGAATTTTCATGGATTAGAACAATTTTTAGCACACGCGCTGATAGGTGAAGATCCGTTCAGCTCCCCAGGTTAGACAGAAGTGGGTACTGGACGCAGGCTGTTCGCTTTGAGTAACTAGGCCCATAGCCAAACGGCTAGCCAGGCGCAATCTCCGACTACACATGCAACTGCGCCCATCCCAACCCACGAAACTCACTTCAGGACAATGCCGGTTCCTGCGGTCATCTCCCAAAAATAGTTTTGCCCCTCTTTCCTGGCGGCGGGAGGACCGCATCGATTTCTAGGCGCCCAGGCAAATGCTTCTCGATATAGTGAAGGAGGATAATGTTCATTACGTATAGGATAACCGCGACGCTCACTAAGAACAGAGCTCCGATCCAGAATGGTAACCTAGCAGGCTGTTGACAAACTATTTGCGGACCGCGAAACCGTGAGTGGCTAGGCCATCACGGACCAATACTGAATCCTGCGCAAACCGCTCAAAATGGTCGTCCAGTAAGGCCGCAGCCAGCGAAGAGGTAAATCATGCTCACTGCTGTATATCGAGCCTTTGAGCGCCTCGATCACAGTGTCGGCTGACTTTGTCAACAGCCTGCTAGTGAACATAATGAACAGAGAGATCGTCATGGTGGAGAGGATTACAGGAAATGCGAGATTAAAGAGAGGATTGATCATCGCATCACACAACTTGCGCTTTCCACGTAGTCTCGGAATGTCTTCTTTGCCGTTTCGAAGTGATAATAGTCCTGAGCTCTCTTTATTTCGTTCTCATCAGGGTTTACGTAAATAACTCGGCAGCCAGCTTTAACCTTGTCCGCCATCAATTCAAGGAGCTCACAGAGAAAAGGATCGTCATTTGAATTTTCAGGAGGTAAGTGAATGCCTATAATCTCGACGAAGACTGCCTCACGTGCGCAAGACTTTGCGTTTTCTTGAATCGTGAACAATAGTTCGGAGTTGGCTTGGGGTTTCTTTCCTGGCGCATAAGTGGCGATTATGAGCCCGTCTGGGTCTCGACCAATGGGAGAAGGCACAATGTCAACTTGTGTGTAAATGGGCCTACCATTAGGTTCAAAGTTTACGGTGATCGGAATAGTGCCATCCTCATTGTCACTTCCGACAAGATTTCCAACCCAATTTATAGAGCCGTGAGGCTTTAGCACCTCAATAGATTGAAGACCCTTTTCTCCAATACAATATTTTACATGCCGGCACAGGCATTGTGATTCTCCATCCTGCGGACCCTTGAAAAAGGTACGACAGATTGCGCGTTCAAGTAGGCAGTCGTAATTCAGGGTAATAAAGGACGCATTGGAACGTTCTTCGCTTGTGGCAAAGTTTTTCTCCAGGAAAGCATCGTATACATCATGTTGTTCAATAAATGCGTCATTTACCCGTGGTTCATCATGAGGGATGAGCGGGAAGATGGGCGGGGTCATGGCACATGCCATGAGGAAATTGAGCTTTGCGAGAAGATCTTGCTCATGGCAGTCAGCTAGGCGATCGGCCAAGTGTTCAAATGACTGCGCATTTGCTAGAAGATGCTTCAGTTTGTTACGCACGCTATGGGAAGCGGTCACAGGATCAGTTGTAACATCGTACGAGTCCCATTCTCGCAGCTCAGGAAATTTCTTTCCTAAGTATCTCGCCACATATTCGTGAAGATCATTGCCCAAGGGAGGGCGAGGCGCTGATCTCGCCCCGGCAGATGCGCCCGCTCCGAATAATACAACTCTACGACGGGTCTTCATCCTAAGACGTGGCCAAAGACAACGATAGTGCTAGTGATGAGCGAAATCTAGTGCGAGCCCTTATCAGATTCCGCGATGCGTGGCGAGTCTAGGAATCTCCAGTGGAAAAAGCAAGATAAGAGCGGCGTGGTAGCGCTTCCCGTTGTGTGAACCTTCTGGACTTCGAAGGGTTCTGGGGAGGCCGTACCCTGCGCCGACAGGGGCAGGGCGCAACCTCCCCCCCCGTCTCGGTAACACGGGAGTTTATGGATACAAGCGGATACTAGGTTATCGGCCCAGAGTGGCTGGTTCCTATAAGGAAAATATGAAGAAGCTTCGCTCGGCTTCACTTGATAGATAAGGCCGAAGCAGCACGAGGAAATGTCGAAGAAGATATGAAGATTGAATGACAGGAGTGTGCCAGTTGAGAGATTTAGAGTCAAAGTTCTAGCGCGGAGATACATCTAACCGATTTGATGATATTTACGAAGAAACTAAAGAGTTAGTTGAGGCGGATCGCAGACCAGGGAAAGTAAAAATAGCCATGCCGAGGATAGTAGAAAATAGTCCTGTCTTGCATCGACTGTATAACCGTGAAAGTATTTGAATTCATGGTACTGGTTTTGTATTTCCCGCTGCTCACCCGGAACACTATGATAGTGTGGGGCCGGTTATTGCTATTTCCACTCGAAGGCATCAATTTCTTACTCGACCGAACATTGCTGAGTTATTCGAGCCAGACTCAATCTTCTGAGATTCCTAGGACTGGGTCGGCAGTTTGTAAAAGTTAAATCTGATCCAATTCTTCATTTTCACTGGAGGGCGCGATGAAGACGTTAGCTCTAGTAATCTTTATTATACTGGCCGCAACTGAAGCACGGGCGCTGACACCACAGGAGGGAGAGTTGGCGAAAAAATCCGACGCCTATCTGCAATCGGTTGCATGGCTCGAGCGGTTTAAACGCTCAGAGTGCGGGTACGTATTGGCAAAACGAAACTTCCCGACACTGGACACAGTATGGACGACAGAAGTTCTCCCCGTCTTTCAGCCTCATGCGAGGGATGAGTTGACTTTATTATGGCCGCAAATCAAGGGGGTAATTATAAATGCGTCGAAAAATGCCAAACGTGATGGTTGGACGAGCTTGGGCGTGGACAAAAAGACAGAATGCGGAGTAGAAGCGGGGATCGCTCTTTGCTTGCACATCCGTTTACGCGATCAATGGCTAGCAGCTGAGCAGCAATACGAGAGGACACCATGAGTTTAGTTGGGAGAATAAAAAAGTGTTAGGACCATTTCTCGTAAATAGATAGCGTCTCCAAGGCAAGAGCAGGATGTCGCGTTCCCGAACGCAAGGCGCGACCAGTCTGTGCTGTCTGACCAAGATCTGCCCCATCTCTCGTTCAAACCTGTCCTCCTCGTCGGTCCGTACCTTCGGCCTTATTATGGCTCGGTGCCACATTGCGCGGGGTTAGGAGGGGCATCCCTCTTGCTGATCTCCCCTTGGCTTCCATCTTCTTTGGAGCGCTTTTCATGAAAAGGGGGATCCGATGGCACCAGTGCTGGAACTCGATCGGCAGACAGCCTCGTTTGTGCGGCAACTCGAAGAGCAGAGGAAGCTCGAAAAGACATTGTTGGTGGAGCGGGTTCGTGGAACGAAGGAGGGGCTTGAGTCGGTCTTCAGCGACATCAAGAACCGTGTGGCGGTGCTGGAGAAGCTGAACGGGTTGGCGAGTGCGACCTGCATTGCGCCGATAGGTTGGAGCAAGTTGATCTTTACCGGAGCGGATAGTGTCTCGGCGCCGAACACCATTGGATTTGGCGATCGGGACGAAACCCTCTGCAGGCTCGATCAGATTAAGTACCTCGAAGACACGCAGTATCTTCGTCTCGCGGCGAATCCTCATTATGTGGAGCAGGTGCTCCCGAATAAATCGCTCCAGGCTCGCGTCGGCGCGAATCCTTCGTTCTGGGATACGTTCGGCTATGTCCACGCTGGTTATCAGACCCAGTTGCAGATTCCCGCCTCTGTAGAATCGACGACGGTGTCGATCATGTCACGGGTGAACACCCTGTTTAATTGGGTTGAAAGTAATGCGGTCGGAGACGAATGGTATGCCCATGTGTCTGCCACGGCGCGACTGTGGGTGGCTTACGACGGCGAGTTTCGCCAGGCGCCGCCAGCCCGGTTCGTCAACCTGTCAGCCTCGCCGACACAATTGCGGACGCATCAGGACATTGCGTCATGCGCGCCGAGCGCGGCCCTTACGATGCAAATTTCTGTCTCAGCCGGCAGCGGCACGACGATCAGCCTGTACGAATCCATTGAACTCGTCGCCACCACGCCGAACGGCCATGCCTATTTGGATGGCATCTTTTCTTGGGAGCCTTTGGCGGTGCAGCTCAGGGAAGGGTAGCGGATGTTGAAAAGGGCTTTCAGCTTCGTTCTCGCATCGTTCAGACCCTCAACGTACCACAAGGGTACGCCTCAGTCCTTCACTCGCTGCGGCCTTGCTGAAAAACCCTTTTGAACATCCTTTGGCACTGGGAGAAATTCAGACATCTCTTATGATGCGTAAAATCTCTGCACGATCTCAGTGGTGTTGAAGAGCATCGTGTTGATGCGGGTATCGCCAGCCTAGTCATCGCATCAGAGAATCTTGACTCTCTTTATGGTGAGGCCTAGACTTTGGGCGAAGGATAGAAAGACGCACATGTCGACCGCAAAGAAACAGGCACTGGAGATGGTGAAGAAGTTGCCGGAAAAGGCGACGTGGGATGACATCATGTACGAAATTTACGTCCGGAAGAAGATTGCGGCCGGTATTCAGGCTGCCGATGATGGGCGAGTCGTCTCGCACGAAACTGTGAAGAAGCGTTTCATCAAAAAATGACCCGCCTTGCGTGGACCGAGCCCGCCGTCGCCGACCTCGAAAATATCCAAGATTACATCGCGAGAGACTCCGCCGAGTACGCGGATGCTCTGATCGAACGGCTCATTCTGTCCGTCGACCAGCTCGAGTCGTTTCCTGAAAGCGGTCGGCGTGTGCCGGAATCTTCAGATCCGAAGGTTCGGGAGCTACTCGTCGAAGGGTATCGCGTGATGTATCGGGTGAAGAAGGGGACGGTCCAAATCCTCGCGGTGACTCATGGCGCACGGAATCTTGCCGAGATGAAGCCACGGCCATGGGCCAAGCGATGAGCGCCTGTTATTGGGAAGAGTAGAGCGCCTCGGTAATGACGGTGGTGTTGAAGAGCATCGTGTCGAGGCGTGTATAGACTGCGTGGCCGAAGTAATGGTCGCGCACATTCGTCGAGCCGGTGGAATCTTTGTAGTCGGCGAGAATTCCCAGTCCTTCACTTGGGATACGGACGGCACGGCGGGCACATTCGAGCCATCGTTCGAATCCATCAAGCGGCTCCACGAGTTCCCACAGGGCTTTATTGGCCGCTTTGGCTGCTTCGGTCGTCGGCACGGCATCGCTGCTGGCCACGGCCAGTTCCTGGACATAATCTCCGCCCCAGGCGATCGGCATTTCCATCGTAATCTGCGGCAACTCCATCTTCGCGAGCCAGGTCTTGCCATCGGTTCGAAGATTTCGATGGTTGACGATGTGCAGGAGTTTGCCCAATCCTGACGGATCCCATCCGTAACGTACCGGCATGCCGAATGTGACGACGTCCAACGTCGCCCCATTGAGCAGGGTGCCATTCGCCAGCAACGGAGTGATTCGTTGGATCGTCGAGGTGAGGTCCGGTCGATTGACTTGTGAGGCATAGGCCGACAAGAGGTCGAGCAGTCGCGTCCTGCTGCTGCTCGCGGTGACACATAAGAGGTTCGAGATGAGGGCGAGGACGAGTCCGGCCTGCCCATGAGCCTCGACCAGGATTCGATCTCCTTGGCCCAGCTTGTGGGTTTCGACCCAATCGCGCAGGCGTCCAAGCAGCGAGATGGCCGCCATCGCACGGCCCAGGTGATGGTGCTCACAAGCCCAGAGCTCGCGGACGCAAGAGATCGGACGATCCAGGCCCCGGTTGAGCAACTGTTTCATCTGCTCCACGTAGGCGTTTGTGAAATTGCCGGCATCGCCAAGCTGCTCATCGAGCAGCCGCTTGGTGGCGTCATCGTTTGCGAGCGGTGGTTTCAATCCTCCGGATAGCGAGGCGATGCCATTGCTGCCGTCGCGGAGCAGTGCTAAGAGGGCATCGAGGCCTGTCACGCCGCGTGAGTACCCCCGTTTGAGCCCGCCCAATTCATCCAGCCGTTGAGCCCCGAAGAGATCGGTTCCCATGATGGAGCCGTGGAGCAAGACGATGAGGCGGACACCGGCCTGAGAGAACTGCTTGCCGGCAAGGGCCATCGCCTCCTGTCCGGACGGCGATTCTGAGAGGGTGGTCGGGGTGACCTCACGAACAGAGAGGCGTTCTCCAGGATTTTTCCGGGACATCTCGTCGTGCTGGAAGCTGTTTTCAATCGGCATGGGGAGTTACATACCCGATGTTGATGACGGACTGCAACGGAAGATCTGCAGGATGCTGAAAAAGCCCGCCAGCTTCGTTCTCACCTCGAAAGCATCCTCAACGTAGCAAGGGGCTACGCCTCCGGTGCTTCCATCGGCTGCGGCCTTGCTGACGGTCTTTTTGAGCATCCTGCGAGGGTCAGACTGTTAGAGGGGAGATGGTTTAGCGAAGGACTGTCGGAGTGGATTCGCTGTGATTCGGGGCTGGCTTCGGCTGAACCTGGCTCTTGGGCATGATGGCGGTGGCGCTGCAGGTTTTGCCTTCTTCGTCGATCTGGCGGTCCACGATCTTGACGCCTTGGAGATATTCCTGGACGATTTCTTCCCTGGTGAGTTCGATGTCTTGTTCGGTTTCACGGCCGGTCCGGTCGCGCACCCGGTCGACCATGTGCTCCTTGACCATCACACGAATTTGTTTCGCAAGATCGGTCCGCGCCGACAGTTCCGAGACCCGCTGGCAGACTATCTTGCCTTTGCTCAGATCTCCTTGGCCTTTTCCGATGAGGTACTGGTCTTCGGAGTAATGGCCGTTGCGTTCTGAGCTGCTACTCCTGTTGCCCGCTTGCTGGTTCGTTGGACTGCTTCGTTCTGCCTGGTGCAGTTGTTGGAATGATTGTTCGGCATGTTGGTTGACCGGAGGCGATCCGTTGCCTGACTCAGCCAATGTCATGCCCGATTGCCCGAAACATGTGATGGCCACCAGGCTGCAATAGAGGAGGACGAAGTTTATTCTGTTCTGCACGAGTTATTTCCCTTTCCCTCTGCCGCCCCCGCCTCCTCGTCCGCCTCCTCCGCCATGACCTCCGCCTCCCTGTGGGCGCGGCGCAATCTGATAGGGGGTCCGTGGGACCTGGTGCGGGGTCGGCGGATGGATTTGGTTGAGGGTCGGAGGCAGGCGATTCGCCATGGGTGGCTGGCCTGCTTGCGGTTGGTGCTGCAAAAACTGTTGGAGCGCGCGTGCCGATCTGGAGTTCGGAGGTGCAACGTTCGCTGGCGGCAGGAAGGGATTGATCTTGTGGACATCCGTCAGCGTTCGTGAGCCTGGCTGATGCGATGGCTGACCAGATTGAGGTTGATTGCCGATCTGCGGCGGCCCTGTTGGCGTGGTATGAGAAATTTCATTGAGTGTTCGCGGGCTGACCTGGGAGCTGGGCCCCGGCACGATCTGATAACTTGGCATGGTTGGTGGTCTCATGCCCGGCGCAGGGGGAGATGGTGGCTGGGGCGGTGCCGGCGGCTGTTTCGTGGTAAACACTTGTTGTGCCGCGAGGACATGGGGGCTGGTGGGATAGAGGCCTCGTGCGACGTTTAGGAGCGCTTGGGTCTGGGCCTGTCCTACCCAGGGAGAGGGATAGACTACCGGCGAGACGAGTACCCAATCCGTCCAGGCCTGTGAGACCATGGCGTTGGATTGCACCCGATTCAGGATCTCTTGGCGTTGCTGAGAGGCTAGTTGTGTTTGTTCCGCAGTTGAGGCTTTTGCCAGGTTCTGGTTCGCCTCGTCGAGTTCCTGTTGCAGTTGCTCATTTTCCTGCTGCAACGCGACGAGCTGATGCCGGGCATCCTCGTTCTCCCGCAAGGCTGCGATGGCATTGCGGACTTCTTCCGTATCGATCTGGGCGACCAGATCTGTCCTGACCACAATGGTGTCTCCGTCGAGCATCGTGTTGGTATTTTGCTCCAGGATGAGGACGAGACCGGCGGTATAGGTTCGAATTTCGTCTTTCATTATATCCAGGCCGTCCACAACCGTGACGCTTTCGAGGTAGACGGCGACCTGTTCCAGGGCTGCCCGTTTGGCTGCTTCGGTGGCCAGGCGGATGGCGTCTTCTCTGGTGTCCCGGTCCCCCATCCGATATTCACCCTGGGCGGTCACGACTCGGATCTCTGCCAGAGTGACTGATGGCCAGACAGACAGAACGGTCAACAGGAGGATGAGGCTGAAATTCGACGGTGTGAGGTGAGGGGGCACCCAGCGGGCGGGAGGCTGTGAAGTAGGGAAAATGTCCGGCATCGCCCTCACCTTCTGGATAGAACTGACGCGCCAGGCGCCGATTCGTTGACAGCCACGAGGTGGAAAGTCAGCATAACACCGACATCGACTTTTCTGCCAGAAGTCGTTCCTTCGCTGCCTGAACCCTTATGAATCCTGCCTGTGGGGCCCTTGCCTCCCTTGCCTTGGCAGAAAACGCCATGATAGTTTAGAAGTTCCCTTGGAATAGAAAGGACGGATCTGTGAAACTAGCACTCAGCCTCCATCGCGGATGGTCGACTCGAACATTGATCGCATCCTGGTTCTCTCTCTCTCTGCTCTTCCTAAGCGGGACCGCAGTCGCGGCTGCCCCGGCGATAACTCCTACGGCACCGGTTCAGACCGAGCATGTGATTCTGTTCGTCCTCGAAGGGTTCGGTCAGGACTCGCTGAAGGGCGGCACGATGCCGGCTCTCAGCCGGTTGATCAAGGATGGGTCTGTCACCTGGTCTGCGACGGCGGTGAAGCCTGCATTGCGGTTGCCCACGATGGCCTCATTGATTACGGGGATGCCGGTCGAGAAGCATGGCATTACCTGGAATACCTTCGAATTCAGCCGTGGATACCCACGCGCCCCGAGTATGTTCGACTATCTCGATTTGAGTGGGGGGCGCGACAGCGCGATTTTCCTCATGGACGAATCGCTCTATCAGCTGGCGAGACCCGAACCCTACACGGACTATCAGATGTGCGGGCCGTTGAAGTCCGAGTGCAGCACGGATCGCATCGTGTCCTACATCCGTCAATATTTCAAGAAAGCGACCAGCGGTCATGGGTATGGACATGCCATCCCTGCGCTCCCGCATTTCCTGGTTGTCCATCTTCCTGAGGCCGGTCGAGTGGGTGCGTCAAAAGGCTGGGCTTCGAAGGAGTACCGCGACGCCCTTCGCACGGTGGATAAGGGCATCCATTCCGTGTTGGATATCTATCAAGAGCATGGGCTGACCAAGCGGACCACCCTGTTCGTGACCTCGCTCAGCGCCGAAGGCCGAGATGCAGGCCAGGAACAAACTGACGCAGCTGTTCCGATGGTGCCGTGGATTGCTTCGGGGGTGGGGATTAAGCAGGGTCATGCGATTCACCAGCCGGTCTCGATTTTAGATACCGGTGCGACCGTGATGCGGACGTTAGGGCTACAGACTCACACCGAATGGGAGAGCCATGCCGTGGAAGAAATCTTTCAGGCGGCCTTTGTTGCGGCCCCACGGATATCCCTGGAATAGGTCATCATGATGGAGCATGTAAAACACAATAGGATGTGTTCTTTCGTTGGAGGGTTGCTGGTTATGGCAGCGATGGCCTCACCGGCCCTGGCCGGTCCACCGGCCGCCTACACCCAGGAACATAGCATCACCATCGATGCGACGACCATCAATCCGCAGACCTGGTGGTACGTGCCTGGCGTGACGCCCCCTATTCAGGCCTCGGACCCCGAGTCTATGGATGCCTACAGGACGACCGAGCCCCGTACGCTCAAATTGAAGCCGGGCAAATATAAGTTCATCAGCTTCACCTTTGATTTTCCGTTCACCGTGAATTTAGAGGGAAAGTTAGAGGTTGCCCAGTCGCTCGACCAATGTGTGGAGGGACGAGGGACCCAAACCTTAATTATCCGTTGCAGCCGAACCTATCCGCATGGCGGCCAGCGCGATAACTACTATCAGTAGAGGAGCCGAACCCATGGCCCAGGCGCTTGATGATTTGTTAGAAGCACTCGAGGATGTCGACGACGCGACCCGCGAGGAAGCGTCCAAGGCACTCGCCGAGCTTGCCGATCCGACCACATTGGATGCGCTGGTCGGCGCCTGCGGAGACGAGTATTGGGCGGTGCGGGCCCATGCGGGCCGGGCCGTGGCAAAGATCGGCGGCGCCAAAGCCGTAGAAGCGCTCATCGGTTTGTTTAACGACTCCATCATGGATGTGCGGAACGATGTCGTGGCCGCCGTCGCCTCGATGGGTGCGGGAGTCGTCGATCGCCTGATTGCCGCGTTGAAGGACGAGCGGTGGCGTGTCCGTGAGCATGCAGCGAAAGCGAGTGGCGACATCAAGGACCGGAAAGCGGTCGAAGCTCTCATGCTCGTCTGCCGAGATCGCGATGGCGCCGTGAAGAGTGCGGCCGCAGAGGCGCTGGGCAAAATCGGCGATCCGAAAGCGATCCCCACCCTGACCAAGCTCTTCCGCGATCCTTCGAAAACGGTGCGAGAAACAGCCGGGACCGCCCTCATTCTTATCGGCCAGCCCTCCGTCGATCCCTTGTTGGAGTGCCTGACTGATAAAGATTTCGTGGTCCGATGCCATGCGGCCCGCGCGCTGGGCGGGATGACGACCGACTATCAAATCGGTCGAACCTGGGTACGGGACGCCAAAGTCGTCGATGCCTTGATTGCCACGCTGAAAGATCCGGATCGGGCCGTGCGAGAAGATGCGACGATTGCCCTGGGCCAGATCGGCGATCCGCGAGCGATCGATGCCTTGATCGAGGCGATGAAGGATGGGGTTGTGAAACGGCATGCCATTGCGTCGCTCGGCATGATCGGCGATCCTCGCGCGTTGCCTCCGGTGTTGGATGCGTTGAAGGGGAAGGGGATTCGACAGGATGGGACCCCGACCCCTGGCTGTATCGTCAGCGAAGACGCCTTTATCAAGGAGGCGGCGGCGACGGCGCTCGGCCAGTTCCGCGATCCGCGCGTCATTCCCGATTTGATCATGCTGTTGAAGGACGGCGTCTTGCGCGAAAAGGCCAGTGCGGCCCTGGCCACAATCGGCGATACGGCGATCGAGCCGTTGATTGCCTTTCTCTACGATCCGAAAGCTTCCGAAGTCATCGCAGAAGGGGAGCGGGTGCTTTCCTATGCGTCGGTTCGACTCACAGCGAAAGACGCATTGCGGCTCCTGGCGCTTGAAACATTGGAAAAGTTGGGCTGGATGCCGGCGCCGGAAGACATCACCGTCAATTCGAGCGTGGTCGATAATGCCCGGGTGGACATGCCTCTTGGCGACACCGGCCGATTTGGCCCTTCGGGAGATTTCGCGCAGAGGGGTTAGCGCGCCGTCTGATGTTAAGCGGTCGGTACTCTGAGCCCGTCACCGGATAGTGTGACCCATCCGGCGACAGGGCTCAAAGGCCAGGAACAACCGTTCGGATTATTTTTGTTTCTTCTTCTTCGGCAGTGCCCCACCCTGGATAAGACCACCCAGAGGGATTTGCATAATCGTCCGTGACTCACCCGTTGTCCGGATCCCGATGCCGTGCGTATCGGCGGTTTCTTTTCCATCCTTCATATTCGTGATGGCGGCCTGTCCTTTATAGTGTCCGACCTTCCCGTCCGCGTCGACGTGGATCACTCCCACTCCTGGAATCGTGCCTTTTGCATTGTTCACCGTCTTGTCATTGCCCGTAAGGGGAGCCGGTCCACGGAGGCCTACGAACACATATTGGCCGTCCGGGGAGACGTCCATGAGATCCGGAGCCGGATCCTTGTTGGCATCGGTCGTCAGATCCACCGAGCCGACGCTGAGATGGCTCAAGGTATCGATAATCTCCACGTTGTTACCAGCCCGGTCTGCGCTCCAGAGATATCGGCCTACCGCGGCCATCCCATGTGAGTCTGCAAATTGGTCGTCCCGCTGCGAGATCCGTTTCGCCGACACCGACTTCGGGAGATTCGACAGGTCGAGGGCATAGACATCGTAGGAGAGCGGAGCGATGGGCCAGCCGCCGCCTGAGTTGATGTACATCGTGTCATCGATTTGCACGCCCCCGCAGCCGGCTGGATGGATCTGATTGTTGTCCAGCGCGGCCAAGACTTTCATCGGTGTCACCGTGACGTCGATCACCAACAGACCACCGCCACGGAGCGTGACGAAGGCATACTTGCTCGACGCTTCCGTGATGGGGCAAATCGGGGAGGCGTCCGGCCGCTCACCGCCTTCGAACGCGGCGAGATTCAGCACGTCTTTCTCAGGGTCGAACGAGAAGGTATGCGCGGCGTAATCGGTCCAAATCCGGATAAACTTCTTTTCAGCGATGTTGGCCGCGATCGCCATCTTCTGGTCCGGCGTCGGCCAGGCGGCATGGACGTTCTTCCCCATCGACAGGCAGGCTTCCGGTTTTTTGGTGGCCGCGTCCATGATCAAGACCTGCCCGCTGAGAAACGAAATAATGACGTGGGCCTGATCCTCGGTGAAAAACAGCATGTGCGGCCGGCGGACTGCTTTTTTCGTGGCCTCCTCGCAGAATTTGTTGATGTCGCCTCCGACATCGATCGTGGTTGCCGGTTTGGTCGTCGTGGGGTTCGCCGCCAGAGCGGCTCCGTCATAGATGTAAATGAACCCCCCGCTTTCTTTCGCGGTATCCGACTGGTCGGTCAGCCAGACTTCGTAGGCCTCTGCCGAGGTGCCGAGACTAATCACGAAGATGATGAGCAGAATCGTCAGGACAGAATATGTCCCAAGTTGTTGTCTCCAAGTTGTCATAACGGCCTCCATTTTAAACAGGGATGAGCATGTGAGGGGGCGAACATAGCTCGGATATCGTAGGCGTCGGTCTATGCGCTGTCAATTCTCGTCGCGGCCTCTCCTGAACGGGCGTCAGCGCCGCTCTCTGTGCGTTGACCCTGTGAAAATGGCTATGTTACGCTCATCGATCCCAGACCAGGAGATTCTGCATGGCGGATGCGGTAGCCGAACAGATCGCGGCGCTGAAGGACGAGGATTGGGCGATTCGCGAAGAAGCCGCCACGATGCTTGGCACGTTTCGGGATCCGAGGGCGGTCGCGCCGCTGGTCTCCGTCCTTCGTGACGGCGATCGCGCAGTGCGCGATGCGGCGATCGGCGCCCTCTTAGCTATCGGAGAACCGGCGGTCACGACACTCGGCGCCTGCCTCTCCGATCCGGTGCTCACGGTTCAGGAATTGGCCTCGTCGGTGCTGGCCACCATTGCCGATGTGCGGGTGCTGGCGCCGCTCGTCAAGGCACTCAAGAGCCCCGACTGGATTGTGCGGATGCATGCGGCCAAGGCGTTGGGCCGGATTAAAGATTCGGGAGCGGTCTCGCCGCTGGTGCCGCTGTTACAAGATAAGGTGAAAGCCGTTCGCGAGGAGACGTCGACTGCCCTTGCGGCGATCGGCGAGGCGGCGCTCGCATCGTTACTGGCCGCGTTGACCCATACGGATTGGCTGGTGCGGCTGCATGCGGTAGAAGCTTTGGGGAAGACCAGGTCTCCGGAGGCGGTGGCCCCTCTGTTGTCGGTGCTGTTCAACGATCAGGACAGGGCGGTTCGCGAGGACGCAGTCCGTGCGTTGGGTCAGATCGGCGATGCGCGCGCCGTAGAGTTTCTTCTGACGGCGATGCATACACCAGGCATGCGTCCGTTAGCGGTTGAGGCATTGGGCCGGATCGGCGATCGTAGTGCTGTGCCGGTGCTGATCGCAGTGCTTGAACGAGTCGACCAACCGGAGATCTCCCGTCCGGTCGAAGGCTGCGGCGATCAGTGGGATGAAGAGCGACTGACGTTAGGAGAGGTCGTTCGGGCGTTGGGTGCGATCCGGGACGAGGCGGCGATCCCGTCGCTGATGAAGGCGCTTCGGTATACGGTGACTCGCGCGGAAGCCGCCGATGCACTGACTCGATTCGGCTCCGCCGTGATCGCGCCGTTGCTGGCGGTACTGGCCCGTGAGTCGGATGATAATGTTCGATACCATGTCAAAGATACGTTAGCCAAAGTCGGCTGGCGCGCCGGACGTGTGTAGCAGGCCGTTGAACCACTATGTCTAAAGAAACGATTGAAACGCTGGTCTCCGAGCTCATCCATGAAGAGGATTGGCGTCGGATGCGAGCGACCGCGGCCTGTTTGTCGGGCGGACCCCGGGCCGTGCAGGCTTTGGTTCAGGTACTGGAGACCGGTTCGTCTGCGCTGAAAGCTGAAGCGGCGGCCATGTTGGCGCGCGTGAACGATCCGTTGTGCGGCGTACCCTTGGTCGGCTTGCTCCGGGATGAGGATGAGGCAGTCCGCAAGGCCGGCGCGTCGGCGTTGGAACATATGGCGGGGGTGTTGGACGTGACGACGGCGTCGGCGTTGACCTCGCTGCTCTATGAGTCGAAGGATGATGGGATTCGCGTGGCGGCCTCGCACTTGCTGGGGATGATCCCGAATGCGATCGCCCCGCTCAGCGAGATGTTGACCCATCCGGATCCGGAAGCGCAGATCATGGCTGCGAAGATGCTGGAGCATCTGCTCGATCCCCGCTCATCGGATGCCTTTATCACGGCCATGGGGCAGCCGGCCATTCGCGACATCGCGGTGCGGACGCTCAAGAAGTTGACCGCCATTCGTGAGCGCATCAACGAGGTCTTCGACGCGCTGCGCGAGATCGAGGAACTGAGTGAACGGGAAGAGGCTCGCATGAGCACCGTGATCAATCTTCTGGCGATCGGTCGCCCCAGTGTGGAGATCTTGATCGAGTACCTGGAGGATGACGATTGGGTGATCCGTGAAGCCGCCGCTGATCTATTGGGCAAGATCGGCGATGTGCGGGCCGTCGAGCCGTTGATGGAGCGGTTGCGGATCGATAAAGATACGGGAGTCAAAGAGCTGGCCATGAAATCGTTGGGCTTGATCGGCGATGCCAGACCTGCCCAGCTCTATATTGAGGCCATTCCCATTCGACCTCTCCGGGTCTTTGCCATGGAAGCCTTGGCCAAAGTAAAGGATGTGGAGGTCTTGCGGCCGTACAAGGAACTGTTCGATCGGTTGCGGACAGACCGGGACGGCCTCGTCGCATACAATTCCGGCTTGATCGCCGATAAACTGGAAGCGCTCGACGGGACGCCTGTCGAGAGTCAGGGAGGGCAGGACGACGATGAGTGACGAGATGCAGGCAGAACGGATTGAGCAGCTGATCGGGGCCCTTCGGGACGACAATGAAGCGTTGCGTAATCATGCGATTGCCAGTTTGAGTCAGGTGGGCGAGGATGCGGTGGGGCCGTTGATCGGGCTCATGGCAGACGAAGATGTCCTGATTCGGGAGGCGGCGACCAGCGCCATTGTGCGAATCGGCCCCTCGGTCGTCGATCCATTAATCGAAGCCTTGACGGACGATGAATGGGCGATCCGTGAACAGGCTGCCGCAGGATTGGGGAAGCTGAAGGATCCCAGGGGTATCGATCCCCTGGTGAACGCGCTGAAGGATAAAGATGGCGCGGTGCGAACCGCTGCCGTGTGGGCTCTTGAGCGTATCGGCGATGCCCGGGCTGTGCCAGGATTGATCGAGGCACTCACCGACAACACGGTGCGTGAGGATGTGGCGCGTGTGCTGAAGAAGATCGGCGATGCGCGGGCCGTCGATGCCTTGATCGAGGGGCTGCTGGGCAATAATTGGATGGTGCGGCGTCATGCGGCCGAAGCGCTGGGCAAGATCGGCGATGCCCGAGGAGCCGGCCCGCTGATCGAGGCGCTCAAGGATGAAGACTGGCTCGTACGGCGGAATGCGGCGGAGTCGCTCGCGCGGCTCGGGGCGAAGCAGGCGATCGACCCCTTGCTTCCGCTGCTCGAAGATGAGAATACGATGGTGCAGGAGACGGTAGAAGGGGTATTGGCAAGTCTCGGATGGAAAGCGAAGCCGTAATCTTTATTTCGACGTAAAGGATACACATCATGGCGGATGAAGCTCCTCCAAAGCTTATTCAGATCGGTCCCAAGGGCGGCGCGAAGAAAGACGGATTCAATCTCGTCACGGAACGGGTCGTTGCGGTGAACCTTGAGGCGAAGCAGCTCGAAGTCGAACTGTTGGCCTACGACGGGAAGACAGTCGTGCTGGACGTGGATGACGAGGCGCTTGAAGAGCTCAAGAAGCTCAAGGTGGGAGATGGCGCTACGATTCGCGTCGTCGAAGAAGGCGGAAAGCGAGTCGCCAAGAGCTTCCGGATTCGTGCGAAAGACCCCAATGCGGCGCGCGCCGATGCGATGTTGTTGGATCTGAAAGATAGTCATTGGCTCAACCGAAAGTATGCGGCGGAAGTGCTGGGCGAGCTCAAGGAAGTTCGCGCGGTGCGGCCGTTGGTTGAGGCGTTGGCGGATGAAGTGGGCGATGTCCGGCAGCGTGCCTACGATTCCTTGATCAAGATCGGCGGACCGGCGGTGTCGTCCCTCGTGCCTTTGCTGGTATCCGAGGAGGATGAGGTCCGGCAATCTGTGACGGAAATCATTCGCAAGATCGGAAAGCCTGCCGTCGAGCCGTTGGCCACGGCGCTTGCCGAGGCCGACGACCGTTTGAAAACGAGGGTGATGAAGGTTTTGGACCGGATGGGTTACAAGCCCAAGGTCAAAGAGGAAGCCAAGGAAGCTGAAGCGCCGCGGCTTACGTAACGCGCCGGTTACGTGGACTGAGAAGGCGTCTTCGTTGGTCTCCCGACGGAGATGTGGCGGAAGCCATATCCCGCGACCCGGTCCGGTTCATAGACATTCCGTAAGTCGAAGAAGATGGGCTGGCGCAAGAGGGTTTTCAGTCTGTCGAAGTCGAGCGTTCGGAACTGGTTCCATTCGGTCATGAGGATCAGGGCATCCGCCCCCTGTGCCGTGTCATAGGCGTCTTTGCAAGGAACGAGGCCTGAAACAATCTGACAGGCTTCTTCCAGCCCGGCAGGATCGTAAGCGCGAACGGTTGCGCCCTGTTTCATCAGTTCCTGCGCAATGGCCAGGGCCGGCGCATCCCGTAGGTCGTTGGTGTTGGGCTTGAAGGACAGGCCCAACATCGCGAACGTCTTTCCTTTGATCTCGCCAACTTCCTTCGTGATCTTGTCGATCATCCTGCCACGCTGTTGTACATTGACGAGAGCCGCGGCCTCTGCGATTTGCATGGGATACCCGGCTCGCTCTCCCGTCTGGACCAGTGCCGCCAAATCTTTAGGGAAGCAGGATCCACCGAATCCCGGTCCTGCATGGAGAAACTTCGAACCAATCCGGTTATCGAGTCCCATGCCTTTCGCGACCATCTGTACGTCGGCACCCACTTTTTCGCAGACTGTCGCGATTTCGTTGATGAACGAAATCTTCGTGGCCAGGAAGGCGTTCGAGGCATACTTGATCATTTCGGCAGTGGGGATGTCGGTGACGACGAAGGGTGTTTCGATGAGGTAGAGCGGACGATAGAGATCTTTCATGATCGCAATCGCCTGCTCGCTGTCTGCACCGATGACGACCCGGTTCGGCCGCATGAAGTCTTCAATGGCAGACCCTTCACGAAGAAACTCCGGGTTGGAGACGATGTCGAATCGGAACTTGCCCGATTGGTTGGCGTTGATGACCTCACGCAGTGTTGCCCCTGTTCCTACCGGGACGGTCGACTTGGTGACGATCACTTTGTACCCGGTCATGTTTCTGGCAATGCCGCGGCCAACTTCTTCGACGTAGGAGAGATCGGCCGATCCGTCTGCTCGTGGCGGAGTTCCGACTGCAATGAAAATCACGAGAGCCTTGTCGACGGCTTTGGCCACGTCGGTGGTAAAGGTCATTCGGCCCTCTCGAATGCCTTTGGCCACGAGCTCCGTAATCCCCGGCTCGTAGAAGGGCACATCGCCCTTTTCAAGCCTTGCGATTCGTGAGGCGTCGGTGTCCATGCAGGTCACACTCACGCCGAATTCAGAAAAACAGGCTCCTGTGACCAGCCCAACATAACCGGTTCCAATGACACTGATATGCATGCGTCCCTCTTCTCCTTACCAAAAACGAACTGGGCCGAGTATAGCAACGGTATCGAGGGTGAGCAACGAAGTTATGGATAGTCTTGTTTGCCGGATGAGCAACTTGTACCGCTCGTTGACAGGTGCACGAGGGCTGAGTACTATTTGCTCCCTTCATTGAACGGATCTCACGTATGGCGATTCAAGGCAGACCTATTCAGCGGCCACTCGCCGTGATGATGTGCAGGACCCTCTGCACGATCGGTCCGGACGCGACCCTGTTGGAGGCGGCCAAGCTGATGCGCGATGCAAAGGTTGGCGCATTATTAGTAAGCGAGGGTGGTCACTACAGTGGTCTCGTGAGCGAATCGGACTTGGTTCGCAGGGGGTTGGCCGAATCCCGCTCGGCAGAAGAGACGTTGGTTCGTGCCGTGATGAGCAGCCCGCTGTTATCGATCGAGAGTTCGAGTTCGGCGCACGAGGCGAGTGAGAAAATGGCGGAGCATGGGATTCGGCACCTAGCCGTGTCTGACGATGGACAGATTGTCGGGATCCTCTCCGTTCGCGACCTCTTACGGTATTTCAAAAACTGGGGCGGCCTATGATCGAATTGAGCAATCTCTGTATCGCACTGGATTGTTTCCTTCTTCCTTGTGATGTTTCCGTATGAGCTCCGTCAACCGGTCGGTTCATACGCCTCGGTGGTTTCTTCTGGTGACGGCGCTGGTGACCGGAGCGGTGGTCATGGCGCTCGAGATCTTGGGAAGCCGACTCTTAGCTCCCGTGTTCGGGAACTCCCTTTTCGTCTGGGGTGCATTGATCGGAGTCATTCTTGCCGCCATGAGTGGCGGCTATGCCTTTGGCGGCTGGGTTTCCGACCGGCACCCTGGGGCGCAGGTCTTGGCAGGACTGCTGTTGTTTTCGGGAGCCTGGACTTTTCTAATCGCCTGGCTTGGCCAGCCGGTGCTTTTTGCGGTGGCGAAGGCGATTGAGGACCCCCGATGGGGACCCTGTGCCGCCGCGGCCCTGCTCCTCGGCCCGCCAGCCTTCGGTCTGAGCGGCGTCTTGCCGGCGATGCTGCGATTGGCCGTATTAGACCTCGAGTATTTCGGCCGGCATACCGGCCGGATGATCGCACTCTCGACCATGGGGAGTTTGGCAGGAACCTGGGGGACAGCCTTTTTCTTCCTCTCCTGGATCGGCAGCCAGGCACTGGTAGCCTGGCTC
This sequence comes from Nitrospirota bacterium, assembly GCA_030682135.1. Lineage (GTDB taxonomy): Bacteria > Nitrospirota > Nitrospiria > Nitrospirales > Nitrospiraceae > Palsa-1315. Next base: position 516 of record JAUXQT010000088.1, on the reverse strand, counting down.
GGGGTCATTCAAGTAGGGCTTGGCCTCTGGTGGTTGGTCCGTGGGACGACGGCACGGCCAATTGTGATTGGCCTCGTCATCCTTTGCATCGGAGGCCTGGGAGCCGGTGCCTTATCTCCAATCCAAAAGTTGAAAGCGCCGGTCTATCAGGAAGACAGCCCCTACCAACAAGTACGAATTCGGGATGACGATCTCTTTCGCTACCTCGTCCTGGACCGGACCTTCCATGCGGTCATGTGGAAGGCGGACCCGGTTGCGCTGTTTCTTCCCTATAGCCAATTGATGGTTGCGTCGTTGGCCTTGGTGCCGGAACCCAAACGAGGGCTGATCCTTGGCCATGGAGGCGGATCGCTGGCGAAGTGGGTCGCCAATCGTTGGCCTGAACTCGAGTTGGATGTGGTCGAGTTCGATCCGGTGGTCGTTCGCATGGCCGAAGAGTATTTTGCCTATCAGCCGCCTCCTCAGCATCATGTACATGCACGTGACGCCAGGGTCTTTCTCAATTCCACGGAGCGG
>JAUXQT010000075.1 GCA_030682135.1 Nitrospirota bacterium | reverse complement strand
GGAGAAAGGCATTGTGGTGCAAGAAAGGTTTACAGATGTGTATGGGAGCAAACAGGAGCGGGAGTACGTCAAGCTCCTTCACCCGAAAGAGGGCGCAGAATGATACCTAAGCTGACCATGACCACTACATCATTTGTCCGTATGCTCTCTGCGGTGGGAGCACTCAGTATTCCGGTGGCAGTGCCATCGATGGGGGCGTCAACCGATTGGCCCGCCACCGAGCCACAGTTGCCATCGAGTATCGACGGAGTGCTAGCGCAGACCTTGACACGCATCGATATTCAGCGTGGAACTCACGATATCCGTCTTGTCATTTCAGGAGACGGACGGTTGGCTCATGAGGTAACACGCCTCGATGAGCGACGTCTCATAATCGACATCCCACATGTTGCATCAGCCATACGTCAACCGGTCTTGATGGTGAATCACCAGTTTTTGAAGCAAGTGCGGCTGGGGTATCATGCCGATAAAGTGAGAGTGGTCTTGGATCTTGCCGGTCAGGCAGATTATTCGGTTGAGCCGCAAGGGGCGAATCTCATCGTCACGCTTCGACATCATGATGCTGCTGTAGAAAGTCATGTCGTTGCTCGGTCTCCTCGTGACCCAATAGCCGAAACGATCCAGCTGGAGAAGTCAGCGAGGCAACCGAGCCAAGTAAGCATGACATCTCGAGTGGCTCAGCGTGCAATACCCACTGTTCGTCGGTCTTCCCTGAAGTTTTATGTGCGGCCCGTCCAAATGACTTCTGATGCAGATGGAAGTGAGAAGAATACGCCGAAAGAAGATTTGGTCGTCGGGGAAACGCGCTACGTCGGTCGGCGCATCTCACTCGACTTTCAGCAGGCAGATATCAGTAACGTGCTGCGCCTCATTGCCGAAGTGAGTGGCTTTAATATGGTCGTTGGCGAAGGGGTCAAGAGTAAAGTCACGATGAAACTCGTGAGTGTGCCCTGGGATCAGGCGCTCGATATGATTTTAAAGATGAATGGGTTAGGCAAGATAAGGCAGGGCAATATCTTGTGGATCGACTCACTCGCGAATATCGCCAAGCAGCAGAATGAAGAGACGCAGGCGAAAGACGCTAAGATGAAAGCCGAAGACTTGGTCGATCGTGTGTTCTATATTAGGAATATTCAAGCGACAGAAATCATGACGGCTCTTCGGTCGTATCTAAGCCCACGGGGCTTGATGCAAACCAGTCAGGGGACAAATGCATTAATTGTCCGGGATACGGAAAGTAAGATTGCGGTGATGAAGCAATTGGTTGATGGGCTCGACCTCGAAGTCCCGCAGGTCCAAATTGAAGCTAGGATCGTGCAGGCCGATACAACCTATTCCCGTTCGCTGGGTGTTCAATGGGGTGTGCAGAACGTGAACCAGCTTGGGGGCGGCGGGGTGGCAAACTTCAAGACGGGAAATGTCGGACCATTTGGAGGGCAAGTATCAGATTTTCTGGTCAATCTTCCTGCAACAGTCGGTGGATTGGTGTCAACGCCAGGCGTTGGGTTCACGATTGGGAGAACAGATGGCGCGAAGTTGGATATGCGGTTATCGGCAGGCGAGTTGCTCGGCCTGAGTAAAGTCATTGCCGCGCCAAAGGTCACGACCTTAGATAAGCGGGAAGCGAAGATCTCACAGGGAGAATCGATCCCGTTCCAGACGACCTCCCTTCAGGGGACTCAGACCACGTTCGTGGATGCAAACCTGGAGCTGAACGTGACTCCCCAGATTACTTCGCGAGATCCGAAGGAGGTCGGCAAGACCATTCAGTTAAAGGTTCGTGCAACCAGAAATGCCGTGGGTGCCAGGAGCAATCCGGCTGGTCCGAGTATCGATCGCCGGGAAGCCAATACGCAAGTCACTATTCGCGATGGCGAAACCATGGTAATCGGCGGAGTATTTATCGATTCGCAGAATAATAGCGTGTCTGGAATTCCCTACCTCTCGCGTGTGCCTTTGCTGGGGTGGCTCTTCAAGCAAAAGACCGAGTCAGTGGCGAAACAAGAACTGCTCATCTTCTTGACGCCCAGCATCGTGAAGAGCTAGTCGGAATTTCTTTTAGCCCTGCCACGATATGCTAAAATATCGGCGGCAGGGCTGTCCCTTCAGTTTCTCTTCTCAATGTTCTAACCTTCCGCCGAGGTTCCCCGATCGCCAAAGTCAGGGGCAATCTTCTAGTTTCCATACCATTGTGATACCATCCCTCAGAATTCAGCCCTCGCAGTTCACCATTCCTGCAGTTGAAATGTGTCTTGAGATCACTCTCGTCCACTTTCAAGGAATTGGACCGGGGACTTGTATGTCGCGGTAGGGGAGAATGCGCTAGAGCATGCCGAAGGTAGCAGAACAGATCGTACCCGTGGTCTTGGGAGAGCGGAGTTATGACATTGTGCTCCAGCCAGGGCTGCTTGCCACGGTTGGTGACAGGATCAGGGGCTTTACAACCTCTCCAAAGATAGGGGTTGTGACAGATCGGCATGTCGCAAGCCATTATCTTCAAGGGACGCTCCGTTCGCTTCGCAAGGCCGGGTACGATCCGACTCCGATTATCTTATCGCCGGGAGAGCCGACTAAAACGCTCGCCACAATCAGCAAGATCCTTGATACGTTAGCCAAACACAAGTTCGAACGTCAGTCTCTGCTGTTGGCACTCGGTGGTGGGGTCGTCGGTGATATCACCGGATTTGCTGCTGCGATTTATCAACGAGGTATCCCGTTTGTCCAGGTGCCGACGACGCTTGTGGCGCAAGTTGATTCCAGTGTCGGGGGTAAGACAGGCGTGGACCACCGGCTTGGCAAAAATCTCATCGGGGCCTTTTACCAACCACGGGCCGTCCTGATCGACCCCCTCACATTGCGTACTTTGCCGCGCCGTGAATGGATCGCAGGCCTAGCCGAGGTCATCAAGTACGGCATTATCGCCGATGAAGAGTTCTTCTCGTTTCTAGAGCATGAAATTCCCGCATTGTTGAAGCTGAAAGAGGCGCCTGTTACCCATGTCATTAAACGATCGTGCGAGATCAAAGCGCAGGTAGTCGCAGCAGACGAGCGAGAGTCGGATCACCGGCGCATTCTCAATTATGGCCACACGATTGGGCATGCACTGGAGTCACTTGGTGGCTATCGGGGGTTGATTCATGGTGAAGCGGTTGGTGTTGGGTTGGTGCAGGAGGCAGATCTGGCTCGTCATATGGGCTTGTGCGGGGATGAGGTGGTTGAACGGATTGGGAGTCTCGTGCAGCGAGCCGGGTTGTCCGAACAGGTGAGAGAGACTTCCTTCAAGTCCATCTGGAGCGCCATGCAACATGACAAGAAAGTGATTGGAGGGCAAGTCATCGGGGTATGGCCGGTGCGGATTGGTGAGGTGGTCATTCGCCCGATCGAGCAACAGGTCTGCGCCGAGTGGTTTCATGCGAAGCATGGTCGTGGAAGCAGACTAGCGAGTGGTCGCCAGTCAGCCAAGGGCTCCGCTCGCCGAAAATCTTCAACGCGAAGGTAAATCCATCATGACGACCGCACGCACTCCATCACTGGCCCAGCTCCAACAGGCGTTGCGGGAAAAAACACGCGAAGTCGATGTGCTCCATCGTATTTCCGACTCGATCAGTAACCAACTGGACCTCGAAGCAGTACTCAAGCATATCGTCGAAGTGGTCGTCGAAGTCACCAAGGCCGACGCCTGCCTCCTGTATCTCCTGTCAGATGGCCAGGATGAGCTGATTCTGAGAGCCTCGAAAAACCCTCATCCGAAATTGATTGGCCGCATTACGATCGGGTTGGGAGAGGGGATCACCGGGTGGGTTGCTCAGGAACGAACGCGCGTCGTGATTCCGAGAAACGCCAGCGACGACTCGCGGTTTAAATTTTTCCACAACCTTCCAGAAGACCGTCATCAAGCCTTCGTCTCCGTGCCGATCATGGCGAAGAAGGAAGTCGTCGGTGTGATCAATGTCCAGCATAAGCGTCCGAAACGCTATCGGCCTGATGAGATCGCGCTGCTCTCGACCATCGCGAATCAGGTCGGCGGCGCCATCGAGAACGCGCGGCTCTATGATCAGATGAAACGCAAAGCCATTCAAGTGGAAACCTTGTCACTGGTTTCCGAAACGGTGGCTTCCAATCGATTGATCGAAGACGTGTTGCAGCTCCTGGTGACCATGACCGCCCAAATGATGAGCTCCAAGATCTGCTCGATCATGTTATTGGACGAAACCAGCGGAGAGTTACGGATCGAGGCAACACAAAGTCTTAGTGAGCAGTATCGTCGCAAGCCCAATCTGAAGGTCGGCCAGAGCATCAGCGGTCGTGCGGTGAAAGACCGTCGGCCTATTATCGTGGCCGATGTCACCAAAGAGCAGGACTATATGTACCCGGACATGGCCAAGAAGGAAGGGTTGTGCTCCATGGTCTCGGTGCCGATGATGGTGAGGGAGAAGGCGGTGGGTGTGATCAATAGCTATACGTCTGTCCCGCACGTGTTTACCAGCGAAGAGGTGAAGCTGCTCCAGGCTATCGCCAATCAAGCTGCCATCGCCATCGAGCATACGACCCTGATTGAGAAGTCTTTTGAGATGCAGGAAGCGTTGGCGGTTCGAAAGCTGATGGAGCGGGCTAAGGGCTACCTGATGCGCTCAAAGAAGCTGACCGAAGAAGAGGCCTTCAAACTCATTCAGCGGCAAAGTATGGATCTGCGGAAGTCGATGCGCGAGATCGCCGAGGCCGTGTTGCTGGCAGGGGAAATCGACGGACGGGTGGATAGGCAGCGGGGCTAACAGGATGCTGAAACGTCTGTCTTTCTCACCCGCCTAATCAGGGCACGCTGACCCCGCACTGTTGCCCTCGCACGTTGCTGTAACTGTGAAATGTCGTTGGTGGTCGCTATGCGAACGTTTCGAATCGCCATGGTGCAGATGAATCCGACGGTCGGGGATCT
>JAUXQT010000072.1 GCA_030682135.1 Nitrospirota bacterium | reverse complement strand
AGTCATTCCTGCCTTCTCCCAAGAGCCTACTATGGGGATTGGCCCTAAACTGGATGCTGAAAAAGTCCGCCAGCGGCGTTCTCGCTTCACGAAGAGGCTCAACGTACCAACCAGTACGACTCGCCTCTTCGTTCGCTGCGGCCTTGCTGGACGGCCTTTTTGAGCATCCTGTGGTTGTTCTGGCCGCGGTGCCACTCCGAGTATTTGGGCCGTGTTTTTCGCATGCGCCGAGTTTTTCCGCAGCCTGCTAAGAATAGAACTGTCTCCCGAATCAGATCAGATCCTATGGCACCATCCTGTTAAGCGCCTGCCATGCTGATGGCAATCACTATCGTGAAATCGGAGGTTGCAGTTTCATGTCCCGTGCCATTTGAGCAAGATCTATGACTACCAAACGGCCCGGATCGATGTAAGGCCAAGGCCACCGCTCATCTTCCGGCACCATGGAAGTCGCTGGGACAAACGTGGCGCGAAAACTTGTCCGGCTAATCGGGAGGAGCGGGTTTTCGACAGGATCGATCTCTGACACGATACTCTGGCTCATGCCGTCAGAAGGTAACGTACGATTATTTGCCAGAATCACATACAGGTGCCGATTGTGAACAAAGAGACCGCCCGACGTGATGGCCAGCCCAACGGTTGCAGTCGTGACCCGTCGATAAAACGTAACTAGTTCGTCCGGCTTCGCCTCTGCCAACGCCTGACTTAGGTGGCGCGCCAAGAATATCTCTTCCTCCCGTGAAAAGGCTCCGATCAGTGACGCATCTCCGGTAAGGATGGAAGGAATCAACGAACTCCGTGACTGTATCCTGACCCCGGCGAGAATGTGCCGGAGTTCATCGAGGCTGACATGAGCCGGATGACTGTGGCCTGTGCCTGCCTTGCTATCGAACTGAAGCTTGATGGCCGTCGCATTGTCCTGATAGACAGCGCGTGGGGGCGGAGCAGTTGCACACCCGACCGAGAGCGAAACAAGGACGCCTACTATAGAAACCACCCAAGCCTGCATGTTGTTCCTTCCCATGACGGTGAGTCACTGCACGCAGTGCTCTCCTCTCCGTTCATACGATAGCAGAACGGAGAGAAGCTGTCAGCGCGCGGCGGCGTTGTGCGCCGTCACAAGACTCTGCCCCAGGAGTTCAAAGTTCTTGGAAATCTGTGCGGCGGTCAACGGGTAAAAATTCGCTCGAGCCACGGTCTCCTGCCCTTGACGGCTATTCACAAACTTCAAAAACTCCCACACCACGGGATCGAGTTTTTCTTTCTGGTTTTTATTCACGTACAGATAGAGAGGTCTCGCCAGCGGGTACTGCCCATTGGACACGCTCTCAGCACTGGGCAGGATCGCCGCCCCCTCTGCCTCTTGTGCGAGCGGGACAATTCGGACCATGGAGCTGTGGAACCCCACACCTGCATAGCCGACTGCAAGAGGGTCTTGAGCGATGGCAAGGATCTCCGATGCCGATCCAGGCTGTTCCTGCACGTCGTCATGGAGTTCTCCATCTATCAAAGCCACGTGTTTAAAGAATTCGCGGGTCCCGGACTTCTTATTGCGTCCATACAGGTGAATGGGCTGTTGGCTCCATTGATTTTTAAGCCCCACCTGGCCCCAGGTTGTGAGGCGTCCTCCCTTGCTTCGCTTCAAGCTGGAGCTAAAGAGACCGTCGACTTGTTCGAGCGTGAGGCGTTCTATCGGGTTGTCGTTCTGCACATAGATGGCAACGGCATCCATCGCGATCGGAATGCCGATCGGTTCGTATCCATGGTGACTGACAAACCCTTTTCGTTCTTGGTCGGTCAGCGGACGTGACGAAGCCAATAAATCCGAGCTGCTGGCACCTTGTGTGCCTTTCCCGCCTGACTTATCCCCGCGGTGCTGGAGGGAAAGGCCCAGCATGAATTCGCGTATGGCTTCGCTGGATCCCTGCCCTTCGACACCGAACTTCGTGTTGGGTTGAAATGCTCTGAACGCGGCGGCGAGCTTCGCCATGAGAGGCTGCATCGTATCTGACCCGACTATGGTGACTCGACCGCTGATGCCTTGAGCAGGCTGGTATTGTTCTGCGATCGAGTCGTTTCCGGATTGGGCCAAGACATTGACCTGTTCTGCCAGAGCGCTCTCCTCGCCCAGGCACCATGCGGTGAGAGTAAACACAAAAGCAAGATACGGGGCCACACGCGAGATATGCTGCCGCTGCTGTCTTTCACCTGTCATGATCGATTCCTTTCTTAGCACTACAAACGATGGGATCAATTAAAGAACCACTGGGCTTGGAATCGCAATAAGGATGCATCGAATTGATCCTGCACCTGATTGCGCACCAGAGTCTCGTTGAGGCCATCCTTCAACATGAGTTCGGTGACAAACCTCCAGTGGGTATCCGGTTCCCAGACCAGACCGAAGTTCCAGGTTCGCGATTGGCCGTCAGCTGCGCCACTGATCGATTTAAACCCGCCATAATATTCACCGAAGCGTACATAGGGCGTGAGCTGGGCGACATCCGAGTATTGCCAGGTATAGTACCCCTGCACATACCCGCCTCGGAGTGACGACTCTTCAATGGTGTTATTGAGAGGGTTTCGCTTAGGACCTCGGCCGATGGTTCCTTCTGCCAGGATTCCCCAGGGTTGCGGCGGGGTCCACAGGTAGGCCGTGATGCGCTCATCGTTGACGTCGCAGCCACCCTGTTGATTCAGAGCGTCGTAACACTTCGCTGCCGAACTGGTGCTGGTGGGAGAGCCTGCACCGCTGACTGAAAAGACTCCACGATATGCCATTACGCCGGTTTCCAAGAGTCGCCCGTTCGGCAATTCAAATGGATAGGCCAATCGTACGCCGACGTGCTTGTCGCCGTTCAATTCTGCCTTGTTGCGACCTTGCCCGTTGTAGACCGTGACGCCGAAGACACCGTAGTCGCCAGGCCCGTTGTGATAGGCCGCTAACTGGGCAAACCGTTCTTGGGCAATTTTGGGACTCCAGAAATAAGATATGCCGAGGTCTCGTTCTCCAGGCGCGCCGCTTTGAACCGATTCATGCCGGTCGAGTTCCTGCCGATTGGTGCTTGAGCGTAAGGTATCGAAGGAGTTCAGCGTTCGTTGGAGGCCGAACCGAAGCCTGTGAACCTTGTCTTTCGTTAGATAGTAGTCGCCATAGGCATCGATGATTTCCTTATTGAACATATCTTGCTTTTCTTGATCTCCCTCGAAGGCGCCCTGAAGAAAGAACGCCAGTCGTTCTGAAATCTGTCCTTGGAACACGAGGCGGATGCGCCGGAAGTAGAGCTCACGCGGCTGAGTGGTCGCGGCCTTATCGCCGAGAGGGATGCTCATCTTGCCGTCGCTGGGTCCTGCGGAATAACGAAATTGGGTGTACCCGCTGATCCGGATGCGCTCATACCAGCGGGGATTGCCAGCCATTTGCATTTCCGGCGTCTGCTCGAAGACGCGCCGTTCTTCCTCCGCTTTCAGGCGAATCCAGTCATCTTGGGTGATGACGCCCTTTTCCAATAGCAGACTTTCGAGATTGGTACTTTCAATGGTGACGCGCTGGCCGGCACCTGCCCGTTGGCTTGGGTCGGCTACAGGGGTGGCGGTCAAACCAGATTGAGGACCGATGACGTCCGGTTCTGCCGCAACTGCAGCCAGGGTGCTGTTAATGCCCAAGATGAGAACCAGGCACGCGACGGAGGCTCGTCGCAAGATTGTACATGAATAGACCGCACCTCTTTCCTTCGGTTGTTGCGGAAGTTGCCAGATCTGCACGCTTCATTCCCCCTCGTTTTTTGACTCATGTGGGCCGATGAAAACACAGCCCTGTCACAAGGGAGTATCCAGGACACAGATAAAGAATCCGTAACAGCGGTGTTACAGAATTGTTAACTTTCGATAATGAACTGATTTATGTTCTCGTTATCAGGCGACTATTGAGAGGGGAGAAGAGGGTGTCGTTCAGTCGATCAGGCAAGTTTCACTGCTCACAAAACGCGGTAGTACAGCACCGCGCTCGTTCCGGTGCTGGCATTGCGCTGAAGCACCACGGTCCCATTTCTGGTCACCTCGTTGACGCTCACGACCATACGGGCCAAGAATAGGTCGCTTTTGATGTCGTACAGGTTTTGGAGCCGGAGCTCTTTTCCAACGGCTTCGAAGCTGCTGACGCGATCGAGGTCCTGAATGGTCTTGAAGGGACGCGCTTGGATAATATCCGACGCCACACCTTGCGTGATACGAGGATCGAGGGCCTGAAGCACCAGGAGGTCGGCTGTGTTCACATTCACCCGGCTCTCTCCTTCTTGGGGATAGACCGTCACCAGCTTTGAGATCTTCTGGATGATCTCGGGGGAGATCCCCTTGATCAGACGTAACTCTAAGAGCGTCTGCAAGGGAGCATTGGCCGCCCGGTAAGAGGGGCGCAAGGTTTGATAGTAGGAGCCTTCTGCACCGGACGCTTCCGGGACCTCGTCCTGATCTACCCAATCGACGATGGCGTCTACCAGATCAGGGTTGACCTGCACGAGTTCGAAGAGGCGTTTGAACCGTAACACTTTGGTCTTCTTGGCGATGGGATCTCCGCCAGCCGCTAAGTCGTTCAGGTTGAGTTTGCCCCGTTCATCCTCGATTTGCGCGCTCAGCACTCCATCACCGATGGCATAGTTCGAGATGGGAAAGGCCCAGATGTCGGTGGGGGCATCGAAGAACTGTCCCGTTTGCTTGTCCTTGATGAAATCTTGCTGCAACACGCCACGGGCTGCCTGTACTGCCGCACGCGCGAGCACGGTCGCTTTAAAATTGTCGCGGAAGGCTGCGGCGTCGCGGTATTCCCGCCTCGCTTCGACATCGAATTCGAGAATCAGGGCAACCAGGAGGGTGAGAACCAGGAGGGTGAGCAGCAGGGCAATGCCACGCTCATCAGACCTTGGCATAGGTCACGATTTTCAGCGTCGCGTCGAGATTGACCGGGTTGTCGTATTTCGGTTTCATCTGGAGATGATGCACTTGCACGTCGTAGGGGGCCTGCTCAATGGCCACCAGCAGCGCGAGGATCTGGGGAAGCGTGACGCCGTCGAGCCGCAGGTCTACGGAAGTTTCCTGGTAACCCTGGACGACGAGGGGAGCCTGTGGCTGCATGCCGGCGATGCGATCGCGAATCTGCGCCGTCGTCGTCGCCTCTTCCATGAATGCCAGCAGGGAAAACTGCGCCGGCGGCTTCGGCATGCGTTGCTCGAGCTTGGCGATGCGGGACTGCTTGGCCATATATTCCTGTGCGACCAGCGCCAGCTCCTGGCTGTCTTTCGCTTTCCGGCGTGCCTGCCGGTCGAGCTTGTCGATCGACGCGGTGAGCGGATCGACGATCAGCAGAAACAGGAGGACTGCCGCAATCACCGCGCCACCGGTGGACACCATGATGCGCTCGCGTTGCGAGAAATGCTGCCACCGTTCTTTCAGCATCTGTGTCATGGCCGTTGCACCGTATAGGTCAGCCGAAATACGACTTGGTTCGGGACAGCCCCGACACGGGTATCACTAATGGACACGTCATGCAGTGTTTCGACTGCCGCGAAGGCCTGCTTGATCTTTTCAACCGCATCGAAGGTTGTCGTTTCTCCCTCCAGATGTATGCTGGCTCCGTCGATCGTGAGCTCTCGCACTTTCAGCGGTATGCCAGGCGGCACATGCTTCACCAGTTCCGCAAGGCTGGCGAGGACGTTATAGCGGCTTCCGTCGACCACCGCGAGGCCCTTCTCTATTTGCGACGTTCGATACCGGGCTTGATCCAGTTCTTCTCCGGAGCTCGCGCCGGGACCAAATGTTTGTTCGTATTGAGCCTGGAGCCCCCGCTTGAGTTCCTTGACCGTCGAGTCTTTCAACATCACGCGTGTGGAGAGATCCATTAAACCCAGAACGGCCAGGATGAGCCCGCCCCACAACGCCAATCGCCGGTCTTGCTTCGAGGTCTCTCCTGTGGCCGATGCATCTTGGCTGCCGGCTTTAAAGTCCAGGACGAGACCAGATCCGGCCAATCTCGACTTCCAGCGTGGCCGAACGATATTTGGATGGATCGACAAGCCGAATGCGATGGAAAAGGCGCGTGGACAGCTCGATCCGAATCCTTGCCGTGGACCGACCGGCTGCAAGCCCAGCTGGTGCGCCATATACCCGCTCAGCTCTTTTAATTTTGAGCCGCCGCCCGATACCCAGCAATGGGTCAACCGCTGATGGACGCTGCCTTCGTAGGCATGGAGCGAGACGCGCAATTCTTTGAGGACTGGTTCGAGCCAGGCGTCGACCTCTTTCACGGCCAGGGCACGCTTCCGTCGTTCTGCTTCAGCGAAGCTGCAGGCATGACGCACGGCGAGCGCATGTGTGAGATGATTTCCGCCCCATTGCACGGTCCGCAGCAGGACCGGACGGCCTTCATGGACCAGGCATAAGGTCGTCTTCGAGGCCCCGACATCGATAATCGCCATATCGCCGGGAACTTGCGCTCCTTCCTCTTTGAGGAATTGGCTGACAGAAAATAAGGCCATGCCGTCAATGGTGATCGCAGAGGGGTTGAGATCGGCGGAGGCCATGAACCGCATATGTTCAGCGATTTTCTCTTTGGGCGCTGCGGTGACGAGGACGTCGGACCCTTTGGCTTTCGCGGTCCCTTCCTGGGATACACGCGCCGGCAACAATAGACTGCCGACCGTGACGTCTTCCAAGGGCATCGGAATCAGGTTTTCCATTTCGAAGGGGACGACCTGCGCCAGTTTGGAGGCATCGCGAAAGGGAAAGGAGAGGGTCCTGACAAATACATCCTGGCAGGGGAGCGCCGTGACGATCTCTCCACTGCCGTACAAGCCATGCTGCCAGAGGAAATCTCTGAGCATGCCCGCGCGATGCGCGGGCTCCATCTGTTCCGGTCGCCCATAGGGAACGGGCAGATGGAAATATTCGACCGATTCGCGTCCGCTCAGACGGCGGCGGAACCGCACGGCCTTGAAGGCCGTCTGTCCGATATCGAGCCCGACACATTCAGCAATCATCGACAACGACCTGTACTCCTCACGGTCTTCACAACCTGCGTATAACTAGCGATGTCATCCTACTGTACCAGGCTCGGGGACAGGAGAGAAGAACTACTTCCCGTACTGCTTAGAGCGCCACTCTCGCATTGATGATCGGCCCGGCCAGCTTAAACGTCAAGGGGATACCGGGCTGAAACGGCGGTAACGACAGGCTTGCCGCTTTTTGCGCAAACCCGGGGCCGGGAATGATCGTCACCGTCAGGTCCAGAAGGCTCTGCTGAAGCGGCTGCCGCAACGTGACATGCCCCTGAGCGGTAAACGATCCGTCGACACCGTCACCCTTTAATTCCGTCACCTCGCAGACACCAGCATGGCAGGCGATCGACGCCTGTATGCGGCCGAGCGTGAGCGGGGGCATTGTAGCGGAGCCGGCTGCGACTCGATCCACGACAAGGTCCTTGATCTCCACCTTCATGGTTCCGTCACCCTTGAGGGCAGCCGTGCCGTCTTGTGTGTTATTCCATCGATGCATGAAATCTCCCTGGGCGGTTCCCCGGCTGACGTAGGGTTTCAGGACCGCCGCAAGATCCATCTGCTGGAGATGGCCTTTGACAGAGACTGGACCGCGTGAGCCCCACGAGGCCGCTGTCAGAGATCCGGTGGCTCGCCCAGCGCCCACTTGGGCTGCTCCCGGTAATTGCACGACATAGTCGATCGCCAGGCGTCCGAACAATGCCTGAACGACTTCAATCGTTGTCCGTACGGCTTCAATCGGAATGGCTCCGATGGCGGGGCCAGCGAGGACCACATCACGCCACTCGATGGACGCGGGAAATCCTACCGACCAATCCGCGGCCCGTATCTCCCATCCACTCGCATGCTGGAACTCAGCCAGCAGCCGACTCTGGAGCGGGCCATAGGGAAAGGTCAGGAGCAACGAGAGGATGAAGCCGGCTAGCGTCGCCAGCCCCCAGCCAAGAGGGCCTTTCAGCTTCGATGTTTCAAGCCAGGTGATGGGCCATGCCGTCATGATGCCCCCACCGCAACCCACTGGCGGACGATCTGAGGTTCGGCATTCTCTTGTAGTAGTGTCAGTTCGATCAACAACGCTTTCGGAGTCCCGGATCGTCCCCGACCATCCCACTCGTCTACCCAGAGATTGTTCTTGCTGTCGTAAAATCGCACGTTGAAAGCTTTGACCTTTGTCGCTAACTCGACTTGCTCGACTGACTCGTCTGTCAGTCCGTAGAGATTTCTCCGCACAAAGCGAAGGAGGCGTTCGCCTTCTCTGGTGTAGACGATGCGAACCAGTTCGGTATCTTTCGTCGACTCCGCCCCTCGATACTGGCCCATCGTGAGAAAGGCAATCGAATCGGCCGGTTGACCATCCTGCTGGCCGTTGATCCCCATCCAAGGACCAGAGGTCAGACTCACACCCACCGACAGCTCATCGGTCATTACGCGTAACGTGCTTCGAACAATCTGCTCATTGGCCGAGCTTGCGCGTGCGGCTTCGATCGCACTGGTTGTAACATAGAGCGACCCAAAGACTAAGGTCGCCATCATGGCGACCAGAGACACGGCCAATAAGACTTCGATGAGGGTGAACCCGCCCTCACTGCGGAGGGGAGTTTGCCAAAAAGACATAGGTACTGACCTCGACCATTTCTTCCGTGGCGCCTCGTGGCCACAACACCTGGATTTTGACTTCCTGTACGATCGGCAAGGGCGTGGGTGAGACAATTCGCTTCCAGCGATAATCAGCCGGACGATTCGTGGTCTCCGCAGTGGCTTGCGATCCCAGAGGGATCGATTGAAATTCTCCACCAGTCTCACCGAGGGGCAACAGCATCCCCATCTCCGTCTCGATCAACTTTTCCTGCGCGAGGACCGTGGCGGTCGTGAGTTCCTTCGCCCTTGCATGGAGGTCGAGGTCCCAATTGCGGAGCCCCAGCAAGATCGGCAGCGCCAACGCCAGGATGCCAAGCGCAATCAGCACTTCTAATAACGTAAATCCCCGCTCGTTTCCCATAGCACATCCTACGCGTGACCGGTCGCGCTCCTCGTCGTCTTGTTATCTGACTGCCACTGCGGTTTGAAGCAACGGTCTCACACGGTCTGGAATGGTGAGGGGTTTCAAAGGCTCGATCCGTTCATCGCTCATGCGGATCGCGCCTGTGACCGGCTCAATGGCAATGGCCAGCACGTTGTTGTTCTTATCCGCCAAATGCATCGTCATCGCATCGATCCTTCCGGTCGGATAAAAAAACAGATCGACTCGACCGGTTTCTTTTTTCCCCTGACTTGCCAGCATGTCTGAAAAGCGAATGCTGTCGGGAAGGTTCAACGGCGTGGCCCAGGTGGCGTCGGTCGGCACCTTTTCTTGATTGCCATCCAAGATCACCGGCCAATAGGTCCCTCGATCCAGATCGACGTACAGGTGGACCGTTTTTTGGGTCAACATAGCCATGCCCTGAAGGGATCGTACGGTCCCGACCATTCGCCGGCCCACTGAGCCGAGATTTTCCTCCAGCGATATGCGAGGCAATACGATGCCCAGCAGGCCGACCAGCAAAAAGAGGACAAGGATGATTTCGAGGATGGTAAACCCTGCCGTAGCCAGGCAGGCATGAGGCACGTGGCGTGAGGCGAGGGAAGCCACCAGATGCCTCTCCCAGATTCCTCGCCCCATGCCCCTCGCCTCTTGCCACATCGTCTAGTCCTTATCGAGATTCCAATTGGTAATATCGGCATTGATTCCTTCGCCGCCGACTTCACCATCGGTGGCGAGGGAAGTGATTTCGTAATCGCCTTTCGGGCTGGGGCTCAGATATTTATAGGGATTTTGCCAGGAGTCTTCCGGCAGCTTCGGGAGATAACCTCCGAGCTTCCACTTTTTCGGGATCACCCCAACCGAAGGTTTTTCGACCAAGGCCTTTAAGCCTTGTTCTGTGGAGGGGTAGACACCGTTGTCGAGCTTGTAGAGCTGTAGCGCTCCTTCGATATTGCGGATCTGCACCTTAGTGGCCGTGCGCTTGGCATCGTCGGTCCGTCCCATGATCCGGGGAACGACCAACGCCGCAAGGATCGCGAGAATGGCCACCACGACCATGATTTCGATAAATGTAAAGCCACGTTCGCTTCGAAGGATATGGCGTGATGGGTGATGGGTAATGGGTGATAGGTGAGGACCCGACAGCCGGTGCCTGTTGCTCCACGTCATCTGCGTGCGCTCGAACCGTTCCTTGCCTCTCATCGAACACCTCCCATGTGACTCATCACGCATCACTTTTCACTGATCACAGCCTCTAGCGAACCATCTGTCCCATCTCAAAGATGGGCAATAGGATGGCCACCACAATAAAAAACACCAACACACCCATGACGAGAATCATGATGGGTTCCAGCAGCGATGTAAACCGTGTAATGACCCGGTCTACTTCTCCATCGTAAATTTGTCCGATTCGACGCAGCATCTCCTCCATTTCACCGCTCCGTTCACCGACCGCAATCATGTGGGTGACAAGGGCGGGAAATTCTCCGCTGCGTTTCAACGGTTCGGCAATCGTTTCCCCTTCGCGAATATTCTGCCTGGCCCCCTCTACGGCTTGCTCTAGGACGCGATTGTTCATCACACGCTTTGCGACGTCCATGGCGTCCAGTAATTGCACACCGCTGGCCAGCATCGTCGCCAATGTACTCGTGAGTCGTGAGATGGCGACCATCCTGGCCACTTCGCCAATGAGTGGGATTTTAAGCAGCCATCGGTCGGACTTGAGCTTCCCCGCCTCGGTGTTCATGGCCCGCCGCACCGACCAGACGATGAGAGCCACTCCACCGAGTATCACAATCCAATAGTCGGCAAGAAAATGGCTGATGCTCATTAAGACCACAGTAGGCCAGGGGAGGGCCTGTTTCAAGCTCGTAAAGACTGCGGTGATTTTCGGCACGACAAAGGTCATGAGGAAAAAGAGCACCGATACCCCGACAATCAACATCAGGGCTGGATAGAGGATGGCATTGGTGACTTTATGCTTGAGCGCCAACTGTTTTTCGAGAAACTCCGCGAGACGAAACAAAATTTGATCCAATGCGCCGCTGGCTTCACCGGCGCGGACCATGTGCACATAGATCTGAGAGAACTCGCGTGGATAACCTTCCAACACCGCGCTATAGGACTTGCCTCCACGGATTCCTTCCCGGATATCGGCCATCAGGCTCTTCACAGGTTTTTTCTCGGTTTGATCCACCATGACGCCGATCGCTTCGACCAGCGGCAGACCTGCCACCAATAATGTCGCCAGCTGTCTGGTCATCATTGCCACATCACTGGTGCTGAGGGCAGGGGAGCGACCGATCGCCGAGGAAGAGGCACTTGGAATATCTGCGTTCGAGGCAATGCCTTGCTCCACCATATCGGTGGGAAACACGCCGACCTTCCGTAATTTAACGCGCGCCACCTTTTGGCTCTCGGCATCGATAATGCCGGTTGCGGACCCTCCGTCGTTCTTATAGCCCTTGTAGTGGTAGACAGGCATCCGGCTAGATCTCGACTTCCTGCTGGGTAATTCGCATCAATTCTTCTGTCGTCGTGAGCCCGTGAAACACTTTTTCCGCGCCTTCATCTTTCAATGTCACCATGCCCTTTGCCATGGCGGCTTGGCGAATTGTCGCCGAATCCGCTTTATTGCCGATGAGACGACGGATTTCATCGTCGAGGACGAGGAGTTCAAAAATGCCGGTTCGACCTCGATAGCCGGTCTGGGAGCAGGCCGGGCAACCGGCGCCACGATAGAAGGTGGGGCGCACCTTTGGGGGGACGATACCAAGGCGAATGAGTTCCTCGTCTGTCGGCTGATAGGGCTGTTTGCAGTCCGAACAGACTTGCCGCAGCAACCGCTGGGCTAAGACGGCGACCACCGAGGAGGCGACGAGAAACGGTTCAATGCCCATGTCGATCAATCGAGTGGCCGCGCTCGAGGCATCGTTGGTATGCAGGGTGGAGAAGACCAAATGTCCTGTGAGTGAGGCATGAATGGCGATTTCAGCAGTTTCACGATCGCGGATTTCACCGATCATGATCACATCGGGATCTTGTCTGAGAATCGAGCGTAACCCTGCGGCAAAGGTCAAGTTGATCTTGGGATTGACCTGCATCTGGCCGACACCGACCAGCTGATATTCCACCGGGTCTTCGACGGTGATAATGTTTTTGTCCGGCGCATTGATCTGCGTTAACGCGGCATAGAGGGTTGTGGTTTTTCCGCTTCCGGTCGGGCCGGTCACCAGAATGATGCCGTGGGATAATTGGATTAATTGCTGAATGATGCCCAATCGGTCTTGCGAGAAACCCATCTCCGACAAATTCAATAAGCGATTCTCTTTTTCCAAAAGCCGTAAGACCACTCGTTCGCCATGGGAGGTCGGCAGTACCGAGACACGCAGATCGACATCTTTGCCAGCCGTACGAATTCTGAAACGTCCATCCTGAGGTAAACGCTTCTCCGCGATATTCAAACTTGCCATGATCTTCAGTCGCGCGATGATGCTGGCTTGCAAATGTTTGGGGGGAGTAAGGACGGGATAGAGCACCCCGTCGATACGATACCTCACGACCAGTCCCCGTTCGAACGATTCAAAGTGAATATCGCTGGCCCGTTGTCTGACGGCTTGGAAGAGGACGGAGTTGACTAAGCGGATGATGGGGGCTTCGTCCGTCGCGTCGAGCAAATCTGTCGGCTCGTCTAACTCATGGGCAATTTGATCCAGACTTTCACTGGCGGCGATATCCTCCATGACTTGCTCCGCGCCTGCAGGGCTTGCCGCGTCGTCATAGACACGATTCAGACAGGCGAGGAGCGACAGGCTGGTCGTGAGTATCGGTTTGATGGGAAGCCCGAGCAAGAGACGAAGGTCGTCCAGCGCAGCCGTTTCCATGGGGTCGGTCGTGGCCACAAGCACCGCGCCATCTTCTGTTTTGAGGGGGAGTACGTGATAACGGCGCGCAAAGTGGATCGGAACCTTCTTGACCCATTCATGGTCGACCTGGCTGACATCAAGATGCGGGAGCCAGGGCAGTTCGAACTGAATCGCGAGCGCTTGCAGCAAGACGTCTTCGGTTATCGTCCTGAGCCGGATCAAGATTTCGCCGAGACGACCCCCTTTGGTCCCTTGAATATTAATGGCTTCAAGCAATTTGGAGTCGAGCACGCCGAATCGGTCTTCGAGTATCGCGCCGAGCAGTGGACGGCTACTGTGTTCGTCGTTCATTGCAGAATATCCAATACTTGATGGCTCATCTCTGGAACGGTTAAGGGCCTCATCACAAGATCACCATTCGTATAACTAAGAAGGAGCTTCTCCGCCTGACCGCTGACAACGTCATGCGGCCATCCGCTCTCGTCTTTTAACGGGAGCGGTGCTTCATCACTCTTCTCTTACGCCAAAGGCTCCGGAATGACAGCCGGCTGTCGAAAGCAGAAAGGAGCTGTAGCGAATGAGAATACGGCGGATTCAGCGAATGTCGAAGGTCATCGCGGTTCGCTGATTGTTACGCAGCACGTCAAGTTTCACCGTCTTCTCGTTGCGAAGCTGCTGAAAGAGCGTCAGCATGGTGCCAGGATCGCGAATATTCACACCATTGACCTGCTGGAGGACATCTCCGTACCTCAATCCAATCTTTTCGTAAAAACTTGAGGGGGCAATGTAATCCAGCTTGAATCCATTCATCGCTCCATTCACCAGGTAGGGCACCGCTCTCGCCTGCGACAATAACTTGGGCAAATCGCCCATCGCTTGTTCAACATCTCTCCGATCAAGGACGGTACGCAGAGGACTCCCTGGCGCTTGAGCGATTGGTGATCCCGCGATGACTGGGGGTGCCAGGGGCTTCTCGACCTGAGAGGCAGCGAGCTCAAGCAACTCTTGCTGATCGCCCTGACGAACGACCATCCCATCCCGACGGATTTCACTGATTTCTCCCACATCGGGTATGTGGTCGTGCAACTGGAAAAATAGTTGCCGCTTACTGGAAAGCTCTTCTACGATGACGGAGACGCCTCCATGATCGCCGATCACCACACCGAGCAGCTTAAGTTTCGCCGCGAGATTTAACGAAACTCGTGGAAGGGCTGCACCAGGCCCTGCGGTGGGGCTCATGCTGAGAGGGTCAGAGGGGAGGGGGAAAAGTCCGCTCGTCCGAATATGCTCAACAATCGCGGGGACCGAAGTTCTGGCCTCTACCTCCTGGTCGAAAACCGGTGCTGGCCGTCGCAGCCCTACTGGAACAGACAACGCCTCCGCAATCACGGCGTTGATGATATGCGCCACCAGCAAGGTGCCACATACAATATAGGCGAATATAATACCCCTGCGCACACTCATGGTCTTCGATCTCGACTCCGTATCAATAATCCTGTTCAGTGCTACATTCTAGTGCGGCACAAGGCCCCGTGCAAGAAGATCCCGCATCTCCTGTGGAGAGGAGCTACTCATTCTTGCCAATGACCTATGATGATGCAACCTCAATACAAGTTACCACTGGGAGCGCTTCATTTGTACTCTTGTGACGGGACGATTCTGCGCACCCGTCACTCCGCTTCTGTGATGCCCCAGGGCTCGCATGAGAAATTATCTGATATGACAGCAGGAATCACGGGGCAGGGAATGAGTGAATGTCTGTTGCAGCTAGGAATACGATCAAAACCTGCTCCTGTGTGGACAAGATTCTTGAATCGAGACATAATTCATCCCACTTCTGATGTAACCGAAGGAGAGATCTTGTGAAGAAAGCACTAATCAGTGGCATTACCGGTCAAGATGGATCGTATCTGGCAGAGTTTCTTCTCGGGAAGGGTTATGAGGTCTACGGCATTATCCGGAGATCAAGCTCGTTTAATACGGGGCGAATCGACCCCATTTACGAAGACCCCCATGTTCCCCATAGACGGCTTCATTTGGTATACGGCGATCTCAACGACGCAAGCTCGCTGAACCGCATTATCCGAACGGTCCAGCCAGATGAAATTTACAATCTGGGAGCGCAAAGCCACGTGCGTGTGAGTTTCGATATTCCTGAATATACCGGCGAGATTACCGGTCTCGGAACGATCCGCCTTCTGGAAGCTATTCGGGAAGCGGGGTTGAAGCCGAAGTTTTATCAAGCATCATCGAGCGAGATGTTTGGCAAAGTGCAGGATGTCCCTCAGCGCGAAACCACACCATTCTATCCACGCAGTCCCTATGGGGCGGCCAAGGTCTACTCCTATTGGATTACCGTCAATTATCGAGAAGCCTACGATCTCTTTGCCTGTAACGGTATTTTATTCAACCATGAATCGCCCCGGCGAGGCGAGACGTTTGTGACACGCAAGATTACGAAAGCCGCGGCACGTATCAAGCTTGGCATTCAGCAGGAACTCTTTCTTGGTAACTTGGATGCGAAACGTGACTGGGGCTTTGCGGGAGACTATGTGCAGGCGATGTGGATGATGTTGCAAGCTCCCAAGCCGGAGGACTACGTCATCGCAACTGGGGAAACGCATACCGTGCGCGAGTTCTTAGAGTTGGCGTTCGGTCGCCTCCAGTTGGATTGGGAGAAGCATGTGAAGATCGACCCGGCATACTATCGCCCAACCGAAGTGGATCTGCTGATCGGCGATGCAAGTAAGGCCAAGCGTGATTTGGGTTGGGAGCCGAAGGTTCGATTTACAGAATTGGCCCATATGATGGTGGATGCAGATCTTGTCCTCGAGCAAGAGCGGCTCGAGGGAACTCAGGGAAAGAGGTAGCGATGTCATTTTGGACGAATAAGCGAGTGGTTGTCACGGGCGGAGCAGGCTTTCTTGGATCCTTTGTCGTCGAGCAACTACGAGCCAAGAGCTGCCGGGACATCATCGTGCCTCGAAGCAAAGATTACGACCTCGTTCAGATGGATGCGGTGAAACAGCTCTACAGCGATAGCGCCCCCGATATGGTCATCCATCTGGCTGCACGTGTTGGGGGGATCGGTGCGAACCAAGCCAATCCCGGGAAGTTTTTTTACGATAACCTGATGATGGGTACCCAGCTTATTGAAGTCGGGCGTCAACGGGGGCTGAAGAAATTCGTGGCGTTGGGCACCATCTGCGCCTATCCCAAGTTTGCTCCCATTCCATTTAAAGAGGACGACATCTGGAATGGATACCCCGAAGAGACCAATGCACCCTACGGTCTCGCCAAGAAGATGATGCTCGTCCAGTCTCAGGCCTATCGTGAACAGTATGGCTTCAATTCGATCGTCTTATTTCCGGTGAATCTCTATGGCCCGCGCGATAACTTTGACCTGGAAACGTCTCACGTGATCCCAGCCTTAATACGCAAATGTGTGACAGCAAAAGAAGCAGGCCAATCCACCCTCACCTTGTGGGGGGATGGTTCTCCGACGCGAGAGTTCTTGTATGTGGAGGACGCCGCGGAAGGCATCCTGCTCGCTGCTGAGCGATACGAGGGAAGTCTGCCTGTCAACCTGGGGACAGGGGAAGAAGTCACCATTCGCAATCTTGCCACAATGATTGCTGAGGAGGCTGGGTATACGGGACAGATCCTGTGGGATACCACTAAGCCGAACGGGCAACCTCGACGATGCCTGGATGTCAGCCGCGCCGAGCAACTGTTCGGCTTTCACGCAAAGCATGCACTCCGGAACGGACTGAAGAAGACCATGCAGTGGTTTGCTGCTAATCGCCAGAATCTTCGACAAGTTACTTTTTGAAATTTCCCCTCACTGCTTGGCAAAGTTCGAGGGCACTTTTGAACTAATGATGCCCGGGCAAGCTTCTTTCTCCCATTCTCAACTATAGGCAAGCAGGGGAAAAGCATTGAAACTCAACGTTTTCACGGGCCAACCTGCATGGCCTGAAACTTGCTGCCTTGCTGCTATTTGGTTTCGACGATAGAGGAAACATAACCGTGAACGAATCCAACCCTTCTCCCCTCATGCAGCAGGACCATCGAACGTCACTCCAGGTCCTATCGGATATGGACGACCGTATGGCGACACCAGCCATACAGAATTCGAGCATCGAAGCTCCCAGCTCGATAGAGACGCTGAATGGACATGAATCGTATGAACGAGGTACGGCGCTCAAGAACGTGGGCTTGTTTAAACAAGCCGCAGAGCATTTTGAAACTGCCTCGCAGGACCCCATGTACCGGTTGAAGGGGCTCGCACAAATGGGGCTCTGTCTTAAGAGGACCGGCAAGCAAGACGAAGCCGTCATGGCATTTCGCCGAGCCCTTCAAGTGCCCGCAGCATCGTCGAAAGAACGAGTGCAGATCCTCTACCTCTTAGGGCGAACGTTGGAGTCCCTCGGACGCATTCCTGAAAGCTTGGAGACCTATCGATGGCTCCGCCGTGAATCCCCGCAATACCGGGATGTCGCCGCACGAATCGAATCATTGAGTGCGAGACGGATGCCTCCCCAACACCGGTAATTGTTGAGGCCGCATTGCTTCGGAATGATTTGGCCTTTGTCATACAGGAGTGATTTCCGAGATGTAGCAGGCGGTAACAGCCGCCCAACGAATTTCGTTATTAGTTGTGGTATCCGAATTAGTCGGATAGGTTTTCCTCCAGTAGGCTGCGCGTCCCCCGCTCGAAAATACAAATCGATTGAGCCCAAGTCGACGCCTCGATCGCCGTGCACGCTTTGAAATGCGAGTTATGATGCGAAGAGTTTCAATCATCCAGCGAGAGATTCCTCATTACCGAATACGGTTTTTTGAAGAATTGTATGCCCAGGGGAGATCTCAGGATTTGGATTTTCGTCTGTATGCAGGAGTGACTCCACAGCACTCAGCCACTCCGCTAGGATTCCCATACACCGTCCTTCCTGTGCGAGTACTCAACAAGAAGAGATTGTCTCCCTACTGGATGTCCGGCCTAGAAAGGGCAATTGCAGGCTCCGAGATTATTGTGGCACCACAGGAATTGCAGTGCCTGACGGTGCCCTATTTGTGGGCGAAGCGGAAATATATCTGCAAGTCGTGGATTTGGTGGGGACACGGATACAACGCTCAAGCGTCACTCCATCCTTCCGCTGTCACCAAACTCAAAGAAGGCATGAAACATTTCATGACTAGCCGAGCAGATGGGGTACTCACCTATACGGCAAGAGGCGCAGAGTATTGGCGCCGGCAGGGACTGCCCGAGAACCGTGTTTCTCCATACAACAACACAATCGATGTGGAGGAATTAAGAGCGGCAAAGGTCAAGATTGGCGAGCAACAGATTGCCCGACTTAGGCAGCGTCTGAAGATAGAAGGGAAGAGCGTCCTGCTATTCTCAGGCCGTTTATATGCAGAGAAAAAAGTAGACTTTCTGCTCTTAGCATATGCCCTCCTGAAAAAATCCTATCCCGATGTCGCCCTCTTGATTATTGGAGACGGGGAGGAGCGAACAACATTGGAGCAATCGGCCCAACAGCTTGAACTTCAGGATGTGCATTTTTTGGGATCGGTTGTGGATCCTCAGGCTACCGCGGCATATTTTTCCCTGGCAGATTTGCTGGTCATTCCTGGAGTGGTGGGGCTCGCTATCGTTCACGGATTTGCATTTGGACTTCCACTCGTTACGACCGATACTCCAGGACACGGGCCTGAATTAGATTATCTCTCGGAAACGAACGGTGTCATGACCGAGCCGGACATTCATCAGTATGCAGAGTCTATCAAGGCGCTTCTAACCGCTCCCCTGAAGCTTGAATCCATGAAGCAATCGGCACGTGCTCAAGGTGATGCGTTGTATTTGCCCCTTTCAGTCAATCGGTTCGTTGCAGGGATTCAATCATTTTCACGCACCTGCCCCTAGAGCGCAATACATCAACTGCAACATGAGATATCTCTTCATCACTCTCCTGGTCGCGCTCATTGCCAAGGATATCCTTCCCCTAGGCGATAGGTATGTGTTGCGAGGAGTGACGGAAGGAATGGCTTTGGCTGTTGGTGCCGGATGGCTCCTCACCCATCCGTTTCAGAGCATTGCCAGGCGGTACCTGTTGATCTTCGTATATTTGGGAGTACTGGTTGTCACATCGTTTTTTTCTCAGCGGCCATTTTTTGTGATCTTTCAAGTGATGTCTCTGGCTTCTGTCGCCCTCTTTTTCATTGCCTATCTGGAATCGTCCAGATTGGCTCCGGACACCTTTCAATGGAATCTATTTACCGTGGGGTGTGCATTCCTTCTTGTCTGTCTGGGAAGTCTCGTCTTGCTAGTCGCTAAACCGCAACTGGTATTTGAGATTACTCCCGAGGGGAATCGCTTCAGGGGCCTTTTCAATGAGCCGGCAATGATGGGGGCTGTTTCCGGCCTGTTGCTCGGACTCTCGGCCTTCGGCCGATTTAGCTGGCTCATTCGTGTGGGTGGAGCCCTCGCCGCCATTCCCTGTCTCTATCTTACTGGATCACGAACATCATGGGGTGCCACAGCTGCGGGGCTCCTCATCACTGGTCTGATCTACATCAGAAGGAAACACGCATGGGTGACTGCACTGGCATTCGCTGGAATTATCGGAAGTCTTAGTCTGGTTGTCCTTGATATTCACTTGGGTGCAGAGACGCAATCCAAAGTCATACGGTCTGGCTCAATCGGCACGCTCTCCGGCCGAACCGTATTGTGGGATCTAGCACTAGAGAAGTACCAAAATAGTCCTCTTTTCGGTTTTGGCTTCACCACTGGCTCAGACGCTCTCGCCGCCGACATGGGCGATACGCTCAGTACGGCATTCGGGGTCAATGACCGCTCCCAGCAAAAGGCCTTCAGTTTGCATAGCGGGTATATCCAAGCTCTCCTGGATTCTGGGGCGATCGGGGCATGTTTATATCTATCCATCCTCGGCTTGTCTCTCTGGAGGCTATTGAAGCATGACGGTGAACGTCGTCATGGGGCAGAGATGTATTGCCTCGTATTTTTCAGCATATCGAATTTAACCGACACGATTATTTTTGGGGCAGCCGTATTCTATGAAGTCTTTTATTGGTACCTCTCGGCTGTCGCGCTCAGTACGGTGGCTGTCACGCAAGAGTTTTCTCTGCAGAGCAGCATTCCCGGTATTGACAACCGGAATGAGCCCTCGTCCCATCGACAAGAGGTTTCTCAGGGAACGACGAGCGAGCCGATACCGATGAGCTCAAGGCAGTACCCATTGCTTCAAGAATAGTCAGAGGGGATCTATGCGCGCCATATTTTTTGTTTGTTGTATTGCCCTGCAGATTTCAGTCATTGCTCCTGCGGCTGAGGTTGATGCGGGACCTGCCACATTTGCCAATAAACGCGCCATTCTAGACGGCGACATTGGGCTGTGGACGAGCAAGGAAGAGCTGGACCTTCGGCTCCAAAGGATTAAGGACGCGGGATTCAATGTCTATATGCCTGCCGTATGGTATGGGCGAGGGACGACATGGCCATCGCGATTTGCGCCGTGGGATTTCACCTTGACCCAGAAAGTCACTCAAACGTTTGACCCTCTTCGATATGCCATTATGAAGGCCCACCAGTTAGGTCTTGAAGTTCACCCTTGGTTCACGCTGGTATTTAGATGGAATCAAACCTTTATGCCGGAGTACGGGTTGGAGGGCGTCACAGAAGGACCGCATGCAGCATTTAATGTTCACAATCCCTTGTTTCGCGACTTTATGACCAAGGTCGTCTTAGAAGTGGTGACCAATTATGACGTCGACGGAATTAACCTCGATTTCGGCCGGGCAATGGGGCTGTGCCAAAGTTCTGCCTGCCAACAGGAATACCGAGTCCTCTATCACAGCGATCTGACAGTGGACTCCCTCACGTTCAAGTTGAGCCCAAAACGGGTTCCCGCGTTGATTGAGTATCAGGAGAATGCCGTAACGGCATTGATTCAATCAATCTCTGATTCGGTGCGAAAGTCAAAGCCGGCTATTTTGATCAGCGCAGACGGTCACCCCGATATGACCCACTACGAGCAGGGACAGAATAGCCTCGATTGGGTGAATAGGGGGCTTGTCGATGTCATTCTCATGATGGATTACCACCCTACGATCAATACGACAGCCGCGGATGCCGTACGAAGCAAAATGACCAATCCAAACGCCCTGACCTTGCTGATTTCCAATATGGCTCACGGTGCCGATCTTCCCGCAAATCAAAAACCATTCGGACGGTCTGGCCAATGGCTCTCCGATACGATCGTAAATCTATCTGCGCGGTGGCCAGAGGCAGGAATCGCCGTCTATTTCTATAAGTATCTGTCCAATGAGCAGATCGCCTGGCTCAAAACGGGGCCGTTTCGTACCGAACTCACGCGCGCGACGCACATTGATCCGCCAGTCCTGAGAGTGAAGTGAGCCTTAGAATGTTTGTCCAACTCTACGATCGTTGTCGCAGGTTATGCCGATGACGGCGCCTCAGGCGACCGTAGCGACCACGCTGGCAGGAGAAATCCCTGTGCGGGAATCGCGCGACATTACGACAATCGCCAGAGGGGGCGGTGCGCTCCTACTGGCCTCTGCCTTCGGCAACGGACTCAACTACGCCTTTGGAATATTCCTTGCCAGAACCCTCGGTGCGGAAGAGTTCGGTCTCTATGCGCTCGCGCTGACGATCTTCAATATGATCAGCCTGACCGTCGTATTTGGAATGGACGTGGGAGCAACGAAGTTCGTGTCCCACCATTTAGCCGAAGGGCAGGACGCCAAAGCGAGAAGTACCATCATTGCCGCCGCTTCTCTCGCATTCTGCTCGGGCCTCGTTGCCGCCATCGGACTGGCGTGGCTCGCGCATCCGATCGCCATGACGCTCTATAACAAACCAGATCTCACGCTGAGTCTTATGTGCTTTGCGGCAGCAGTCCCGCTCGTTACCCTCACCAGCGTGCTCCTCTCAACGCTGCAGGCATATCAGACTGTGCGATACACAGTTCTCATCAAGTACCTTTGGGAGCCTGTCGGAAAGTTTATGCTCGCAGGATTATTCCTCTGGGCAGGATTCCATCTTCTTGGTGTACTCATTTCCATTATCCTGGCCTTCGCGGTCAGTACAGTTCTCGCTATCTACGCGCTGCATCAACTCGCATTTAGGGGGGGCAGCCAACTGTTGGCGCAGAATTTTCAGGAGGCAAAAGCCCTTCTGGCCTATTGCCTACCATTGGTGATCTCCAACATTTTTGGTGTCATCGCGCCTCGATCCGACATTCTGATTCTCGGTTATTGGGCGACGGCTCAAGATATAGGCATCTACCTTGCTGCCTTTCAAACTGCTGCGATCATCTCGCTGGTGCTGAGCGCGTTCATTGCAGGCGCTGCACCCATTATTAGCCGTGCGTGGAGTCAGGGTGACCGCGCAAGAATGGGCGAGGTATATCAAGCTGTCTCACGTCTTGCGATCACCGTATCATTGCCAATCTTTTGTTGTTTCGTCCTCTTCTCTCGCGAGATTCTTGAAATGTTCGGGGCAAACTTTACGGCTGGAACTACCGCACTGCTGCTTCTGGCCATTGGACAGGTATTCAACAATGCGACTGGCTCAGCCAATTCCGTCCTGTTAATGTCAGGCCATTCCAGGCTGGTTATGACGAATACCATCATCATGGGAATTGTGTTGCTCGCAGCGACTGCTGCCAGTATCCCTTTCTGGGGGATCACCGGTGCAGCGCTCGCTGCATCTCTCACATTCATCGTCACCAATCTCATCCGGGTGATGCAAGTGTGGAAAATACACCGCGTGCAACCCTACACCTGGGCCTTAGCTAAACCGGCTGCCGCAGCCATGCTTGCGACAGGCCTTGTGCTGGTCTTGCGCGTATCGGTGACGGCCATTCCAATCCCCCTGCTGGGATTAACGGTTGGCATGCTCTATCTGTCTGGTCTGTTGCTGCTGGGGATTAATCAGCAAGACCGTTTCATACTCCATTCACTTTTTTCGCGATTTGGGGGCTTCCTTGAGAAAAAATGAGGAGGAAGTGCGGGTGAATCCCCATCGCCTTCAATCTCTGTTGTGGCCTGCTCGGCAAGCCAGGCAGGAAGCAACGCTCGCAAAGCCGACTCTTCTATTGATCGGTCCAACGCCACCTCCGTTTCATGGCGTCGCTGTCGCCATTCGCACGCTGCTTCAGTCTCAGATCGCAGATTTATTTCACGTATGGCACCTAGAGCTTGCAGATCGACGAGGGATTCAACATGTCAACAAACCGGACCTGCACGATGTTGTTCTTTTTGTGCGACAGTGGCTGCGACTTGTCGTCAGACTATTTCGTACCAGCCCGAACCTGACCTATCTTGTGTTATCCCAGTCCACGATTGGATTTTTGCGGGACAGCTTTTTGATCTGGCCAGCCTACTTGCGGGGGAGCCCTTTCCTGCTCCACCTCCACGGGGGAAACTTTCGCGACTGGTTTCTCGGGCGAAACTGGATCATGAAGGCATACGTCAAGGCTCTGCTCAGTCGTGCAACTCACGTGATCGTGTTAGGGGAATCATTGCGGTGCCATTTTGACGGTCTTGTAGATGCATTCAGAATTGCGGTCGTGCCGAATGGCATCGATTGGAAAAGCAATGGGCTTCCGGTGAAGTTGACGGGACGCCGGTCTAAATACCGAATTTTCCATTTGAGCACCCTCAGCCATCTAAAGGGTGCTCTGGTTCTCCTGAAAGCTGTCCCTATGGTTGCTCGGAGCAGACAAGATGTTGAGTTTGTTTTTGCAGGTCCATGGTCCCATAGAGAGGATCAACAGTGGGCGGAGAAGTTTATCGATCAACAAGGAATTTCGAAATTTGTTTATTTTAGCGGCCAGGTCGAAGGCGACGAGAAACGTGCGCTATTCGAGTCGGCCGATGTCTTTGTGTTTCCCGGTGTTCAACAAGAGGGACAGCCGCTCGTCGTCATTGAAGCAATGGCCGCTGGATTGCCGGTTATCTTCACCGATCGTGGCTGCTTGCGTGACACCGTTCTCGACGGAAAGACTGGTCTTGAGGTTCCTATCGATGACCCGCGCGCGCTCGCAGATCGAATTCTATGGCTTCTGGATCATCCTGGCGAGAGGGAAGCCATGGGAACGTCTGCCCGGCGACGATATGAAGCCCTCTATACCAAAACACGCCACGTCGAAAGCATGATTGATGTCCTTGCCGCATCATGTAGAGGAGCCACAGTATGAGAAAGATATTACTGAATGGAGACCTTATGTCTATTGTCGAACGCGATGCCGGGATGCTTCTGGGCATTCCAATTGACCGGAAGTCGCTCCAGGAAGTTACTGAGGAAGCGATGAAGGCAATTGATCGGACAATCTCACAGAGGGTGCTGGCCTGCGCCAACCCCCATTCATTGGTTGTCGCACAGCACAACAATCGTTTTCATTCAGCGTTGACACATGCCAATCAGGTCGTTGCTGATGGAGTCGGAGCGGTGGGCATGGCACGAATTGTCGGAGTAGAGATCGGGTCTCGAATTACGGGAACCGACTATTTCGAGGCGGTGTTGAGGTCCCTGCAATCGCGCGGTGGCGGACGGGTATTCTTCTTTGGATCCTCGGTGCGGGTTCTCGATCTCATCGCGCAACGGTTCGCATGCGAGTTTCCTACGCTCACACTCTGCGGAATCTATTCTCCACCATTTGGGGCATGGAGTGTAGAGGAAAATAGTCGAATGGTGCAGGTCATTAATGACGCCAAACCGGATGTCCTCTGGGTCGGCATGACCGCCCCGAAACAAGAAACGTGGGTGGAAGAAAACCGTCACAACCTGAACGTGCCTGTCATTGCCTCGATCGGGGCTGTGTTTGATTTCTATGCGGGCACCTATGCACGAGCACCACAGTGGGTTTGTCAAATCGGTCTTGAGTGGGCGTATCGATTCATGTTGGAGCCCCGCCGTATGTGGCAACGAAACTGTGTGTCCGCCCCAAAATTTCTCTGGCTCGTTCTGCGTTGCCACGTATTTAGATTTGGAACGCGTCGCTGAGGCACAGACTGGGGATGTCGCGCTCTCGACCCTGAAAATGCCCTTTGAGGAGATTCCTGATGCGGCCCCTCATGTTGTTATCCCATGAAAGAGACTGCCCTCTCGTACAGACTTTCCTGGCTACATAGCCAGGCTGTTACGAGCACTTCTAGCCTGCTAGCCGACTCTCAAATCCCAGGTTAGCTGGTCTGACTCAAGATCTGCCATGTTGTTGCCGATAGTATGAGAGGAGCCCTTACCGCAATACTGCTCACGGCGCGTTGCGAATCTCGCCAAGCCGCCTGGAAGGAGCGTTAACGATCATGGAACGATTCGGAGAGTATATTGGCCTCGGAGCAATCCTCTGTGTCTTTCTTTCGGACGGGCTGACGGTTGCCACTGCAGCTCCTGTCACATTTTCTTTCACCGGTGTCGTGAGCCGAGTTGATACGAATGTGTTCCCAACCGTTATCGCTGGCCAAACCTTGTCCGGGTCCTACACCTTTGAATCGGGGACTGCTCTGAGCCTGCCAGGCAACCGATATAATGACGCGATCACAGCGTTCAGCGCGAATCTAGGATCCTACAATGCTGTCTTGGGGGCTGGTACTAATTTCATTACGGTAACAAACAATCGAAGCTTTGATCGGTATGCTTTGTCGGCACCTCTCAACCCAGTGCCTGGGGCCCCTGGACTTGCTCTTCGTTTTCGCCTGGAGCTCGTGGACCCTTCCAGTGGCGTCTTCTCGAATAGAGCGTTGCCGATGACTCCACCAAGCGTGAGTTCGTTTGCCACAAATCGTTGGCGGCTGGTGTTCGAAAACGCAAATGGAAAGGCAAGAATCCGTGGTGTCCTGACTTCGTTGACGGCCGTTCCTCTTCCGGCAGCGGTGATATTGTTTGGAGCGGGGCTTGTTGCGTTAGCTGGTCTTGGAGTGGGGAGTTGGCGGAGCAATAAACTAACCTAGCAGTGTGTTGACAAACGAGCTATTCGAACCGGTTCTCGTGGGTGGCCTGGTCTGACTCCGTTCTTTGTTGAATGGACGGCCTATCTATGATGGACGCTGAGCCCTTTCTTTTCTGGGCTCCCCCTTTATCCCCGTCCCCGGAGGCCCTTGTTGCTCGGTCCCCCCTACGCCGGAGCCGA
>JAUXQT010000053.1 GCA_030682135.1 Nitrospirota bacterium | reverse complement strand
TCATTTTCATCCTTCGGCGCCATGACCACCATATTCGGCATGTGGCGCAGGAACGCATAATCGAACGCCCCATGGTGCGTCGTCCCGTCTTCCGCCACTAACCCGCCGCGATCGATGCAGAAGGTCACCGGAAGGTTTTGCGTCGCCACGTCGTGCACCACCTGGTCGTACGCCCGCTGCAAGAAGGTGGAATACATGGCCACCACCGGGCGGAGACCCTGTGTCGCAAGACCAGCTGCAAACGTCACCGCATGCTGTTCGGCAATGCCTACATCATAGATCCGGTCCGGGAATTCCTTCTCGAAAATATTCAGGCCGGTCCCTTCACACATCGCAGCCGTAATCGCGACGATGCGCTTATCTTTGCGGGCCAGCTTCACCAATGATTCAATAGCGATCTGCGTATAGGACGGTCGAGCTGCTTTTTTAGCCGGCGCCCCGGTTTCCCGCACAAAAGGCGGACAGGCATGGAACCATACCGGATTATTCACGGCAGGCTCATAGCCCAGTCCTTTTTTCGTGATGACATGGAGCAACACAGGCCCCCTCATCTTCAACACATTATCCAAGGTCGGAAGCAGATGCTCAAAGTTATGGCCATCGATCGGTCCGGCATACCTGAACCCCAACTCTTCAAAAAGCAGCCCGGGAAGGATCGCACCCTTGGCCAACTCTTCTGCCCGGCGAGCCCACTTCTGCATGTCCTGCCCGATATGGGGAATCTTCCCCAACAGTTGCCCCGTTTCCTCTCGCATCTTGGTATAAAACTCTCCGGTGAAGGTCCGGTTCAAATATGAGGAAATGGCTCCGACATTCTTCGAAATGGACATTTGATTGTCGTTCAGAATGACCAGGAAGTCTTTCCCCAACCCTCCGGCATGGTGCAGGCCTTCCAGCGTCATACCGGCGGTCATGGCGCCATCTCCGACGACACAGACGACCTTGTGATGCTGCGCCAATTGCTCACGGGCAGCGACCAGCCCAAAGGCGGCGGACACGCCGGTACCAGCATGGCCTGCATTGAACGTATCGTAGACACTCTCCTCGCGCTTGGTGAAGCCGCTCATCCCCCCGTATTGACGGAGCGTATGGAATTGCTCCCGGCGCCCGGTGAGGAGCTTATGCGCGTAGGCTTGATTGCTGGTGTCCCAGACGATTTTATCTTGTGGCGTATCGAGCAGATAGTGCAATGCAACCGTCAGTTCAATGACTCCGAGGTTCGAGGCCAGGTGCCCTCCGACATTAGAGACCACGCCGATAATCTGCTCCCGCAACTCCTGGCACAAAACAGGAAACTGCGCCGGTGAGAGCCGTTTCAGATCAGCCGGGCTGTGAATGGTCTTCAAGATCGACATAGCAAATGCTCCTTTGCATGAATACACTGGTCTGTAATAACGAGCTGGGTTCAGATGCGTACTGGCGAAGCAATGTAGCAGCTTACAGGTTAACAGTCTGGATTTTCACATGGAACCCCCATGTTGTCAAGCGGTTAGCCAACCGACATTCCGCACGTCCCCTCTCACTCATGACTCGAATCGATGAGTAAAGACCCTCGAGACCATACAGCCTTCCGACCCACCAGTGATGAAGACCACATTCTCGACGACTGAGACCGGCCATTGCAGTCGAACTCCTGCGCAACGGCTGTCAAGGTTAGTAGGGAAAGTCTAACCCGGCATAGATCGCGCCGCCTTCCCGGCTGTAGCCGTAATCGACACGTCCGACGACATTGGGTCGCACGATGCCGCGAAATCCGACACCAGGAGTCATGCGATAACTCTTAAAGCTGACGTCCTTATAGTCATTGAAGACCTGACCGGTATCCAGGAACGGCGCGACTTCGAAATCCGCGATGACGCCCGCAACCCTCGTCCTCGCCAAATGAATCCGCTCCTCGATACTGAGCGACACGAGATGCTTGTCGATAAAGCGGTCGACGCCGAATCCACGCAAATTGTTTTGCCCGCCCAATGAACTTTGCTCGAAGAAAGGAACCTGTGTCCCGATGGTTGCCTGGAGGTCCGCACGCACGACGAGAATTGCGCGCTTCGACTCGCTTGGGAACAGTTTCTTCACCTCGACTTCGTAGCGGGAATAGACGGGATGATCGCCGTTGCGAATATTCTGATTGACCTCGGCATACGCCGTCACGGCCATCCCATCGGTAGGCGTGACCAAATTATTACGCGTATCGTAATAGAACGTCGCCCGGTGGCCGAGAATGATCGACTCGCCCTGCACGCCATCCACCGTCGAAAATCGGTCACCGGTAAAGGGAAGATCGGTGGCGCCCTTCTGCAGACGCACGTCGCGGACACGCTGGCCGACGGAAATCTGGGTCACTTCGTTGGCATAGACCCCGAATCGCCAATTCGCTCGCCCCTCACGCGCCGTATAGTTCGTCTGTTGCGGCTCAGAGGTCGCTTCGCCTAACCCGAAAAAACGAGAGGTGGCATTCTTGAAAAACGAGGCGCCGAAATTCAGGGAGTAGCGTCCCTGGCTGAAGGCTGGGTCGGCATAACTGAAGACCAGTTTCCGCTCGATCCGCTCCGTGAAGGAGCCGATGAACCGTATTTCACGCCCCCCCGGTTCGTAGCGAAACAGATTGAGCGCCCCGCGCGTCCCCACGATGGAATTGCGAACAACCATCGGCGCGACGATGTATTTCAGCTCCCCATCGGGATCTGTAATCAATATCGGCGTGATCAGCCCGACATCGTTCCCATCGTTCTTGCTGGTCGACACGGACGGAACCGGGAAGTATTGCACGTCGGCTCGTACGGCCTCAGGCAACGAGACGACATTCGCCGCAAGAAACAGGAGGGCAACGGCGATACAGCCGCGCAAGCTGGTCATGGAGTTCCTGGAAATCTCTACGGGGCTTTAATCTTATCGGACTTCTTGCGGAGCTGATCGACCAAGTCGGCATAACTTGAGGAGCGGAGAATTTTCGTGAACTGTCCACGGTAGTTACTCACCAAACTCACGCCGTCCACCACCACATCGTAGACTCGCCACTCCACACCCTTGTTGAGCAGGCGGTAATCGAGAGGAATTTCAGTCTTGCCGGTCAGTACCTTCGTCCGCACCTCGGCAAACTCCTTATCGACCCGTTCATTGAGGTACTGCACCCCCTCACCGGAATAGGTCTCGACTTTATCGGCATAGGAATTCGTCAAAAGCGTCTGGAACAGGGCAACGAACTCTTGTTTGTCTTTATCGGCGAGCGTATTCCAGGGAGCTCCGAGCGCCCGTCTCGACATTTCAGGATAATCGAACCGGTCCCCGACAACCTGCTCCAATCTCTTCCGACGCTCTTCAGCTCGTGCCGGCTGCTTCAGTTCTTTGTCCTGGATGACCCTGAGCACCTCGTCGATGGTGCTCTTCATGGCCTCGGTCGCGCCGCCCGCGACTGCCGGCTGGACCGCCACGACGCCGAGCAACAACAGGAGACAGGCCATCCCGCTCGCGGCCCTAGCCCAACTACATCTCTGCGCTGATCGACCGGCAGACCCCTTGATCTCCATGGATACCCCCCTGCTAAATGCCCGCCCGTTCTCTACGATCGGACGGTCAGTTCACTTTGCCATGCACATACTGACTCACCAACTCCTCAAGATCGAGGCCCGATTCAGTATCGCGTATCGTATCCCCCGGCTTGAGCGGATCGCCACCCCCTCCCGGAGATAAATTCAAGAATTTTTCTCCAATGATGCCTCGGGTCTTGATCGACGCAATCGTGTCCGTATAGAGCTTGACGGTGTTATTGACCGCCAGTTTGACCATCGCGCGATCCTCTTTAAGCACGATGCCTCGAACCCGACCGACTTCGACACCGGCGATTTCGACCGTCGAACCGGACTTGAGCCCCGAAGCCGTATTGAACTGCGCCTCGACTTCATAGACGTTTCCGCCGACCAGCTCAAGCTTTCCGAGCTTGACCGCCAGATACCCGAGGCACAAGATACCGACGAGCACGAATACACCGACCACCATCTCCAACTTGGCTTTTTCCATCCTAAGTACTCCCCCTCTCACCCAACGAGCGATCCAGGCAACGCCACAGTCCCACCGACTGAAATAAATTCGTGAATCTCCGGATCGGTAGTCCGCTGGAACTCAGCGGCCGGGGCCATCAACGCAATCTTGCCTTTCCGAAGTATTGCCACCCAGTCGGAAATCCCGAAGATCTCCGGAATTTCATGGCTGACCATCACCGCCGTAAAACCGAACCGCCGCTGCATCGTGACGATTAAATCGTGAATCGATTTCGCCATCAACGGATCCAGCCCGGTCGTGGGCTCATCGAAGAGAATGATTTCCGGCTCCATGACCAACGCCCGTGCCAATCCTGCCCGTTTTCGCATCCCCCCGCTCAACTCGGCAGGAAACTTGTGTCCCATGCCCGCCAGCCCGACTTCCCCGAGCTTTTCCTCAACCCGTTTGGTCACCGCCGAGCCCTTCATGCGCAATTTCTCGCGCAACGGGAAGGCCACGTTCTCGAAAACCGAAAGAGAATCGAACAGTGCGGCCCCCTGAAACAGCATGGCAAAACGTTTCCGCACGTCGTTCAACCGTGTGCCCGACAACCGTGAAATCTCCACATCGCCGACCCACACCTCACCGCGATCGGGCTGCATCAGCCCGATCATGTGCTTGAGGAGCACACTCTTTCCCTCTCCACTGCGGCCGATAATGGTCGTCAGCTTGCCGACGGGGATCGAGAGGTCGACGCCCTGCAACACCGGTTGTCCACCCAGCTTTTTTTCGACGCCAACGAGCTTGATCATGAAATTAGAGCAAGACTGAGGTCAGAAAATAATCCCAGACGAGGATGAGCACCGACGACAAGACCACGGCCTCCGTCGTGGCACTCCCCAATCCCTCGGCACTCTGTCTCGTGTAGAACCCTTTATAACAACAGATCCAACTGATGATCAGCCCGAAGCTGATCGACTTGAGGATGCCGCCGTAGATATCTTTCCATTCCACGGCCGACTCGATCGAGTTCCAGTAGGCCCCTTCGCTCACGCCCAACAAATCCACTCCGACGAGGGATCCGCCATAGATACCGACCACATCGAAGATCGCCACGAGCAACGGCACCCCGATCACGCCCGCCACCAATTTCGGTGCGATCAGATATTGCATCGGGTTGATCGCCATCGTATCGAGCGCATCGATCTGCTCCGTAATCCGCATGATGCCGATCTCAGCAGTCATGGCTGACCCAGCCCGCGCCGTCACCATCAACGCCGCCAGCACCGGTCCCAACTCCCGGATCATGCTCAACGCCACCGCAGAACCCAGCAACCCCTCGGAGCCGAACTTCCGCAAGCTGTAATAGCCTTGAAGCGCCAGCACCATCCCCGTAAAACCCGCCGTGAGCACGACGACAAACACGGATTTATACCCGATGAAGTGGAGCTGTTTCATGATTTGATGGAATCGAAAGGGAGGCCGCACCAGCCAGGCACAGGCCGACAGCACAAACAACAACATGCGACCCATCTCCTGTATACGGAGGATGGCCCGCACACCCAGCTGTTCAATCACATTCGTCATCAGTTACCTGGACAAGCGAGAAGACTCGATGTCGGACTTTGCATAAAGTTGAAACCATTCGGTCAATCGATCCGCTGCCACTCGGCTCTGCCTTCGCAGTCGATTCAGCCCTGCGAAGCCAGCGGGGTGGCGGATGAGCGCCCACAGACCTTTTATCCAGCCAGTGGGCCTGAGAAAGAGGTTGAAGTCAAGAGGGAGATCTTCATCCACGAGATCGGAAACCGTCCGCACAATGGCCATCGGTACGCCACGGTCACGAGCCACCGATGCCAGCGCGGCACTTTCCATATCGAGCCCCGTCGCATCAGTCAAACGACGCAGGCGGCGCTTGCCTTCAGCCTGCCATACCACAGTCGGCCCGGACACGATGGCTCCTACTCGCACGACCATCCCGGCATCCTGTGCCACGCTGAGAAGATCCGAGCGAACCGCCTCGTCACATAATATCGAGTCGTGCCTCGTCGCCCGCGCTCCGTCACTCGGCACGGACGACACGGCGGTTCCCACGATGAGGTCACCCACTTCAGCCGGTATCAGCGCGCAGGCAAAACCCGTGGATAAGACCAAGGACATCGGCTGCGCCTTCAACACCTTTTCAGCAACCGCGCTGGCCGCGGTAGGCCCGACGCCGGTTTGAATGAGCCAGTAGTCACGCTGCCCATGCTGCCCAATGTGACAGCGAACTCCGGAAACGGTCGTCACACGATCCGTGACGATTGCACGCTGAACGGCCTGGAGTTCCCAGCGAGTCGCAACAAAGATGGCGATGGGATGCATCAACGATCCTCAGCGAGGCGACCCCGCGACAGGGCGGAGGCCAGCGGAGCGATCAACGGTCGGCTCGATGACACCCGGATGCCAAGACCTGCTCGCGCACTTCATCGGCCCGCATGTGTCCGCGCGTCCGTAAGTTCCGGTACATGGCCAAGGCCCACAGCGGGAAATATTGGCAGTACCAATGGTAGCGGAGATAAAACACCCGGGGGAAACCGGTACCTGTATGGCGAACCTCTTCCCATGAACCATCCTTGAGTTGATGGCGGAGCAAATACTGGATGCCGCGAGCGACGCTGAAGGCATCGGTCATCCCGGCCGACATCAGACCCATGATGGCCCAAGCCGTTTGAGACGGGGTGCTGTCTCCCTTCCCGCTCCACGCAGGGTCGTCGCCATACGAATGACAAGACTCACCCCAGCCGCCATCTGGATTCTGTTTCGACTCAAGCCAGGTCACTGCACGCTGAATATAGGGCTCCGAAAGATCCACCCCGATCGCTCGCAGACCTGCTAGAACGGACCAGGTGCCATAGATGTAATTGACGCCCCACCGGCCATACCAACTGCCATCGGCTTCCTGCTCTCGCTTCAGAAACCGGAGAGCCGGACCCACAGCTGGATGTGTCTGATCGTAGCCCAGCGCGGCAAGCATCTCGAGGCAACGTCCCGTCAGGTCTGACGTGCTCGGATCGAGCAGGGCATGGTGATCGGCAAAGGGGATATAGTTGAACACGATACGATTGTTATCCTTGTCGTATGCGCCCCAACCGCCATCGGACCCTTGCATGGCGAGCACCCAATTCGTTCCCCGCTGAATCGATTCTTGCAGTTCAGACGTCTGAGCCATTCGAACTTTCGACAACGCCATCAACACGACGGCCGAATCATCCACATCGGGATAGAGCTCGTTTTCAAACTGGAAATACCAGCCTCCCGGTTCTGCATTGGGGGCAGAGAACTTCCAATCTCCAACCGTTTTTGTCTGGCGGGAGGCCAAGTACGCAGCCGCTTTCTGGAGCGAGGGATGGTCCTGTGGCATGCCAGTTTCAATAAAAGCATTCATCAGTAATGCCGTGTCCCAGATGGGAGAGTGGCAAGGCTGGAGGTGGAGGGCTTCGACGCGCTGATCGCCGATCGACACGATGCTATAGACTTCCAGCGATTCAATTTCCTGGAATGCCTTCCGGACCAAAGGATCGTCGACCTGATACCCGAGGCAGCGAAGCGCCACGATCGAGTTCGCCATGGCCGGATAGATGGCCCCTAACCCGCCACTGCCCTTGATATGGTCCAACATCCAAGTGGCCGCCTTATGCAACGCCTTCTCGCGCAACCAACTCAGCGGCATCCGGTCGTAGAGCTTAAGCACCCCGTCCAATTGGACGAAGAAATTATGCGGAGTGAACCACCGTTGATCCTTGTTGAACGGTGGGACGTCGCGATAGCGAATCTCCGCCCTCGGGAAAACATAGAGTTCGTCGATCCCCTGCTCTTTGGGAATACGGCAAACAGGCTGATTCGCAAACACCACCAACAGGGGAATCAGGACGGCACGCGACCAATAGGAAATCGCATAAATGCTGAAGTAGAACCGCTTCGGCAGGAGCATGATCTCCGGCGGCATACTCGGAAGGCCTTCCCAATCGTACTGCTCGAACAAAGCCAGAGTGATTTTCGTGAAGACATTCGCACAGACCACACCGCCCTTGGCATGAATACAGTCGCGGGCGCGGAGCATGTAGGGCTCGTCGGCTGAAATACCGCTCAACTTCAAGGCGAAATAGGCTTTGACCGAGGCGCTGATCTCCGAAGGGCCACCGTAGAAAATCGGCCAGCCGCCATCGGGCAATTGCATGGAGCGGAGGTAACGCACCGCCTTGCGCTCGCGTTCCGGATCGACCCGATCAAGAAACCGCCGCAACATGATGTACTCAGAGGTCAAGGTCGTATCGGCTTCAAGCTCCGCAACCCAGTATCCCTCTGACGCATCTTGTTTGGATAAAAACCAGGCTTGACTACGCCGAACCGCGTCGTCAAGCGCATCCACTGGGCTTACGGAATGGCTGGGTGGGCGCCGCATCGCAGGATCGATTGCTGTGGAAATCATGGGCTTATCCGACACCAGACGCAGCGGTGGAGCCTTGGACAACTCAGTCGCCAACCCCAACTTCTCCGGCACGGAGACGAAGAGACTATCCGATAGACGATCCAGAAACGCTCGAATCAGATTCATTATAATATTGTTCTGTGGAAAGCTGCGGGTGGATGGGACTAGACGAATGACTCGCGTCGTCCCCGTATGAGCTCGAACTACGAGCCGTATGCCCGTAGTACTACCCGTTGTGGGTATATAACAGACACCCTACCCCGAGTCAAGAAACAGAGAGGCGGAAGTCCTCTGAAGTACGCATGTTTTAGCTACTTCGTTCTGCTTAGACCGGCTGCAAGTTCCCCAGTCTCACCGACACGATTTTCGAAATGCCCGGTTCTTCCATCGTGACTCCAAACAAGGAGTCTGCAATGGCCATCGTCCGCTTGTTGTGCGTGATGACCATGAACTGTGCACTCGCGGAGAGTTCCCGCAAGACGCTGGTAAAGCGCCCGATGTTCTCTTCGTCCAGCGGTGCGTCGATTTCGTCCAGAATACAGAACGGCGTCGGTCTGATCAGAAAACTTGCGAAGAGCAAAGCCATCGCCGTCAAGGTCTTCTCACCACCCGAGAGCATGGTCATACTCTTCAGGCGTTTTCCCGGCGGTTGCACCACGATGTCGACGCCGGGATCCTGTTGCCCACGGTTCTCTGTCGTCTCATCCGCCGGGACCTCGACCAATTGCAGCTCGGCCCGGCCCCCGGGAAAGAACTTCACGAACACTTCGCTGAATTTCTGCTGGAGCTCGGCAAAGGTGCTGGCAAACATATCCTTCGTGGTGAGGTTGATCCGCTGAATGATTTCCTTGAGCGAGCCGATGGAGGTGGAGAGATCTTGTTCCTGCGTCGTGAGAAATTGATACCGCTGATCCAATTCTTGATGCTCCTGAATCGCGGCCAGATTAATCGGCCCCAGGCGATCGAGTTTCTCGCGAAGTTTCTGCAGTTGCTCCCTCATCGCCATCTCATTCACGGCTGAACGGTCTTCCGGAATCGGCGCCTCGCCAAGCGACAGCTGTTCGGCCGTCATCTCCCCAACCGGCGCATCGAGCAGCGTCGCGAGATCGACCTGGTACGTACCAGCGAGCGTAGACTCGACCGTCCCCAATTGCATCCGGACTTCTGCTTTCTTGACCTCCACCGCCAAACGGGACTCACGAAGAGACGACACCGCACGGCGAACCTCCTCCAACCCGGCATCGAGCTGCTGGGCCGCCGCCATATCCTGCGCCTGAGATTCTTGCAATTCGACCAACTGGGCCTTCACCTGGGCGGCCAATTCGCCGAACTCACGACAACGTGTTTCTTGATGTTCCCGTTCAGCCCGGCTCTGCTCGATCGAGACCGTCAGCCCTTCGACATGGCGCGTCACGATCTCGATCCGTGCGATCGCGGCCTGTTGCTCCTGCTCGATCCGTAGGAGATCGCGCCGATGGTGCTCGCGAGTCGTCCTCAGATCCTGCGCAACCAACTGCGCCTCGGTGAATCGCTCCTGAAGCCCCTGCTTGTCCTGATCGATCTGTCCCACCCGTTCACGCACGCGACTGAGTCCGACTTCCTGGCCGGCCTTCTCTGCCACCCACTGTGCGAGTTGTGCTTCGGTGGAACGCGTGTCATGCATGAGCCGCTCCACCTCCGCCGAACCGCGCTGTGCATCACTCATCAGCGTATCGATTCGCTGGGAGAGATTGCCCAACACGTGCTGAAGCCCTGCTTCATCTTTTTGCAAGGAGAGCCCGCGCATTTCTGCATCGCGAAGCGACTCGACGAGTTGCCGGCCCTGTTCGCGCAACTCCTGCCCCTGCGCCAGCAATCGCTCCCGCCGCTGCTTGCCCTCGTCGACAGAGCCCGTCAGCGACAGACGCTGCGCATCCAGCTGCAAGACCTCTCGCCGCCGTTGCAGCACACCGCCCGTCGCACTGACCTGTCCACCGGTGATCGTCCCGGCCGCATCCAAAATTTCCCCGGCACGGGTAACGAGAACCGGTCCATCGGGAGCCCCGATGGATAACTGAGACCACAATGACGTCGCATCCTGGAGGGTTTCGATAAATACGATCCGGTCGAAGAGATAGTTGCGAGCCGCTTCACGCTCGCCCTGGACAGGGATTAAATCGACTGCACGGCCCACCACACCGGGCTGACCCTGCACCGCGGCCCACCATTCTTGAGCCCCTGCTTCCCGAGCTGTCCATCGAGGATGCTGAGGAATGAATGTGCCCCGCCCGAGATCTTTCCCCTTGAGAAATTCGATCGCGTCACAAGCGGCGGCGGGACTATCGACGAACCAGCCCCTGACCCGCTCGCCTAAAATCGCTTCCACAGCCCGATCCCATCCGGCAGGCACAGCCAACCACTCGGCAATGGCATCGCGGACTCCGCTGCAAGCTTTGAGCGCCGTCGATTCTTCATCGCCGCGCCGCCCATAACCCATATCTTCCTGCAGCACACCTTCCAACGCCCGGAGATGAGAATCCACCGCCGCCAACTCTTCCGACTGACGAAGGACCAACTGATCGACCTCGACCAATTCGGCTGCGACACGCTCGCTTTCCGCTTCGACACCCTGCTTCTGCCTACGCAGATCGGCCACCAACTGCTCTGCTTCCTGGCAGGCCTGCTTGAGCGCCTCACGCTTGTCCGTTGTCGTGACATGCTGCAGTTGAAAATCTTCCCGCTCGCGGGCCAAACGGACCTCACGATCCGTCGCCTCTTGAATGCGAGCAGCCAATTGAACCAGTGTCTGCTCGGTATTGGCGACCAATACCGCCAGGTTCAGGACGTCCCGGCGCCCTCGCTCTTCCTCTGCCAGGGCCGCAGTGCGCTGATGGACCAGCTCCTTCATCTCCTGCTCAAGTGCCGCGAAGGCCTGCTCACGCTCCGTACATTCACGTTCGAGCGCGACCAGCATACCCTCCAGAGCCGCAATTTCCGCCGTCCCCTGCGCTTGCTCCTGGGTAAGGCGCTCGAGCTCCTGCCCTCCCTGGCTCTGCTGCTGCACATAGAGCTCACCGCGATTACGCTCGACTTCTGCGGCCGTCAAGGCCTGCGCCTGTTGCTGCTCAACTTTCGACAGTTCCTCGCGCCGCTGCCCGATCGCCTCGCTCGCCGTGGCCATCGCAAATTTGATCTGCTCAAGCTCTGTGCTCAAACGTGCCAAGCCTGCAGCCTGTTCGGACTCGCGATCCCCCAGCTGTTGCAGCTCCGCCTCGACTTCCGCGATGGTCGTTCGAAGCACGCGATACTCATTCGTAAGCAGCTGAATCTCCAGCGATTTTGCCTCCTGATGCAGCGTCTGATAGGACCGTGCCTGCCGGGCTTGACGCTCGAGCGAGTTCAACTGTTTCTTCACTTCGGCAATAATGTCCCGCACGCGCAAGAGATTCTGCTGTGTCGCATCCAACTTGCGTAACGCTTCGGCCTTCTGTTTTTTATACCGAACGATCCCGGCGGTTTCCTCGATCAACTCGCGCCGATCTTGCGGTGAGGCGTTGAGAATCTGATCGATCTGCCCCTGGGCGATCACCGTGTGACCTTTGGTTCCGGCCCTGGTATCAAGCAGAATGCTCCGAACATCCTTCAACCGGCAGACGGTTTTATTGATGAGATATTCACTGTCGCCATTGCGGTACAGGCGGCGCGTGATCATGAGTTCCTGATATTCAGATAGCTGGCTGGAAAGCCCGGACAAGGGATCCACATTGATCCGATCCAGGCCACTGATGACGAGCGATACTTCGGCCAGGCCAAGAGGCTTGCGCATCTCGGTCCCGTTAAAAATCACATCTTCCATCTTCTCGCTGCGCAGAGCCTTCGTGCTCTGTTCCCCGAGTACCCAGAGAATCGCATCGACGACATTACTCTTTCCGCTTCCGTTGGGCCCCACAATGGCCGTGACGCCATCGGGAAATTCGATCCGGGCCTCCGCGAACGACTTAAACCCCGCCATTTCAAGGGATTTCAAATACATCGGCGACTCCTTCGCTAGCGTGTATCGAGAAAACTCACAGGGAAAGAATGCCCGGATTTGTAACACAGGCCAACGGATAAAATCAAAGGGAAACACCGCCCGTGGTAGGACTGACTGGAGAGACCTACAATATTTAGGGAGTGGCGCGACAAGACCGCAGAACGATTACCCCGCCTACGCCTCGACAGATCTGTTGGAAGACTCGATGGTAATCAGTTCCTTAGGGAGGAGAAACTCAACGTCCTCTTCGATCACCGTCAGATCTTCGACTTCGGCAGGCCCAAAGGTCTTGAGGTAGGTCACGACCTCTTCAACCAGAACCTCCGGAGCCGAGGCGCCAGCCGTAATCCCGATCGCCTTCACATTGGCCAGCCATTCAGGGTTGATGTCGGAGGCGGCATCGATCAGGTAGGACGCAATCCCGCACCGCTCCCCCAGCTCTCGCAACCGGTTGGAATTCGAACTATTGGGAGAACCGATGACCAGGATGACATCCACCAGCAAGGACAGCTCCTTCACCGCATTCTGCCGATTCTGTGTCGCATAACAGATATCTTCCTG
Organism: Nitrospirota bacterium; assembly: GCA_030682135.1. Lineage (GTDB taxonomy): Bacteria > Nitrospirota > Nitrospiria > Nitrospirales > Nitrospiraceae > Palsa-1315. Next base: position 159,809 of record JAUXQT010000053.1, on the reverse strand, counting down.
GTGAGGCCCCTTGATATGCGGGAACCGCTCATGAAGCGCCCCGACGATATCCCGGCATTCATCGACGCTCAACGTCGTTTGTGTCACGTACGAAAGATCGTGCGCTTGATCGACCTGCAGATTTTTGACATCTTCTACCGAGGAGACCAGATGGAACTTGTCCGGAATCTGCCCGAGCGTCCCGATCACTTCGGGGTGGCCGGCATGGCCGATCAGAATGAGATCGTACCCCTGCGTATAGTCGCGATTGACCTCGTTATGCACTTTGATGACCAGCGGACAGGTCGCATCAATCACATGCAATCCCCGCCGATTCGCTTCGTCCCAGACCGACTTGGCAACCCCGTGGGCACTGAAAATCACCACCGAACCTTCCGGCACTTCCCCCAATTCCTCCACGAACACGGCGCCCTTGTCGCGAAGCGAGTTCACGACATGCCGGCTATGGACGATTTCGTGCCGCACGTAGATCGGCGCCCCATACTTCTTGAGCGAGAGATCGACGATATCGATCGCCCGGTCGACTCCGGCGCAAAACCCTCGTGGATTCGTGAGATAGATCTTCATACGGCTACCTTTCCTTCATACGTACATGACCACATTCGTGCCCATATACTTGAGGACGAATGCCGTCCACATTACGTCAGCACAGCGGGTTCCGTCAACCCAATGGCCCGCTCCCTCTTCTCCTCCCGGCTTGACACGATGCCTTCTCCCCCGTAGGCTCACGCGAGTCACGATGTCCAATCTTGCCAGCAAAAAAATACTCATCGTTGAAGATGAGCACGACATTCTCCAACTGGTCAAACTCTATTTGGAGAAAGAGGGCTTTCGAACGGTTGCGGCCACAACCGGGACGGAAGGTCTTCAGTACGCGAAGCAAGAGAAGCCCGACCTGGTCGTCCTCGACTTGATGCTGCCTGAAATCGACGGCCTTGAAGTCTGCAAGCGGCTGCGGTCGGCTCCGGAAACCGCCATGCTCCCCATCATCATGTTGACCGCCAAAGCCGAAGAATCGGATACCGTCGTCGGGCTGGAGCTGGGGGCCGACGACTACGTGACCAAACCCTTCAGCCCGAAGACCCTCGTCGCCCGTATCAAGGCCCTCCTTCGCCGGCTCGACCGGAAACCGGACGAGAGCCCGGCCAGATACCAGTACGGCGATCTGGTGATGGACCTCGCGCGACACGAAGTCACCGTAAACAAGACAGAAGTTCCGCTCACGGCGAAAGAATTCGGCCTGCTCGAACATCTCCTGCGCAATCCCGGCAGAGTCCTGACCCGAGACATCCTGCTCAATACCGTCTGGGGCTACGATTACTACGGCACAACACGAACGGTCGACGTCCATATTCGGCGGCTCAAACAAAAACTCCCCTCGCTCAACGAGGCGATTATGTCGGTCAAGTCCCTGGGCTACAAACTAAAGGAGCAGTGATGAGTCATCACTCATCACTGTCCCCATGACCTTCTCTATCCGCTGGAAAGTCACGATCGGCACGCTCCTGGTCCTTATCTGTGGTCTGCTCATCGCCAGAACCTTGGCGATTCGATCCCTTGAACAAGAAGAGATCACGCGCTCGGGCCAGATATTGGAAACGCGAACCGGCCTCGTCGCCTATGGCCTGCAGCCGTTCCTGACACAATCAGGGACGCTGGCATCAACCCCTCAATTACAGACAGCCGTTCGGGATCTCGGTGCACGGGCCTTCGCCCGCGTAACCGTCGTCGCGCTGGATGGCCTGGTGCTGGCCGACAGCGCCGTATCGGACAATAACCTCTCGACGGTGGAAAACCATCTCGCGCGCCCTGAAATTCAGCAAGCTGTGGCCACCGGACGGGGAACGGATCTGCGCACAAGTCACACCACCGGTGAACGCACCCTGTACCTGGCCGTCGGCATCGGCAACGCAAACCGGACGAAACCTTCCGGATTCTTACGGCTGGGCCTACCAATGACCACCTTCGATCATGAGGTGGCCAAGTTACACCGGAACTTGGCCCTGGCCTTTGGCATAGCCTTCTTAGTTGCCGTCGCGCTGAGTGTATGGCTTGCGCGCAGCATCACAAAACCCCTGTCCGATATTGCGATCGCCGCGCGGCGGCTCGCCAATGGTGACCACACCGTCCGCATCAGGACGGGATCACGGGATGAAGTCGGCCTCCTCGCCGACACGCTCAACCAGATGACGGACCAACTGCGAGGCAAGATCGACGAGCTGTCCGAAGACCGGGCCCAGCTCTTAGCCATGCTGACCTCGATGGTCGAAGGAGTCATGGTGCTGGACTGCCGAGGCCGCGTCCTGCAAGTCAATCCGGCGCTGGAGAGGATGTTCGACGTCAGTCGAATGGATGCACGGGGGCACCATTGCTCCGAGGTCTTCCGCCATCCGCAATTGGACACACTCGTCTCAACGGTCTTGACGAATCGCGTCAACGAGGAAGATGAAATCCTGTTACAGCCCATCGGCCGCTGTCTCCATATCGAGGCCTCGGTCACGGCCTGCGACCGTGAAAACGAAGCCTGCGCCGTGCTGGTCTTTCACGACATTACCGAATTGCGGCGCCTGGAGAATATCCGAAAAGATTTCGTCGCAAACGTGTCCCACGAGTTACGGACTCCGCTCACGTCGATCAAGGGCTATATCGAAGCCTTACTCGACGGGGCCAAAGACGATCCTGGGACCAGCACGAAATTTCTCGAGATTATTCTCAAACAAAGCGACCGGCTGAACCTGATCCTGGAAGACCTCCTCCAGCTCTCGAAGATCGAATCGGGACAGATTCTCTTCAAACGAGAACCATTACAGGTCCAGCGGGTCATTGAACGGACGCTGGCCATGATCAAGCCGTTAGCGGACAAGAAGGGGCACCGGCTCCTCTCCTTCGTCGCCCGGGATCTGCCAGCTGTGCTCGGCGATGAAGACCGGCTGATGCAAGTCCTGTCGAACTTGCTCGATAACGCGGTCAAATATACCCCCGGGAACGGGACCATTACCGTGGCGGCTCACCCGGTTGCTGACGATCTCGAACGGCCCACGATTGTCACAGCCCTGGAGCTGAGCGTGACCGATACAGGACTCGGCATTCCTGAACAGGATCGCCCCCGCGTCTTCGAACGATTCTACCGAGTGGATAAAGCGCGCTCGCGCGAAATGGGAGGCACGGGCCTTGGCCTGGCAATCGTGAAACATATCGTCGAGGGGTTGGGAGGGCGGGTATGGGTCGAAGCCAATGCCCCGACCGGCAGCCGTTTTGTTGTCAGGCTGCCAGTCCAGCACATCAATCAGCCGGCTTAGTGAAGCCTGACCATGAGAAGATAAATGAGCGATGCGAGAAGCGCGGCGCCAGGGAGCGTGAACACCCAGGCGTAGAGAATTCTTGTCGTGACGCCCCAGCGCACCGCCGAAAGCCGCTTGATCGCGCCGACCCCCATGACCGACGTCGTGATGGTCTGCGTGGTGCTCACCGGTAAGCCGATGTGCGCGGTCACGAGCAACACCGCCGCGGCACCGGTCTCTGCCGCAAATCCATGCACCGGCTCCAGCTTCACGATTCCCATTCCCAACGTACGGACGATCTGCCAGCCGCCCACCGCAGTCCCCAATCCCATCGCCACCGCACAGGCGCCGATCACCCAACCAGGCACCTCGCCGGAAGGAATCTGCCCGGCAGAGAGCAAGGCCAAGGTAATGATGCCCATGGCCTTCTGCGCATCATTGGCCCCGTGACTGAATGCCATGAAACAGGCGGACACGAGCTGCAGCCGTTTGAATAGTCGAGTGGCCACACTTCGCGTCACACGAAAACAGACCCAGCTGATGAGCACCATCAGCATAAATCCAATGGCAAAACCGAAGAACGGCGCAAGCACCATGGCTTCCATCACCGGACGAAGCCCGGACCACTTCACCATATCCCATCCGCCATGGGTCACTGCAGCCCCGACCAGTCCGCCGATCAAGGCATGAGACGAGCTCGTCGGCAATCCCAGCAACAGCGTGAAGAGATTCCACAAGATCGCACCGGCCAACGCCGCCGCCACCATTTCTTGAGTGACCATGGTCGGGTTCACAATCCCCGACCCCACCATCTTGGCGACCGCTGTGGACATGAAGGCCCCGGCGACATTGAGAACGCCAGCTGCCATGACCGCCACGAGCGGACTCACCACTCTCGTCGAGACGACCGTCGCAATGGCATTGGCACTGTCATGCCACCCGTTCGAAAAATCGAACAGGAGCGCCAACAACACGACAAGAAGCAACATTCCGGTCAATTCAGGCATTCAGCACCGTGATGCGTCATGAGTGATGAGTGACGAGTGAACCCGGGACAAATGGCAGGACGAGGTCAGGCCCTTCACTCATCACGGATCACACATCACGTCCTTTAGTGATGTTTGAGCGCGATCCGCTCAAGAATATTTGCGACGTCTTCGCAGCGGTCGGTTCCCGCTTCGAAGTTCTCGTAAATCTCTTTCCACTTGATCACGGCAATCGGATCGGTTTCTTTTTCAAAGAGTGCGGATATCGCGTCGCGGGACACTCGGTCCGCTTCGTTTTCCAGGCTGTTCACCCGCACGCTGCATTCCTTCAGCTCCGGATGCGCGAGCCCCAGGCGATCCACGCCACTCCCCACGGCCACAGAGGCCTGATACAGAATATCCGCCAACTTGATTGCCATCGGGGTCGGCTTCGTAACCTTGTATAACACGAAGCGGTCGGCGATCGCCTCCGTCACATCCAGGATATCGTCGAGCGCGCTCGCGAGGTCATGGATATCCTCCCGATCGATCGGCGTAATAAAGGTTTTGTTCAATCGAAACGCAATATCGTGCGTAATGCTATCTCCAACATGTTCGACGTCTTTAATCCCCCGGGCTTGTTCGATGGGAGACCGGAAATCTTCCATCATGACCTTCAAGAGACGGCTCCCCTCGATCATATTATGTGCGGCCTTCTTGAACAGCTCAAAGAACGCTTCTTCTCGAGGGATCAATCCAAATAACATCGCGACGCTCCTCAGTTCAGATACAATCGGCGTTTCTCACGGCACAGATAGCGCCGTCACGCCGGACATCGACAGCCCTTACCAGCGAACTAACCCGGCCGCCCACGTCACACCACCGCCAAAACTGCCCAGTAGGACAAGGTCGTGGGGCACAATCTTCCCAGAGCGGACTGCGTAGTCGAGCGCAACCGGCACTGACGCCGACGAGGTATTACCATAACGCCCGATCACGGAACAAACCCGTTCCGGCGAAACTCCCAGCCGCTTCGTCAGCTGGCTGATAATTCGCCCGTTGGCTTGGTGCAAGACCAGCTGCGCGAGATCGTGAACATCGACATCGAACTCTTTCACGACCTCGCGAATGGCCTCTTCCAGTCGCTTGACTGCCAAACGAAAGAGCGGCGCCCCTTGCATCAGCAACGTATGACGCTTCGCCTCGACCGTTTCCGATGTCGTCGGCAGGCGCGATCCGCCTGCGGGAATCGAAATCAAACCATGTTGCGCACCGTCCGCATGGAGGCGGATGCCCAAGAGCCCTCGTCCGAGCGGGCCTGCATCGGGTTCACCCTTCAGGACCACCGCGCCGGCGCCATCGCCGAATAACAGCACCGTATCGCCGTCAGCAGGATCGAGGGAACGAGACTTCACCTCGGCGGCGACCACCAAGCAGGTCTTGATTTGCCCGCTCCGGATCATCGCATCGGCCATCGAGAGTCCATACAGAAAACCTGAGCAGGAAGCCGCCACATCGAATGCCGGAATCGCGGGACAACCCAGCATCCGCTGAACATGGCACGCCGTCGAGGGAAAGACCGAGTCGGGAGAGGTCGTCGACAGCACGATCGCCCCTACGTCAGAAGCCGGGAGTCCTGCGGCCTCAAGCGCCTGCCTGGCGGCTTCCACGGCAAGATCGGAAGAGGCTTGGGATGCCGATGCCCACCGACGTTCCTGAATCCCTGTCAGGCGAAAGACCGCGTCAGGTTCAATACCCAACGATGCCCCCACCTCGCGATTCGTCACCACCCGTTCAGGGAGGTACGAGCCCGTCCCAATAATCCTTGTCCGTATCATAGGTCTCTGTACTGTGCTGGTCACTGCAAGAATGGCGGGATTATAGGTCTCGGTACCACAGGGGTCAACTCGCATGCGCGAATCGTTGCATTCAGACCGCACTCCTGCTAGATTTCGAGGCAGTTATGATACGTGCATTCCCCAGCTTCACAGATGCCCCACGACGAGCAACGGCTCTTGGCCTCTGCATGGCCGTCTTCTGCGTCACCACGGCCTGCTCCAGTACACCCAAGCCCCAAGACACGGCCAAGAAAGCCCTGAGCGGCACCGACGAGCAGATCTTCCTAGGCGACACGATCGAGAAAAATTACGACCCCAACGTCATCATGAAGCGAGGCGAAGCGTTCTTCGAAAAAGAGGAATACACGGAAGCCATCGTGGAATATAATCACTTCCTCGATCTCCATCGCACCCATACCCTCGCCTCCTATGCCGCCTTCCGGATCGGAGAAAGCCAGATGAAACGGGCTAAGGGCATCGATCGCGATCCGGAGCCCGTTCAAAAAGCCATCGATTCCTTTGAGCGGCTGCGTAAAGACTTTCAAGGCAGCCGATACGACGGGCAAGCGCTCCAGAAGATCCAGGAATGCCACGATCTCCTCGCGCAGATGCATCTCTTCGTAGGGCAATTCTATTATCGGCGGGGCTCCTATCTGGCCGCCGCACATCGCTTCGAACAAATCATGAAGCTCTACCCCGACAAGTCGGTCGCACCAGACGCCTTGTACTTCTTGGCGCTCAGCTACCATGACTTGGGCGCGGACGATTGGGCCAGTGAACAACTGACCCTCTTGGCAGAGAAATATCCGAGCAATGCGCATGCAGGCGAGGGCAAGAGCTTGCTCGCAAAAATTGGCAGCGGAAAGTCTGCTCCACTGTTGGCGAAACAGACCGAGCCCGCGTCATCTGCGAATTCACCGACCGCCGCTCCATCGGGAAACCAGCTTAGCCTCGCGGCGGGACTCCTCCCCTCTGTCCCGACCGGATCCTTCCGCCTGCCTTCTGCCTCAGCATTGGGGTTAGGCCAATCGTTTGTATCCTGCCGCCTCGGCGCGTGGTGCTGATTCCGAGCAGCACCGAAGCAGTCCACGTTCCGCTATCAGCAGACTTCCAACTCTTTTGATTCTCGTTCGTGATCCACCAGCGAATGCGGTGGGCTCCGATGAACTCAACGGAACGAAACGGCTTCGAGGAGCAAGTCCTTGAGGGATAATTTGATCAGGCTCTTCGCCTTGGCATAAAACGTTCGATATGTTTCACGCCCGCGGAGCACGTCGTAATAGAGCATGACGATGTGTCGATAGCGGGGCAGGTGGTGGTGGCAGAAACGCGGATACGAATAAACAATACTCGCCACACGAGCCGCCACCAGAAACTCCTCGTAAATCTCCCGCCTGACGGCATCTTCATACTCGGCCAGCGAACATCGCGGATCCTTGACCTGGTTCAGAATCGATTCTGCAGCCAACTGCCCCGACCGCACCGCGTAATAAATGCCTTCGCCGAATAAGGGATCGACCAGATGCCCCGCATCTCCCACCAGCAAGGCGCGGCCTCGCACTAGTCCGGCTGACTCCCGATCGGCCTCGCCATACTCACTGAAGACCGGGAGTGGATGGCCGGTCGGATGCGGGACCTTCCACGGAGCCAATCCCTGCTCATGCTCTACAAACCGATCGAACACCTTCTTCGGACTCGCGAGCCCTCCACGAAGATCCCCCACACCGATGGAGAGCCGTTCCTGCTTCGGGAATATCCAGGCATACCCTGCGGGCGTCGCGCCGATATCGATGAGCGCACGCCCAGTGCCGGGATACTGCGGTGCGGTCCCGATCGGCACTTCACTCTCCAAGGCCGCCAGCCGGCGGCTCCGGCGGCCCGGGAATAACTGCTGCGCCACCAGGCTATTCGCCCCATCCGCCCCGATCAGAACCTTCGCCACATACCGGCCGCGATCCGTCGTCACTTCAATGCCGTCTGGAAGCTGCCGACAAGACGTCACCAGCTCGTCTTCGTGCACCTCGGTGCCCGCCCGCCTCGCCTTCTCCACAAGAAGATGGTCAAACCGATCGCGCATGACCATGTAGGCGATCGGGCTGGAGGAATCGAGGAAGAAGGGATCCGCGCCTCGGTAAGAAAATTGTATGCCGTAGATCGTCTGCTCGACGACCGACTTGTAATCGTCTTCCAGGATGCCGTCGATCCTGGCCGACAACCCGCCGCCGCAAACCTTGTATCGTGGATGCGCCGCCTTATCGAGCCCGAGGACAGACAGCCCAGCTCGACTCAACTGATACGCAGCGGTAGCGCCAGCCGGCCCCATACCGACAACCAGGGCATCGTAGACTTTGACGTTGGGTAATGTGGACATGGGGAGAAGCGGTTCTCGTGCTGAGGTCCAGCCTTCGGTCACTGCCCGAGGTACCACCCAATCCCCTGTCGTTCGAGAAATCCGGTAATCATCGTGAGGGTATTGGCATAAATCATGATACCCACGATGATCAGCAACACCCCGCTCACGGTCGAAACGCCCCACAAATACAGGCGCGCCTGCTTGAAGTAGGCAAGGAATCGATCGACTCCCAGGGCCGTAAGAAATAACGGCAATCCCAATCCCATCGAATAACTCGTCAGCAATAACACCCCGTTCAACAACGAATCGGTGGTGCTGGCATAGAGCAAGATGGTCCCGAGCACCGGCCCGACGCAGGGCGTCCAGCCTGCGGCAAACGCGATGCCAATCAAGAACGACCCCACATACCCGACCGGCCGGCTTCTGAATTGGAAACGATGTTCCATCTTCAGAAAACTGATATTCAAGATCCCCAATAAGTAGAGACCGAAGATGATGATCAGGATCCCGCCGATCCGCCGAATGTGATCTTGATAGGTAATCAAGGCCTGTCCGATGAAGCTGGCAGAGGCGCCAAAAGACACGAAGACGGTGGTAAAGCCGGCGATAAATAACAGAGCGTTGATAACGATGGATTTCTTAAACTTCGATCGCACTGTCGAATCGGTGAGTTGTTCGATGGAGAGCCCGGTAATGTAGGAAATATACGAGGGAACCAGTGGCAGCACGCAGGGCGACACAAACGACAGCAAGCCGGCCGAAAAGGCCGCCACAAGAGAAATATTCGTGATCGATTGCGACAAGGTCTGACAGGCTCCTAGCAGACTACGAAAATACTCTGTGAGTGCGCCGAAAATTTACTGATCTGCCTATTTGAAACAACAGGCGAAATCCACGCAGGATGCTCAAACGGTCCGCTCAGCAAGGCCGCAGCGAGCGAAGAGGCGAGGCGTACCCTTGTGGTACGTTGAGCCTCTGAGCGATGCGAGAACGATGCTGACGGACTGTTTCAGCATCCTGTTACGACTTCATCAACATCTGCACCAGCTGATGTGCCTCAGCCGCTGCCCAGTCGCGCGCGCCGAAAATTTGGTGCCGGACAATTCCTTGCCGGTCCACCATAAAAGTCATAGGAAGACTCCTGGCCCCATAGGTCAATCCGACACGATAATCGGCATCGTGGAGGATGGGAAACGTGAGGTGGTTCTCTTGCTGAAACGGCCTGGTGATCGACGCGCCTTGCGCATCGGTGGACACAGCGAGAATTTCAAAATCATTCCGTGAAAATGTCCGGTAGAGCTCTTCCATCGCCGGCATCTCCACCCGGCAAGGGCCACACCAGGTCGCCCAAAAATTCAGCAACACCACTTTGCCACGCAAGTCAGACAATGAAACCATCTGGCCGTTCAAGTCTCGAAGGCGGAAGTTCGGGGCAGGCTCACCCAGTTTCACGACGTTGCGCTCAGCAACCGGAAGAATGTCCGGCGCTGCAGCCCCACCGATCCCGACCAGCGTGACCATCAGCACGGCCACGATTCCAACAATGACCAGCCTCATCATCCCTTCCTCGCTCCACCGTCCAATGATTGAACATCTGCGGCTTTGGGAGTCACGTTGAGCAACTTGGTCAACACTTGCAAGCTATCGAGTCTTGTCCAATCCCGCGGCCCGATCACAATCTCTCGAATGACGCCCTGCTGGTCGATGATAAACGTTTCCGGGACGCCCATACGTTTATACGGCTTGTCGGTCTTTCCCCAGGAATCGATCAAAACAGGGAAGGTCAGATTCATACCCTTGATAAACGGAGGGATGTCTTTGGTCGTCGTTACGCGATCGATGCTGACAGCCAGAACCACCAAGCCGTCCTTCTCGAAATTCTTATGGAGCACTTCCATCGAAGGCATTTCTTCACGGCAGGGTTTGCACCAGGTCGCCCAAAAATTCAGAAACACCACCTTGCCTCGAAAATCCGAGAGCCGCTGGGGCTTGTCGTTCAGATCGGTCAGGGCAAAGTCAGGCGCCGGCTTCCCCACCGTCAGCAGCTCATACTGCGCGCTCTGCATCCAGACGATGCCGAACACCACCGCGAGAATGGCGGCGCCGACCAAGACGATTCCCATGCGCGACGAGCGGGACTCGCGCGAAACGCCAAGATTGCGCGTCTCGCCTGTCTCGCCTTTCCCGCTGTGCTCGGGCTTATGCATAGGCATGGAGGCCTGAGAGCAGGAAGTTCACGCCCCAGAAACAGAACACGACCATCAAGAAGCCGAAGATCGCATAGACGGCGGCGCGGTGCCCCTCCCACCCGCGCGTCATTCTGGCATGAATGTAGGCTCCGTAGATCAGCCAGACGATCAGCGACCAGGTCTCTTTCGGATCCCAACTCCAATAACCGCCCCAGGCATAGTTGGCCCACATCGCCCCAAGGATAATGCCGAAGGCCAGCAAGGGAAAGCCGACCGTAATGGCTTTGTAGCCTAACTCATCGATGGTCTCGAGATCCGGAAAGGCGGCGTAGAAGCGGGAGGTGCTCCCCCGTCGTTCCGCCCGTTCCTTGAAGAGGTACATCACACCCAAACCACCGGCCATCGCAAATGCCGCATAGCTGGTCAGCGTGATCGACACATGGATATAAATCCAATAGCTATTCAACGCTGGCACGAGCGGTTCTGCCGTCTGGTATCGATAGGGCAACAGCGAAGCCGCACCCATCGCAATAAACCCGATGCCCACCACGAAGGCGCCGATAGCTTTAATCTTGTAGCGCAACTCCAGCAGCACATAACCCAGAATAATCGCCCAGGACACATAGGCCATCGCCTCGAACTGATTGGACCAGGGCGCAAAGGTCCCCGACGTCTGCATCCGCTCGAAGGCCCGCGTGAACAGGGCGCCGGTATTCACGATCCATCCAAACACCGTAATCAACGTGGCGATCTGACCCAATTGGGTAGCCCAGGCTCCATCTCGTTCATCGAAGTTATCCGTTGAATGGCCGGCAGGAGCTAAGGCCATCGCCGGACGGCGCGCAAAGAGATAGGCGATATAGAGGGTCAGAGCGGCGAGATAGAGCCAAAACGTCATGTCGAACAGAAACAGGGATCGGACCATCGTGTCCTCCGCGATCGATTCAGGCCAACATACCAATCGTCATCATACTCAATACAGCGGCAGTTTGACTACTCAACCAAACCCTCATCGTGTCACGGCTCATACCGGAGAGGCCGAGAAGGTGCGGAGCTTGTCCGTCAACTTTCGAAACTCCCGCTGAAAGTCGATCTGGCTCTTATGCGTCGTGCCGCCGACATAGACCGTCACCCCCTCCGGGGCCGGAACGATCTTCATCCAGATCCGGCGGTGGAAGATAAAGGACGAAAGGGTAATCCCCACCACGATCATGGTCGAGCCGGTCCAGACGATATTGATCCCGGGATTCTTGGCGATCTGAAGACCGGTAAACTTCTTCGGCTTGTACGCCACCAATTCGAACTGGTATTTCGACTCTTTAATATCGAAGAGGTCCGGAAACTGATAGAACACCCAGGGCGTCGACTGGACCGAGTTCCGCTCATTCACCGCCAATCTGATCGCAGGGTTCGCATGTTCCACAGTCTTGGAAAATACCTTCTTCTCCGTCGAGTTGAAGGCAAAGTCTGCCACGAAATCGGTGATCGATAGTTTCAGATCGAGATCGGCAACCGTCTGCTCCTTATGCCACTCCAGATCGACGGTCTTGAGGACCTTGTCCGTCGCTTTATCCTTGATGTTGACCCGCGCCACCTCGACCTGATCCCAGGAATCCCCGTAACTGGACTGATAGAACCAAATACCTTTGTAGACCAGGGGATCGTTGACTGAGATGGTCTTGGTGACAGCCGACTTGCCCCCGTCAATAACAGTCAGGGTACTGTTGTAGGACTTCACAGACCCGTTCTCGTGATAGTCGATCCAGAACTTATCGACCTTGATGTCGAAGTTGCCCCGTGGGATATGGTAGGTCTGCCCTTCGAGACAGACCCCGAATTCCTGGAACCCATAATAGGTGCCGATCAAGCCGCCAACGATAATCACGGTCGCACTCAAATGCGCCATATGTGCGCCGACGCGTCCCAGGACTCCCTTGGTCGCATAGATCGTCACCTCACCTGGGTCATTCTTCGCCAGGACCTTATAGCCCTTTTCGATAAAATGTTGCGCCAACTGCTGGGACACGACTTCCTTGTTGCTTGCGATCGAGACCTCGGCCTGCTGCTTCATCCCCTTCACAAAATCCAGCGACACGCTGACCCGGTCTTGTTTCATCGACCGCCAGACACCGGGAAACCGCTTATAGAAACAGGTGAGCGAGTTGACGCAGAGGAGCCCGAGGAGACTGGTAAACCACCAGGTGTGGTAGACATCGATAAAGCCCAGCCGGAGAAACCACCGATAGGTATTCTCTCCGTACTCTTGAATATAGGATTCCGGCCGTTCGTTCTGTTGAATGACCGTCCCGATCGTGGCGGTGATGGCGATGAACAGAAAGAGGAACATCGCCAGCTTGATCGAGGCGAAGAACTCGACGAGCTCGCGAGAGAACTCCTCCCATCCCAACCTTGGAGCGGGGGATCGGGGACTCTGTCGTTCGGGAATCGCGTCCGACTGACCATTCATCGTATTGACAATCCCTTTCTCATCACGAGGCACAGCCTGTCACCGCTCGTTGGATACGCGGCCTTGCACGGAAGAACGATCGTGGCCCGGGGAGAGAAGGCCAATCCCAGACGCGCCCTAATGGCATCGCAGAGAAAAGAGGCGAGAATGGCAAAGCGCGGTGATCTTACAAGTGCCAGAAAAGGGGTGTCAAGCAAGCCTGTGCGATGCCGCTCCCGGCATTCCAGGGCATGAAAGAAATAGACAAAGGAGGCGCGCTCATACTAGTATTCCATGGCAATACGTGGGCTATCGCCAACCGACCATTGAGGAGCCAATGAGAACTAACTACCTGTTCACATCAGAGTCTGTGACAGAAGGACACCCCGACAAGATCGCCGACCAGATCTCCGACGGAATCCTGGATGCGATTATCGCAAAAGATAAGTTTGCCCGAGTCGCCTGCGAGACGATGCTGACCACCGGCATTGCTTTCGTGGCGGGTGAAATCTCCACCAAAGCCTATGTCGAGATTCCCGATATCATTCGCGAGGTCATCAAGGATGTCGGCTACACCGATGCTTCCTGGGGGTTCGACTACCATACCTGTTCCGTCCTCACCGCCATTCACCATCAGTCGAACGATATCTCCATGGGTGTCGATTCAGGCGGCGCCGGCGACCAGGGCCTCATGTTCGGCTTTGCCAGCGACGAAACCTCTGAGCTTATGCCGATGCCGATCGTCCTCGCCCATCGCCTCACGAAGCGGCTGGCCGAAGTCCGAAAGAAGAACATCCTGCCCTGGGTCCGCCCCGACGGCAAATCTCAAGTGACCGTGGAATACAAGAACGGCAAACCGGTGCGGATCGACACCATCGTCGTGTCCACCCAACACAGCCCCGACGTGACGAACAAGCAGATCACGCGCGACATTATGGAAAAAGTCATCAAGCCCGTCATGCCGAAAGGGCTCTATGACCAGGCGAGCGTGATCCACCACATCAATCCCACCGGCCGCTTCGTCGTTGGCGGCCCGATGGGCGATACAGGGCTAACGGGCCGCAAGATCATCGTCGACACCTACGGCGGTCACGGCAGCCATGGCGGCGGCTGCTTCTCCGGCAAGGACCCGACAAAAGTGGACCGGTCGGCCTCGTACATGGCCCGCTACATCGCGAAAAACATCGTTGCCGCCGGGCTGGCCAGAAAATGCGAAGTACAGCTCGCCTACGCCATTGGCGTGGCAGAGCCAGTCTCGGTGTTGGTCGACCCGATGGGCACGGAACGGGTGGCAGCCGAGAACCTGGACAAGCTCGTGAGGAAACATTTCCCCATGACCCCACTTGGCATCATCAACCATCTCAAGCTCCGCCGTCCGATCTTCCGAAAGACCGCCGCCTATGGGCACTTCGGCCGGAACGAGCCGGGGTTCACCTGGGAAAAGACCGACAAGGCCAAACTCTTGCGCAAAGACGCTGGCCTATAGTTCGACTCGTTACCGACCGATATATGAAAAGGGGCGGGTTCTGCAACCCGCCCCCTTTCCCCCGACCACCCATCACCCATTACGCATCACTCATCACGCAGGAGGTTTTCGTGGAATACGATGTGAAGGATATGAAGTTAGCGGACCAGGGCAAACTCAAGATTGAATGGGCCGAAGCCACCATGCCGGTGCTGCGGCTGATCAAGAAGCGCTTCCTGAAGGAAAAACCCTTCAAGGGCCTGCGCATGACCGCATGTCTCCATGTGACGACCGAAACCGCCAATCTCATGAAGACGCTCCAGGCCGGCGGAGCCGATGTCCGTCTCTGCGCCTCCAATCCGCTGAGCACCCAAGACGAAATCGCGGCATCGCTCGTCAAGCATGACGGTATTCCAACCTTTGCCATTAAGGGCGAAGACAACAAGACCTATTACAAGCACATTCTATCGGCCATCGCCCACAAGCCACAAATCACGATGGACGACGGAGCCGATGTCGTTTCGCTCATCCATTCCAAGCGGAAGGACTTGCTCAAGTACGTGATCGGCGGCACGGAAGAGACCACTACCGGCGTCATCCGGCTCCGCAGCATGGCCGAGAAGAAAGTGCTGAAGTTCCCCGTGATCTCCGTCAACGACGCCGACACCAAACACCTCTTCGACAACCGCTACGGGACCGGCCAGAGCACCATCGACGGGATCATCCGCGCCACGAACCGCTTGATCTGCGGCACCACCTTCGTCGTCGCCGGCTACGGCTGGTGCGGACGCGGCATCGCGATGCGCGCGAAGGGCATGGGCGCCGACGTCGTGGTCACCGAGATCGATCCGGTCAAGGCGATTGAAGCGGTCATGGACGGGTTCCGCGTCATGCCGATGGAACAGGCCGCGCTGATCGGCGACTTCTTCGTCACCGTCACCGGCAACCTGAAAGTCATTCGGCGCGAGCACTTCGCCGCGATGAAGGAAGGGGCCATCGTCTGCAACTCAGGCCACTTCAACGTCGAGCTGGACATTCCGGCCTTGGAAAGCTTGAGCAAGAGAAAGCGCCTCATCAGACCTGGCGTCGAGCAGTTCACGCTGAAGACCGGCCATCGGGTCAGCCTCCTCGGCGAGGGACGGCTCGTGAACCTGGCGACGGCCGAGGGCCATCCTTCCAGCGTCATGGACATGAGCTTCGCCAACCAGGCGCTCGGGGCCGAGTACTTGGTGAAGAATTACAAGAAGCTGGAGAAGAAGGTCTACCCGGTTCCTCCGGTGATCGACAAGGAAATCGCCCGGCTCAAGCTCGCCGGCATGGGGATGAAGATTGATACGCTGACGAAGGAGCAAGTGAAGTATCTGGCAAGTTGGGAGATGGGAACATAGGAACGGAGCAGCGCGGGGTGGTTCCCGTGCTCGCAGAACGCGCACGATAAAACTGTGCTCGTTCGATGCGCGCAATAGGAACCACCCGCGTACCACTCCTACCAGATCAGGAAGAGGAAGTAATGAAAAGGCCACCGGAAACGGTGGCCTTTTTGTTTGGAGTCAAGGGAGCGGGGCAGATGCTCCCCTTGCTCGCTGACCGCGCACGATCAGAATGTGCTCGGTCAATGCGCACAGTAGGGAGCACCTGCACCCGCTCCGCCGTGATAGAGAGTGAACAGTAAAGACCGCCAACGACAGAATTTTCGGTGAAGGAACAACCTAAGCTGAAATAGTTGCTTCGATTCGTCGTTTGAGCTTCACAAATAAATCTTTTTCATCCTTCCAAACAACGTGGTTGTACTGCCGCGTATCAAAATGGGTCTTCTCCAACTCGTCTTCTCGACACGTCCAGATAACAGGGATACCTAACCCCAGAGCATATCCCGCCTCGAAATAGACTCCTCCCCGATGGCCAGTGAAATCTGCTACGACAAAGCGGCTTTTTCTTATTTCTGCGATTATGGCATCGCAAATCTTTTGGTTGTGTTCCGTCAAATCCATGCGCAATGCCTTGTACCCGCCAGCAGCATCACAGGATTTTTCAAACCCGTCCTCCCAGACCTTAGCAAGGCTACTATCAAACCACATCGCCACAAATGCTTGCTTGGATTCTTTGCCGACGATATTCCGCTCCAACTCTGCAATTCGTTCGAGCCCACGGGCGGTCAGCACAATTCCGTGTGTGCCAAATACGGGATTGAGCTTCACCCATCCAGCCTCTTGCAATGTGTCCGCAATGAAATCGAAAGAATCCTTATGCTCTGCAAACAACACCGGACCATCAATTTCCAGATCTAAATCAATTCCGTCCCCTAAATGCTCAGAAAGTCTGTGAATGTTTTTCAAAGCACGATCAAGCCTCTCGCTGACGGTACGAGGGAAATGATCTTTAATGATCTCACTTATCGTAGCTACAGGTGTGTCGAATTCCATGTCGGGGAACTGCTGACTTAATATTCTAATGCGTAAGTCGCCCCGCAAAGTCCTTTCTCTCAGATATGCAGCCACCTTAGCTCTATCCTGCTTGCTCATTTCTGAATTCTCGATATTAAGTACGGCCTGGTGAGTGATCGAATAGTTTCCACATCGAGGACAGTCGTACTCTGTAACATCTTTAGCGCCAAGATGCCGCGCGTCATTACATCGCATCCGACAGATTGGGCACTCGACTGAGTCATTCATTGGATTAACCTCCTGATAGGCCTTTCTTAACTGCTATGACCGTAGCACATGCGGCTAGCTTCGGAAAACAGACATGACATCAAGGGAAAAACTGGTGTCAGACACCTTACTTCCGCTGAATCCTGACGACCTATCGATAACAACGGGCGACCTCTTCCCTGCTCCCTACCTCCATCTTCCGAACCATACGCCATCGGCTATCAGCCATACGCTCGATGAAAACCGTGGCATTCTGAGTTTCCTGTTGTCGCTGGTGGTGGGGCCTGGCGGGAGCGGAGGTCACCGGAGGCGTGGGACCACGCCGAGGATCAGAAAGCAGAAACTGACCGGGTCTGCGAGGGAATTTCCGAAGGCATTCCGCCTGGCCGAGCCGTGAGGGTTGCGCGGAGGCACTGAAGCGAGCGCTCTGGCGTATCAGCGAATCGTTCAACTCTTCATCAACACGATTCAGGGAGTGACTGGAGGGACCGGAGGAATGAGCGGCTCTAGTTGGGCAATCAGGATTGGGATATGGGTGATGACCGTTTTCCAGACAAGCATGGGAACGATGTCACCATACTCATGAGCCAAGACATTCCGTTGTGCGATGATCTTCTGCCAAGGGATTTCCTGGTGGGACTGCTTGAACGGATCCGAGACACGACGGGCCGCTTCACCGAGAATTTCAAGGCGTCTCTCTACAGCCGACTGCACCATATCGTCCTTGAGATACCGATCGAGCGTCAGTCCCTCTGTATATTTCTGGATACGGCGTGCCGCTTCTATCATGTCCCATAAATGGGCGGCATCACGCGCCTCAGGCAGCAAAGATCACCTGCCGCGTACGAAGGATCTCATGGCGTCGGAAAGGGTTTCTCAACCCTGATTTTCCGACAAGATCAATCGACCGTCCAACCAGTCGGCTCAGCTCCTCCTCGATTTCAACAAAATCAAACAGCGAGGGAGTCGCCTGAGCATCAAAATCCACCAGCACATCCACATCGCTGTCCGGTCGGAAGTCATCGCGCAAGACGGAGCCAAAGAGCGCAAACTCAGCGATCTTCCACTTCCGACAGAACTCCGCAATCGTTTCTTTGGAAACGTGTAGCTTTTCTTCCACTGTCATACGATTCACTCCGGATGATTACCCCGCCGAAGCACGAAAGAATGGTAGCACCGAGCAAATCTAAAGTCACGCCGCAGGGAGAATGTTAGAGGAGCTGAAATGGTATCAGACGCCTCACTTACGCTGAATCCTGACGACCTATCGATAACAATGGACTGCCTCTTCCCTGCTCTCCACCTCCATCGTTCCGAACCATACGCCATCGGCTATCAGCCATCTGTCATCCCGTGCGGATACGCTATTGACTGAATGGTCCTATTTGCTTATCGTTGCGCAAGTTCTACGCCGGTCGATCTTGGAGATTGCACGATGAGTGATCAGGGGAGCCAAGTCGAGCAGGATTACCTGAACTACAAGGTGCTCCTCGATTTATGGTCGAAGGAAAATCCGATCAAGACGACCAAGCTGCAAATGCTGCTGGCGGTCAACGGCCTGTTGGCCTCTGCGGTCAACATCAGCGGGGGCGTGAGCGGGTCAAAGTGGTATGTCTACTTGGCTGCGGCGGTCTTCTGCCTGATCTGGATGTTCTCGATCGGGAGGACGGTCTTATTTCAAGACATTTGGCAACATAAGCTGCAAGAACTTCAAACACGGTACCCGAACGACTCCAGATTTTCGATCCTCCAAACCAAGCCCTATCGGGAACGTGTCTCGCCTCTTTCAAGAGCATTTGGGGCGGTTCCATCGAAGTGGTACTTGCTGTTCTCGCCATTCATCTTCGCCCTCGTGTGGCTCACGGTCCTGGTCATCTCATTGCGGTAAGCGATCGTTCTACGGATCCGTTTTGGTCCGAGCTATCCCCCATAGGGTTGTTGAATCCCACGCCCGTCCTCACCCAGTCGTGCGCTCGGCACGCCCCATTTCTTGATGCCCCTGGAGAAGATTCGTCCTGTGGTGTGAGCGTCTACGAGGAAGGGTCGGTCGTCTTCATATCCGTATATGATATTTCACCGACCTGGCGAGCAACTGCATCCAGAAGCTCTTGCAGCTCAAACGGCTTGTTCAGTGTTTCGTGAGCCCCCAGCATCTTGGCTACGGAACAGTAATCCAAATATTTGCTTCCGCCGGAGATCGCGATGATTCGGATTGTTGGAAAGTTCCGATGCAGCTCCCCGATCATCTCCAGGCCATCCATATCTGACATCAAGATATCGGTGATCACCACATCAATCGACTGTGCACAGACCTGTCGCAGGCCTTCATGCCCGGTCAATGCCTCCCAGACCTGATAGCCAGCCCCTTCGAGCGTCTTACGAAGGAGTTGCAGGATCGGCACCTCATCATCGACGACAAGGACAGAGGCCAGTGGGCCGCCACTTGGACCAGCAGAGTCAGCCGATGGTGCCGCCTGGCGAAGGGCTTGGTCCAGATCCGCCGGCATGAACGGCTTCTGCAGTACCACGCTGGCGCCCAGCTCACGGGCTCCACGATACTGCCCACCAGTTTCATCCCCTGTTAACCCGATGACAACCGCTTCGGGATCTGCGGCCCGCAGCTTCCAGAGCAGCTCAATTCCAGCACCATCTGCAAAGTCGAGGCTCAGAATAGTGATGTTTGGATGCGTTGACTCGAACAACATCCACCCGGCCTGCCACTCGGTCGCGAGGGTGACCGTATGCCCCAACTGCCGTAACGCGGCATCGAGCTGCTCAAGCAGTATCCCTCCTTCGGCAATCACAAGAATCGTCGCCATCAGCCGATGGCGGCTCGCTGGTTGATTTCGCCACAGATGGCTTTTGCTGCCACTGCCATAGATCAGACCCCCACGTCCCGGCACTATGGACGAAAAATAGGGAGCGCGGTATCGGCTGGAGACGGTGGGCGCGAAGATTTTTCGGCGGTACTCAGCTACCGCCGAATGGAGCTAGTTGGGGTGCTGCTTGATAAACATGGCGGCGACTTGCGTGCGGCTAGTGACTTGAAGCTTCTCGAAGATATTGGACAGATAGCTTTTGATCGTCTTATCGCTCAAGCCGAGGACAGCGGCAATTTCCTTGTTGGTCTTCCCGTCGGCGACCAAGGGCAAGATCCGCCGCTCCTGGGGAGACAACGTGATACTGTAACCGTTGGCGTCCATCGTCGAGAGGGATCGCATCCGAGCGAGGACAGACTCCGTCACGGCGGGATCGAGAATGGACTGCCCTCCGGCTATGGCGTGAATGGCCTGAACCAAGGCCTTCCCCCCGATCGTTTTCAAGAGATACCCCTTCGCACCGGCAAACGTGGTCGACAGCACCGCATCCTCATCCGCAAACGACGTGAGAAAGACGACATGAGTATCGGGGCAGGCCCCCAAAATCTCCCGGCAGGCTTCAATGCCGCTGCCATCAGGCAGGCGGAGGTCCAGCAGGACAATGTCGGGGCGAAGCCGGATCGCCTCGGTCACGGCGGAGGCGACGGAGTCAGCTTCGCCCACAACTTGAATCGTCCCGGCTCTGCGGAACAACGTGTCCAGGCCCATACGGACCACCTCGTGGTCGTCCACGAGGAGCAAACGAACCGGCTTAACTGCTTGCGCGAGCATGCTGATCCTCCAACGGGAGTTCAACGAGAATCCTGGCTCCCGACCCAGGCTGTGAGATGATCTGAAAATTCGCGCCAAGCTTGTGCGCTCGCGCAGCCATATTCTGTAACCCGTGCCCCAATCCGACAGCGCCCTCAAGATCGAACCCGACACCCTCGTCGGTGATCTCAAGGCAGATGCGCCCATTTTTTATCTGCAGGGAGACGTGACCGCTTCGGCTCTTTGAGTGGCGAAGGCTGTTGCTCATCGCCTCTTGCACAATGTGAAGGATATGAAACGTTCCCAGGGGAGCCAACCGCTGCGCGGCGCCCACAGCAAGATCGAGCGAAAAATGAATCCCCTGCATACTCTCCATGGTTACCGCCAGCTCAGCCAGCTTTGCACAGAACTGTTGTCCATTGATCTCGTCATGTTTATCCCACACGATATAGATTCGCACATCTGAAATGACCCTGTTTAAGCTGGCGACCGCATGCTCCAGCTTCTTGTCAGCTGCCTGATAGTCTTCCTGAAAGAGATAGCGACATTCCTCAAGACTCATGCCAATCGCATAGATGGATTGAATGATATTATCGTGGAGGTCCTGGGAAAGCTGCTCCCGCTCTTCGAGCACCTTGCGAAGCTGCTCTTCGCTCTTTCGCAAGGCCTCCTCCGCCTGTTTGCGATCGGTGATGTCTTGAGTCGTACCGATCGAGCGAGTTGGGCGGCCATCCGGCGCGTAAAACGTCTCGCATTGCTCGTGAATGAACTTAACCCGCCCGTCGGACATAAGCAGCCGGTGCTCGATATTATAACAAGTCCTGTTGGCGACCGATTCAGTATACGACTCGTTGACAAATTGGCGGTCAGCAGGGTGCACCAGCTCAAGGAAAGCCGCATAGGAAGCTCTAAAATGCACGGGGTCGATCTCGAAGATACGATAATTTTCATCGGACCACGTGAGTACATTCTCGACCAAGTCCAGATCCCAGCTTCCAATATGCGCGATGCGCTGGGCGACATTTAGTCGAGCTTCGTTCTGCTGAAGAGCTTCCTCCGCCTGCTTGCGATCGGTGATATCCTCCGAGATGCCCAATAGATATTGCGGCGCGCCATCGGTGCCGCATATTGGAATCTTCTTCGTGTGGAGAAACCGCAGTCCGTTTCCTCTGGTCTGAATGGGCTCTTCAGCAATATCCAACAGACAGCCGCTTCGCAGGACTTCCCGATCCTTGGTTATGAAAAAGTCGGCTTCCTCTTTCGGAAAGATGTCGTAGTCGTTCTTGCCCAAGAGTTCATCCCGTCGGTACCCCAACAACTCCTCCCCCGCCTTATTGAAGCGAAAAAAACGAAGGTCCTTCGCATCCTTCACGAAAATCATGCTGGGGAGATTTTCAAGCACGGAGTCGATGAAGATCTTCGAGCGGCGCAAGTTCTCCTCGATCAATTTTTGATCTGTGATATCGGTCAGGATACAGTGCGCCCTCACAAAGTTCCCCTTCAGGTCGCGCTGGACACGGCCGTTCAGGATGACGGCGATTTCCTTCCCGTCCTTTCTCCTGAGCCTGATATGCTTCGTCTCGCCGCCGTTCCGCATGAAGCGACTGAGTTCATCAGGAAAGAACTGCCGCGCGTCAGTGGGCCAAAAGTCATCGAACGGCTTACCCAGAAGCTCAGCAGAGGAGTATCCGAGCAATGTGCACAGCCCCTTGTTGGCATCGAGGTACCGCCCCTCGATGTCCAGCGATTGATACGCGATCGGCACCTCCTCGAACAGACTCCGGAAGCGCGCTTCGCTTTCCCGCAATGCCTCCTCCGCCCGCTTACGCTCGGTGATGTCCAACATGATGCCCCGCAGAATTGCCGGGCCCTGCTCGGCGTTCTCTACCGTCACAATGTCCTGGAGCCACACGGTTCGTCCATCGGCTGCAATCATCCGGTATTCGAACGAGTATTTGCGTGTGTCCCGTAAAGATGCGAGGCAATACCCGATGACCCAGTCTCGATCGTCCCGGTGTATGTGAGTTTGCCAAAAGCCCGGCTCATCGAGCCAGCGCTGCACGGGATAGCCGAGCACCAGTTCGGCCTGGTGGTTGACGAACGAAAACCGCCAGGTTCGCGCATTGCACTCCCACACAATCCCCGGAATCGCTTCGATCAAGTCGCGCTGCCATGCCCGAGCGTGGCAAAGGGCGTCATTCGCCGCCAGGAGTTCTTTCGTTCGCTGAGCCACCCGCTCTTCCAACTCATCGTTCGCCTGCCGCAGCGCCTGTTCCATCTGCTTGCGCTCTGTAATGTCGCGGCCCGCCACGAGGCGGAGATCCCGCCCCTTATACCGGTAGGGTTTGACGACGACTTCTCCATAGAATATCGAGCCGTCTTTACGCCGTCCCACGGATTCGTACGGACCTTGCCCTCCCTGCTTCATATTGGCGATGACCATCTCGCGGGATTCGTCGGCTACAAGGTCCAGCACATGCTTCCCAATGAGTTCTCCCGGACCATACCCGAACATCCGTTCCAAACCTGAACTGGCTTCGATCATGATCCCTTGATCGTGGATGGCGATGCCATCGAACGTGGCGTCAGTGAGGAGCCGGTAACGCTCCTCGCTCTCGCGCAGAGCCTCCTCTACCAGTTTGCGCTCTGTAATGTCGCGTGCTGCCGCATAAAACATCGGCGGCTCCTGTTCCGGAGCCGGAGTATTCCAGGTCAGCCATCGATAGGATCCGTCATGGCACCGATATCGATTTTCGAAGTTGATGGCCGGCTCCCCGCGCGACAGCTTCTCCATGACCTCTTGCGTGCGAGAACGGTCATCGGGATGAATGAACTCGATAAAGGGTTTAGAACACAATTCTTCTCGACTGAACCCCAGCGCTCGTTCCCATGCTGGATTGAGCCGTTTGAAATAGCCGTTGGTTCCCGCGATGCAAAGAAGGTCCATGGAGAGGTCGAAAAACTTGTCCCGCTCTTGATTCGCCTCACGAAACTCTCGTGTGGCACGGGCGGCACGTTTACCTGCCCAGCCAGCCATCCCCCCAACCGCGAGGCTCACAAGAACGGCCGGCCACCGTCCAATCACAACCTCCCACCCGATCTGCCCCACCAGAGTGAAGTTCAGGATATTCAGCGAACTCCCGAGCAGTCCGGCAATAAGGCCAGCACGAGCCCCCAACAGCCATCCGACCACGGCCACCGGTATCACGGTGAATGCGGCCACGACGTCGCCCGCTATCTGGTACAGAGGCGCGAATGCCAGCTCATAGGCCGCCGCCGCTCCAAGGGCAATGGCGAGGGAGATCGATCGACGCTGGTTCATCGGTATCTGTGTCATGGACATAAGAACATGCCCTGCCATAGCCCGGCAGCCCCGCAAAAAATGAGAGGCGTCTGTCCCGAAAAGAGGAAAAGACACGATGAGCGAGCCGGACGCAGTTTTCCCCTCGCGGATGAGATCCTTCCCCGCTCAGGTCCGGAGCATTGCGGATCGTAAGTTACTGACTAGAGAGTGGGAGTACGTCAATACAGGTATTTTGTCAAGGTCCCCCCGTTCTCCATATTATGACAAATAACCAGCCGGGTCATTCTGGCTCCTAGAGGCGAAATGTGCCGGCATCACCGGCATTCTTTGCCCGGCAACCGATATTCAGATTCCACGCAGCAAACAAATTGAGGGAAATTCGAGAGATTCTTCCTCTCTGGTGCGCGGCACGGAAATTGAGAAGCCTTTGCCTGAGATTCAATCGTACAGGATTCCATCGTGCACGAACTAAGGATGCAATAATCAGCATGACTAGTCTGTGGGAGTTTTTGTGTCGTGATGCCTCCTTCTTCGGAGGGCCCCAAAGCCCGATGTTGAGCTGGCTTGGGTCGTTCGGGATCGTGCTCTTCTTCCTTTGGCAGGTCCTGCGGCTACACAGGGAAGTATCCGGCGCACAGCGGCCGTTTGATCGAGTACGGCCGATGCTGACAACCCTGGCAAATGAGCGTGGAGACGTGGATCGTGAGCGCTTCACGAGTCGTGCGCTGGTGGGACTCACGGCCCCAGCCGGACAACCCACATCGGCGCCCAAACGGATTGACTGCGATGACCTGAGCACCCTCGAAACGGCCATGCAGCAAGAGCCCATGTTTCGGCAGCCCTGGGCGCAATTCCGAAAAACGCTGATCCTGGAGCATGTCCCCTGGTTCGTGGAACCGCGCATTTTCAGCACCCGCCGCGCGGAAGATATCTTCACGCAGGACACGCTACTGAGCCATCGCGTCAATCTGGCCTTCTACAGCCAACTGCCTTCCCTGGTGACGGGAATCGGCTTGCTGCTGACGTTCCTCGCCTTATTTATCGGTCTCAGCAAACTTCACGCGGAGGGGCAAGAGATTGTCGGCATTCAAGGGCTCATCAACGGATTGGCTGGAAAATTCCTCACGTCCATCGTCGGACTCATCGCCGCCAATCTCTTCACGCTCATCGAAAAACCGATGGTCTTCCGGCTGATGAACGCACATCATTCGTTCCTCAGCCTCATCGACAAACTCTTTCCCCGAAAAACCATGGAGCAGATGCTTGAACAACTCACCCCGACGCATCAGGCGCAGGGGAAAGGCCTGCAGACTGCCGGAGGAGAACCGAGGGAACGTATCGGAGGGATGGCCACAGACAGCCTGACGGCTCCTCTTGCCGAGCTGACATCGGCAGTTCGATCCTTTACGAAATTGAAACAAGAGGAGCAGGCAACCGGACGCCGCATGACGACCGAACTCCCACGCGTAATCCGTGAAGAATTCACGGCGCCCATGAGCACCCTGAACGACTCGATTCATGAGCTCACGACGCTTCTCAAGACGATGCACAACCAGCAGGCGCAGGCAACCATAACCCTTGACGATCTCATGAGCCGCCTGACAGACCAGCTTGCCGAGCAGCGAACCGCGTCCGGCAGCGGACGCTCCGAAGGCAGCCGGTTCTGGCCGAAACGAACGCTGGTGTCCACGCAAGGGCCTGCCGAATGATGCGCACAACCGCACAGGGAGCCGGCGCCTCTCACACCACCATCGGCATCACCGATCTCATGACCTCGCTCGCAGTCGTGTTCATCCTGCTCTTCGCGGCACAGATGACCAAGACCTCCTCCGCCGCGCAGTCTGAACTCCAAGGCAATAGAGAGGACGTGCAGACGGCGCTACAAGACCATATCCAGCGCTTGGGGCTCTCGCTCGATGCGGACCCCCGCGACCCGCTCGCGCTCCTGATTGTCGTCCCGGAAAACAAGCTGACGTTTGAGTTTGGAAAAAGCGCGTTGTCCCCGACTGCGGATGAGTTTCTCGCAGAGGCCCTCCCCTTCTATGTCGGAGCCTTGTGCGGGCCGCTGCGCGACAAGATCGACTCGCTTGCCATCGAAGGCCATACCGATGATCACGGCAGCGATGCCTTGAATCTCAAGTTGAGTCAGGAGCGCTCGCTGGCTGTCATGGTGAAGGGGATGGAGATCATTCAGACCAAAGAGCCATCAGCCTATCAATGTTTTCAAGAAATCACGTCGGCGACCGGACGCGGCAGACAAGATCTGATCTATGATGCGACGGCAATCGTCAATCGCGAGAAAAGCCGCCGGGTGATTTTCAAGATTCGACTTCGTTCTGCCGA
Organism: Nitrospirota bacterium; assembly: GCA_030682135.1. Classification (GTDB taxonomy): domain Bacteria; phylum Nitrospirota; class Nitrospiria; order Nitrospirales; family Nitrospiraceae; genus Palsa-1315. The sequence goes on along the minus strand of JAUXQT010000053.1, from coordinate 133,345 downwards.
GCAACGGCATCATCTGGAGCGTCCAACCAAGGCGCTGTGATCGCTGCCGGCCGCAAGGATGGGAAGACGCGTGTCTGGAGGCGTAGAGGCGAACCTGATTAAGCGGACATGCGGTAACCAGCCAAGCTGCCGAAGCGACGCTTCGCCCAGAGATAGCTGGTGCCCAATTGAGGTTGACTGGCCTGGCGAACCAATTCGGCGCCGAAGAGAATGATCGCACCACCCACCACCGCATGAAGCTGGAACGGTTCGCCCAAAAAGAAGCAGGCAAACAGAATCGCACAGACAGGGGTCAGGTTCTGGTACACCGCAACTGTCGCAGGGGAAATGGTTTGGAGCGCGCGATAGCGCAAGAGGAAGACGGAGGCCGTAGCCACTCCGATATACAGCACGGAGGAAGCGATCGGCATCGACAGATCGTCGGTCGGCAGATGCCCCCAAACCAACGCCGCGACCGCCAGCAGCAACGCACTGCTGCCGAACATGACCGTATTGGCGGTCATCGCCCCGAAGCGTTTCACGATGTCGGCACTCCCCACCAGGTGCGCGGCCATCATGATCGTGAAGATAAGAATCAAGAAATCGCCAAATCCAAAATTGGTTTGAAAGTTTGACAATTTCTCAGACATCGCAATCCCGCCACCAACCAGAGACGTCACAATACCGGCAATCTTGAGCGGGCTGCTCTGGCTCTTTTGCAGGACCACGCTGAAAAGCGCCGTGATCGGTGAGAGCAGACTGTAGATCACAATGTAATGGGTGACGCTGGTGAGGCGTAGGCCCCAGGCCGCAATCACGTAGGACCCAACCCCGAGCGCTCCCAAGAGCGTCAATTTGAACAGATCCCCCGCGGTCAACCCACTCAGCCCTCTCCGGTCTTGCGCGAGGGTAATCGCGAGTAAAAAGGCGAAGCCGATCATCACTCTAATCAGGGCCATGCCCAGCGGATCCACCGTACTATGTGTGAAGACAAACTTCGTGACGGTCGGTACCGTGCTGAGGAGAAGGACGGCACTGAGAAGATAGAAGAATGGTTGAAGGCTCGGCGACTCCCCTGACGAACCGTTCGATTCCTCGGAACGTGTCGTCATGAATTAGAACCCAGTGAGGTTAAGCACGTTCAATTGCTCGATGAACTGAGTGAGGCAAAGTTGGTGCGCGGGAGAAATGCCGGTGATGCGGGCGCCGAATTGAGGCGCCGCCGCGTACGTAATCTCGACCGTGCAGTGGACCGGAGCTCCCTTGGTCAGCTGGAACTCAAGTTCAAGCCTGTCTCCAATTACACTAGCGAGGTCCGTGCGGATCTGAAATCCCTTTTCCGTCAGGTCGAGCACTTCGCATGGAACAACCTCGGACCCTCGACTGATCTGGCCATTCCGTTCGATCGCAACTCTGAAGAATTCACGCTTCTGCGTCATGTCGTCAGTGACCTTTCATACGTCCGGCTCATGATCTATCCATGTACGACCGAGAGGAATGAGGAGGAACGAGTCCTTCCGAAGTATAGCAGGCCCTCGATCGCTCTCAGGACATCGGCCCTAAACAACGCCAGGCGGCTGGAGTTTAAGGGGGAGAACCAGATGGATCTCTGCTATAATCGGCCCGACCATCAGCAGATCTTTCAACGAATCCAAGCCGTTGGAATGGCATGATCCCTACCGCTCACCGCGACGACCCCAGGCTCGCACGGCTGCTCATCCTGGATGAGCTCTTCGACCTTTCGCTCTACAAAGCACTGCGGGATATTTCGACGGAGGCAGATGCCAGAAATACATTGGATGAATTAGTGCTGATCGAAACCAGGCACCTGGCCTTCTGGCAAAAATTCTTCGACATGAAGTTGGAACGCCTCAACCTGGGACGCAGGCTGAAGCTGTGGTGCTATATATGGCTCTGCCGCCTGTTCGGGCCCACCGCGGTCCATCTTGTTTTGGAAGCCATCGAAGTCTACGGAGTCAGAAAATATCTCGCCCTCTGGAATTCCTATCAGGATCAACCACTGGGCGAAGCCCTCAAGGGGATCCTGCAAGATGAGTTCAAACATGAAGATGTGCTCGTCACGAAACTGACCGAGCGAAAAATCAATCCAGAAAAGATTCGCAATATCTTCCTGGGCCTCAATGACGGGCTGGTGGAAATTCTTGGAGCCGTGAGCGGGTTCTTCGGCGCCTTTGGCGACGCCGTCACCGTCTTGATCGCCGCCTCGACCACCGCAGTGGCCGGCGCATTGTCGATGGGAGCCGGGGCGTTTCTCGCGCTGAACTCCGAAAAAGAAGTGCGGGCGATGGAAGCGGCAAAAAAGCGATTTCTTGGAGAAGAGAACGGCTCGGCGGAGATGCAGGAACAGCCGTTGAAGTCGGCCCTATTTGTCGGCGGAGCCTATGTCATCGGCGCCTTGGTTCCGGTGCTCCCCGTACTCTTCGGCGCGAAGGACGCACTGGTGTCCGTCTTGACGGCGGGAACCATGGTCATCCTCGTGTCGTCGATTCTCGCGTTCTTGTCTGGGATGGAGATGAAACGCCGGATCCTGCTGAACCTCGTGATCATCACCGTCGCGGTGAGCGTCAGTTATGCGATTGGGTTGGCGGCGAAACAGATCTGGGGAATTGCAGTCTAGCAAGAGAACTGACTTCCAGGATGCTCAACACGTTCGTCCAGCAAGGCCGCAGGCAGAGCAAGAACCGGAGGCGTACCCTCAGGGGTACGTTGAGGATTCTTGCGAGCCGAGAACGATGCTGGCGGACGTGTTCAGCATCCTGCGTTAGCGGCTGTGGACCATCGGCAACTCTCGCGACCCTTCCGCTTCCTGCTGAATGCGTAGCCGCTCCAGCCGGGACTCTTCCATTACATGCTGAAGCACTTCGTCCGTCATCTGAGTCATCTGTGCCGCCGCATCCTTCATCTCGCCATGCTCGACCGCCCGAGAAAGCACCTCCGCCTTCGTGGCGCCCTTCTTCTGGCCTAGGAACGGCTTGATGATCAGGTAGCCTACATCGCGCGCCGGCATGAAGCGAAGGAACCGCCGCAGCAATCTGGCGGTCTGCAGAGGATAGTGCAGAAGCTTATAGATGAAGAGCCGCTTGAGTCCCTGACGACGGACCTCGTTGATCACTTCGCCAGGCAAGCAGGTCGGATCGATCTCCGAGCACTTGAAATACTTGTACCAATCGGTGGTTTCGCTGACCAAGCCGCGCTTCACATATTCCTGCCAGAGCGGAGTCCCGCGGTACACACAGAGCCGATTGAAGCCGAAGGTGTCGAGCGGCAGCTTGGACGCCAGATCGAACGTGGCGTTCATATCTTCAACCGTTTCATCGGGATTACCCACGGTGAAAAAACCATGTACGATTTCAATGCCGGCCTGCTTGGCATTCTTCACCGCAGTCGCCACTTCCTCCAACGTCTGTTCTTTCTTCAGACGATCGAGGATCTTTTGGCTCCCGCTTTCAATCCCGAACATCACCGTCCGGCAATGGGCCTTGGCCATGGCGGGGAACAAATGCTGCGCGACGGAGTCCACCCGTCCTTCGATGCCCCACTGAATCGTGAGCTTCTCGTCCATCACGCCTTGGCAAATCGCCTCGATGCGCTTGGGCTGCAGAAGGAAATGGTCGTCGACGAAATAGACGGACCCGTAGCCGCATTCTTCGAGGTACTTCAGCTCGCGCACCACATGAGCGGCTGTCCTCGCGCGCCACTTGCCTTCGTTAAAAATTGGAATGTCACAGAACACGCAGGGCCAGGGGCAACCGCGCGACGTTTGCATCGTCGTAAAGCGCTCCATCGACAGCACCGCCGGCACATCGAGCGGCATCGATTCCACAAAGTCGAGCGGAAGGCCTTCGCGGTCCGGGAAAGGCCATTGATCGAGATGGCGCTCCATCGGTCGTCCTGGGTTCTGCACGACCTGGCCATCCTTAGCCCAGGTCAACCCGGCGACCGAAGCGGGATCATCGAACTTTTCAAGGAGGTCGAGGAGCAACTGTTCACCGTCGCCTCGACAGACAAAATCCACTTCAGGGCACTGTAATTTGACCAATGAGGCATTCAAGCTCGCAAAGACTCCACCGAAGGCCAGCTTGACCTTCTGGTTGGTGGCACGAATCTGACGGGCTAAGATCTTCGCGTAGGGATAACTGGTGGTACTGAGAAAACTGAGGCCGACCAGATCAGGCTGCTGCCGGTTGATTTCTTCGAGGATGACCTCGTTCGGCGTATCGGGATTCGCCTGATCGAACATCACACATTCGTGGCCTGCCTGTTTGAGCACCGACGAAAGCGACATGATGCCGATGGGCGGAAAACCCATGACTCTGATACGGCCGTTTTTCGCTCTGGTTTTCGCCGGGAGGGCGTAGAACTGCGGATCGCGCACATGAATCAGAAATACACGCATGTGGCTAACCTAACACGAATAGCAGGGCAGTAGAAGGGAAATAACTGGGCTCTGATGAAGTGAGAATGAGTGGGGAGAGAATGATTGAAATAAGAAGTGGGGATGCAGTGATCATTCACCCATCCCCACTTCACTGAATATCTTATGGACGACGAGACGAGAACTGACTTACCGCCCGAGCGCCAGCTTGATCGCATGACCGATTTCAGCCGGGTTCTTCACCACCCGGACACCGGCCGCTTCGAGCGTCTTCATTTTCTCAGCTGCCGTGCCTTTTCCGCCTGACACAATCGCGCCGGCATGGCCCATACGGCGGCCTGGAGGCGCCGTGATTCCGGCGATGAAACTCACGACCGGCTTCTTCACGTTCTTCTTGATGAACGCAGCGGCTTTTTCTTCCGCGTCGCCGCCGATTTCACCGATCATGACGATCCCCTGAGTCTCGGGATCTTTCTCGAAGAGGGCCAGCACATCGACGAAACCCGTTCCATTGACCGGATCGCCGCCGATACCGACGCAAGTCGTTTCACCTAAGCCAAGCGTCGAGAGTTGATGTACCGCTTCATAGGTAAGGGTCCCGCTACGGGAGACGACGCCGACAATCCCCTTCTTATGGATGAAACCTGGCATGATGCCGATCTTCGCTTCATCGACCGTAATCACGCCAGGGCAGTTCGGTCCGATCAAACGGACGTCGCGGCCATAGAGGGCGCGCTTCACCTTGACCATATCGTTTACCGGGATGCCTTCGGTAATACAGATAATCAGCTTCACGCCGGCATCGGCGGCTTCGAGAATCGCATCGGCGCAAAATGGCGGAGGCACGAAAATCAGCGAGGTATCGCACTGCGATTTCTTCACGGCATCGCGAACCGTATTGAACACCGGAATGCCCTCGACCTCTTGTCCGGCCTTGCCAGGCGTGACACCCGCGACCACCAACGTCCCGTAGGCCTTGCACTGGGTCGCATGGAACGAGCCTTCCTTGCCCGTAATCCCCTGCACCACCACCCGCGTATGCTTATTAACGAGAATGCTCACAATGTCCTCTTCTTTCTTCCACTCGTCCCCTTATGCCTGGAAAACATCCCCAGGGGAGCGACAGGGTTAAGGCCCTGACTGCGGCCGTCGAGCGAGCACATTCCGATCGTGCGCGCTCCGGGAGCAAAAGGGCCTAACCCTGTCGCTCCCCACTCATCACGCCGCTTTTCCCGTCAACTTCACAATTTTTTGCGCCGCCTCCCACAAATCGTCCGCCACCTCCACCTTGAGGCCGGACTCGGCCAGCAACTTACGGCCTTCTTCTGCGTTCGTCCCTTGGAGTCGGACGACCAACGGCACATTGATCTTCACTTCCTTGGCCGCTTCGATCACTCCGTTGGCGATCCGCTCGCAGCGCACGATCCCGCCGAAGATGTTGATGAAAATGCCCTTGACGTTCGGGTCCTTGAGCAAGATCCGGAATCCAGCCGCCACGGTTTCCTTGGTGGCGCCGCCGCCGACATCCAGGAAGTTTGCCGGTTCGCTCCCAGCCAGCTTGATCACGTCCATTGTCGCCATGGCCAAGCCCGCGCCGTTCACCATACAGCCAATGTTGCCGTCCAGCTTCACGTAGTTCAAGTTATTTTGGCCCGCTTCGACTTCAAGCGGGTCTTCTTCATGGAGGTCTCGCATCTGCTGCACATCGGCATGCCGGAACAATGCGCTATCGTCGAACGACACCTTGCCGTCCAGCGCAATGAGTTTCTTGTCGCTGGTGATGACCAACGGATTGATCTCCACCATCGCCGCATTCTTCTCCATGAACATGCGATAGAGATTCCCCAGCATCTGGATGAAGGGATTCACCACGGCTGGTTCCATAGCGGGAAGCCCGAGCGCAAATGCGATGTTCCGCCCGTTGTAGCCCTGGAACCCGACTGCCGGGTCGATCGCTTCGCGAATGATCTTTTCCGGCGTATGCGCGGCGACCTCTTCGATCTCCATCCCGCCTTCTGTGCTCGCGATAAACACAGGCCATCCGCTATCCCGATCGACGACGATGCTCACATACAATTCCTTGGCAATCGCCGCGCCTTCTTCGATCAGCAATCGCCGCACTTCCCGCCCCTTGGGACCGGTTTGGTGGGTGACGAGCGTCTTGCCGATGAGCTCCTTGACCAAGCCTGGAACAGCCGCCTTATCTTTCGTAATCTTCACACCGCCGGCTTTACCGCGGCCGCCTGCATGGATCTGCGCCTTGACGACAAACACCGGGGTGTTGAGCTCTGCCACCCATGCGGCGCCCGCCTCGGGTGAGGTGATCTCTTTCCCGCGCGGAACCGTAATCCCGAATTGCCCGAACAATTGCTTGGCCTGGAACTCATGAACGTCCATATCGCTCCTTCTTGTCGCGTCAGTCCTAAGTCCTGCGTGCTGAGTCCTGAGTACGGAAAGACGTATCCCCTCTCAGCACACAGCACTCAACTCTCAGCACTAACTCTCTTTTCTTGTGTATGCCGGCAGGACCATAGGCGAGACGACACCGCTCGCATTGCCATGCTTCTTCGCTTCGGCGCGGAAGCCTTTCAGATGCTCGACCGTTAATTTTCCCTGTGGCATGGCAGCCGCACGAGCCGCGGCCGTCAATCCCGACCGTTTGCCAAAGACCATCAAGTCGAGCAGGGAGTTGCCCATCAAACGATTGCGTCCATGCAATCCGCCGGATGCTTCTCCCGCCACGAAGAGATTCTTCACATCGGTCTCTGAATTCGTGTCGATCTTCACTCCGCCGTTCTGGTAATGCAGCGTCGGGTAGATCAACACAGGATCTTTGCTGATATCGATGCCGAACCGCTCGAACTGCAGCATCATCGCGGGGAAATGCTTCTCCATCGTACCGGGGCCGCTTGCGGCATCGAGCAGCGGGGTGTCGAGCCAGACACCGATACGCCCGGACATGGTTCGAATCCCCCTGCCCTCTTCGCATTCCCGAATAATCGACGCCGAGACGACATCGCGGGTATCCAGTTCATTGACGAACCGTTCGCCCTTCGCATTGACCAAATGTCCGCCTTCGGACCGGATGCCTTCTGTCACCAAGGCCCCAATGAGCTGTTCGGGATAGACGGCGCCTGAGGGGTGATACTGGAACGTATCGACATGCATGAGTTTCGCGCCAAGCCGATAGGATAAGCAGAGTCCGTCGCCTGTCGCGCCGTAATGGTTGCTGGTCGGGAACCCCTGGATATGGAGCCGGCCGATCCCGCCCGTCGCTAGAATGACCGACTTGGCTGCCACGACGACGTGGCGCTGGTTGTCGAGGTCTTTGAAAATGGCGCCGGTGCAGTGGCCCTTCTCGTCGCTCGTCAGCTCGACCGCGGCGCAGAATTCGAGCAGCTGAATCTTTTGATTCAGGACCTCGTCCTTGAGCACCCGCATAATTTCAAGGCCGGTGTAGTCGGAGCAGGTCAGGAGGCGAGGCTTTGAGCTCCCGCCGCCTTTTTTGACATGGAGGTTGCCGTCTCCGTCACGATCGAACAACACACCCAGGCTCAAGAGCCATTTCGCAATCGATGGACCTTCTTCGACCATCACCTTGAGCAGCTGATGGTCGTTCTGCATGTGGCCGCCCTTCAGCGTATCCACGAAGTGCGTCACGGGTGAGTCTTCAGGCGCCACCGAAATCTGCATGCCCCCCTGGGCCATGACGCTGTTGGAGTCGCCGAGACGAAGCTTCGTCGCCAGCATGACCTTGGCGCCGGCTCCATGGGCATGAAGCGCTGCGGCACAACCAGCCCCACCGCCGCCCACCACCAACACATCGGTCGTGTAGTGGGGCGTCAGATCGAATCCGTCGGCAATAGAGCTATCGCCCTCCAGCAAGGTCGCCAGCTCAATCGCCGTCTTGTCCCCCACATTGGGACCGAAACGGATCGGACGGAAGGCGCTTGCCCGAAAGTCCGGATGGTACTTATGGATCAGTTGATCGCGATCGGCCGGTGAGAGCTTAGGAAGGGTCTGTTTGCGTCGAGCATCCCGCGTCTGATGTACGATCTGTTGAAGGGCATGAATGTCCATGAATGTGCTTTCAGCGTTCAGCGATCAGCCTTCAGCTTTTGCCTCATTTTCAGAAGCTGAGAGCTGACGGCTGATGGCTCGTTAGGCTACTTGACCGTCGCGCAGTGATCGGCCAGTTCTTTCTCAGTCATCTTGAGGATCTTGGCCCATTCATCCGTAAAACGGCCGTCCTGAATTTCCTTGATGCGCGTATCCAGGCCCGCAGGCTTCTCGGTGAAATGAGCCCCCTGCGCCCGGCTCACGTACAGGGCCACCAGATTGGGGGCGATGTCCGCGATACAAACCGGCGTGCACATGCCGCACATCACGCAATCCATGAACATCTCGGACACACTTTTGAAATCGCCGAAGACCGCTTTCCAGACTCCCTCTCGCACGTCGATCTTCTGCGGGCAGGCTTCAGTGCAGGCGTTGCAGTTCCGGCAGAGCGGCGCTTCGGGATAGAGATTGAAGAGATCTTGTTTCGGATCTTTGAGCGCCTGAATGTCGTAGGTCGCCTTGCGGGCAGGAAACGGCGGCATCATCGTGATCGACATCCCGTCCTGCACCGCCATCTGGCAAGCCAGGCAGGTTCGCACTTTCGGGTCGTCCTTGGTCCGATAGTAGGCAGCGCAGGCGCCACAGAACCCACCAAGACAGCCGGCCCCTCGGACGACTTCCTGGCCGGAGTACCAGAGGGCCTTAATAATCGTGATCCCCTCCGGCACGTCGTACTTTTTGCCGGCGATCTCAACCGTGACCATCTTGTGCCGGATGACTTCCGGCTGATCGATAACGTTGCTGTCTTCTTGTGCCATGGTCTCCAAAATCCGCTATCAGCTCTCAGCCATCAGCGTTCAGCCTTCGGATTTCCCGCCGGCTGACCGCTGACAGCTGACCACTGACGGCTTTTCTATGCAATCGCATCCACAATAGCATTCAACGTCGCGCTCGGTCGCATCGCCTTTGCCGCCTTCACGTCGTTGGGATGATAGTACCCACCGACATCGACCGGCTTGCCTTGCGCCGCAAGCAACTCGGCATTGATCTTGGCTTCGTTGTCCGCCATTTCCTTCGCGATCTTCACAAACCGCGCTTGCAGATTTTTGTCTTGCGTCTGTTGGGCCAAGGCCTGCGCCCAATATAGCGCGAGATAGAAATGGCTGCCGCGGTTATCGATCTCGCCGACCTTGCGGGCCGGTGATTTGTTGCTCTCCAGGAACTTGGCGTTCGCTTGATCCAGCGTATCCGCCAACATTTTTGCGGCTGGATTATTGGCCACTTTGGCTAAATGCTCCAACGATGCGGCAAGCGCCAAGAACTCACCGAGGGAGTCCCACCGTAAATACCCCTCTTCCTGGAACTGCTGCACATGCTTCGGTGCGGATCCGCCGGCACCGGTCTCGAAGAGCCCGCCGCCGTTCAACAACGGTACGATCGACAGCATCTTGGCGCTGGTCCCGATTTCAAGAATCGGGAAGAGGTCCGTCAGGTAATCGCGCAACACGTTCCCCGTGACGGAAATCGTGTCCTTGCCTTCTTTGATCCGCTCCAAGGACAGCTTGGTCGCATTGGCCGGAGTCATGATCTGAATGTCGAGGCCCTTAGTATCGTGATCTTTCAAATACTGATTCACCTTCGCGATCAATTGCGCATCGTGTGCGCGGGCCTTATCCAGCCAGAAAATGGCCGGGGCTCCGGTCGCTCTCGCACGAGTCACCGCCAACTTCACCCAGTCACGAATCGGCGCATCCTTCACCTGGCACATGCGCCAGATATCGCCTTCTTCGACTTTATGTTCGAGGAGCACCTTGCCTGCGGCATCGATCACGCGGATCGTGCCGTTACCAGGGGCCTTGAAGGTCTTGTCGTGCGAACCGTATTCCTCAGCCGCCTGAGCCATAAGACCGACGTTGGGCACGCTGCCCATGGTCTTCGGATCGAGGGCGCCATGCTTCTTACAGAATTCAATGACCTCGTGATAGACCGGCGCATAGCTGGCATCGGGAATCACACATTTGGCGTCCGCGGCCTTGCCGTCCGGGCCCCACATCTTGCCGCTGTCGCGAATGACCGGCGGCATGGAGGCATCGATAATGATGTCGCTGGGCACATGCAGATTGGTAATCCCCTTGTCGGAATTCACCATCGCCATAGGTGGCCGCTTCTGGTAGACCGCCTGCACGTCGGCTTCGATCGCCTTGCGCTGATCGTCCGGCAACCCCTTAATCTTCGAGTAGAGATCGCCAAGTCCATTGTCAGGATCCACGCCCAACTTCTTGAGCGTCTCGCCATGCTTTTCGAAGACGTCCTTATAGAACACTGTCACGGCATGACCGAAGATCTTCGGATCCGAGATCTTCATCATGGTGGCCTTCAGATGGATCGAGAACAAGACGCCACGCTTTTTGGCATCTTCGATCTGCTCTTCGATGAACTGGCGCAATGCCTTGACGCTCATGAACGTGGCATCAATCACTTCCCCGGCCTGCAACGCCACTTTCGGCTTCAGCACCGTGGTCTTGCCATCCTGGCCGACAAACTCGATCTTGGCATCGGTCGCCGCAGTCGTCGTCATCGACTGTTCATTGGAGAAGAAATCTCCGCCCTTCATATGGCTCACATGGGTCTTGGAGTCCGCACTCCAGGCGCCCATCTTGTGGGGATGTTTTCTGGTATGGGCCTTCACAGAGAGCGGCGCACGGCGGTCGGAGTTGCCTTCGCGCAGGACCGGGTTCACGGCGCTACCTTTCACTTTGTCGTAGCGCGACTTGACGTCTTTCTCTTTGTCGTCTTTTGGAACTTCCGGATACTCGGGCAGTTTATAGCCCTGGCCCTGCAACTCCTTGATGGCTTCCTGCAACTGGGGCAGCGAGGCGCTGATGTTGGGCAGCTTGATGATATTGGCTTCCGGGGTCTTGGCCAACGCTCCCAACTCGGCCAGGTCGTCTGCCTGCTTCTGCTCGGGCGTCAAGTAATCTGGGAGCAGGGCGAGAATACGCCCGGCTAGGGAAATGTCCCGCAATTCAACCGACACGCCGGCTGCCTTGCTGAAGGCATTGATGATCGGCAAGAACGAATAGGTCGCCAACATCGGCGCTTCGTCCGTCTTCGTGTAAATGATCTTGGATGCCTTGGTCGTCATGATTATTCCTCTGTTAGCTCGTTGTCAGTTCAGCGCATTCAACGCTGAACCAGCCTTGAACCACGCAATCTGCTGATCGGTGATGCTATGGTTCGCCTGGATGGTGAGCGAAGTGCCATCCGTCTTGTGTATCGTCACCTGCACCGGTTTGCCGGGAGCCAGGCTGCTAAGCCCCGTCACGCTGATGCGGTCCTGTTGCTCAATCTTCTCGTAATCCTTCGGGTCAGCGAAGGTCAACGCCAAGATCCCCTGTTTCTTCAAGTTCGTCTCGTGAATGCGGGCAAAACCCTTCGTGATAACCACGCGCACGTTGAGGAATCGCGGAGACATCGCGGCATGTTCCCGGCTGCTGCCCTCGCCGTAATTCTCATCTCCGACCACAACCGAACCGATCCCCTTCGCCTTATAGCGGCGGGCGATCTGCGCCATGGTCAAGCCGGTCTCCCCCGTTAACACATCCGTGCCCTTGCCGGGCTCCGGGAAGAACGCATTGTTCGCGCCCAGGAACATGTTGTCGCTGATCTTGTCGAGATGACCTCGATACTTGAGCCAGGGACCGGCTGGAGAGATATGATCGGTCGTGGTCTTGCCCTTGGTCTTGATCAACAACGGGAGCTTTTCGAAATCTTTGCCGTCCCAGCGCGGGAAGGGCTGCAGCAATTGCAACCGCTCGCTCGTCGGCGGAATGTCGACGGTCAAACCATCTCCGTTGGCGGCCGGCGCCACAAAACCTTCGTCAGCCTTCGCGAAGCCCTTGGCTGGAAGTTCTTCACCCTGCGGCGGCTCAAACTTAAACTGCTTGCCGTCTGCGCCCTTAAGCGTCTGATTGACGGGATCAAAATTCAAGTCGCCCGAGATGGCATAAGCGGTCACAATTTCCGGGCTTGCAAGGAATGACAAGGTCTCACTGATGCCGTCGTTGCGGCCAGGGAAATTGCGGTTGAACGAACTGACGATCGAATCCGCTTTCCCCTTCACGCCATCGGCCCGCTTCCACTGTCCGATACAGGGGCCACAGGAATTCGACAACACCGTGCCACCCAACTTTTCAAACGTGTCCAAGAACCCGTCGCGCTTCATCGTGTGATAAATGCGCTCGGAACCTGGCGACACCAGAAACGAGGCCTTCGCTTTGAGCCCGGCCCTCAACCCCTGCTGAGCGATGTGGGCCGAACGGCTGATGTCTTCATAGGAGGAATTGGTGCAGCTGCCGATGAGGGCCGCCTTGAGCTCAACCGGATAGCCCTTCTCCTTCGCTTCCGCCGCCATCTTGGAGATGGGTCGCGCAAGGTCTGGCGTATGGGGCCCGACCACATGGGGCTCAAGCGTCGACAGGTCGACTTCCACGATCTGGTCGTAATATTTCTCAGGCGTCTGATAGACCTCTGGATCCGCCACCAGCAAGGCCTTGTTTGCAATGGCAAGATTGGCCAACTCTGCCCGGTCTGTGATATTCAGATAGGCGACCATCTTCTGGTCGAAGGGGAACACGGAGGTCGTCGCGCCCAACTCCGCGCCCATGTTGCAGATCGTGCCCTTACCGGTTGCACTGATGGTCTCGGCTCCTGGGCCGAAGTACTCGACGATCTTGTTCGTTCCGCCCTTCACCGTGAGCAGGCCGCAAAGATACAGGATGACGTCCTTAGCCGAGGTCCAGCCGCTCAACTTGCCGGTCAGGCGGATACCGATCAGCTTCGGATGAAGCACTTCCCATGGCAGACCGGCCATGACTTCGCCGGCATCCGCACCGCCGACACCGATGGCTAAGCCACCAAGTCCGCCGCCGTTGGGGGTATGAGAATCGGTACCGATGATCAAGCTGCCGGGGAACGCATAGTTCTCCAGCACGACCTGGTGAATGATCCCAGCGCCAGGCTTCCAGAAACCGATGCCGTATTTCTTCGCCGCCGAGGCGAGAAAATTATAGACTTCCTTGTTCTCGTCCACCGCACGAAGCAGATCCTTCTCGGAGCCCATTTCGGCACGGATCAAGTGATCGCAATGGATAGTGCTCGGGACGGCCGCTTGCTTCTTGTTGGCCTGCATGAATTGCAGCATGGCCATCTGGGCCGTCGCATCCTGCATCGCCACACGATCGGGGCGCAAGGCCAACATCGCCTTGCCGCGCTCCCACGTCTGGGTATCGAAATTGTCGGCATGTGAAACGAGGATCTTCTCCGCCAGCGTCAAACCACGCCCGAACTTCTTCCGGGCTTTGGCAAACACATCGGGCATCTTCGCATAGAGATTTTTAGCCAGATCGATCGACATGACAGTTCGCTCCTTAGAGGTTCTGAGTCCTGAGTGCTGAGTGCGGATAACAGATCCGCTGCTCAGCACTCAGCACTCGCTACTCAGCACTTATTTCAGCGGCGGCACTTCGCGGCGCTTGGGAGCCGCGTAATTCACCAAATAATCGAACAGCCTGATCAAGCGGCTGTCCTGACGCTTCTGATCCACCCAATGCCCGATCAACCCGATCGTGCGCGAGAGGATGAAGAAGCCGTTCAAACTGTCGACCGGGAAGCCGATATCGACGAGCACCGCTGCCATCGTGCCGTCCACGTTGAGGATCAGGTTGTCCTTCTTCACCGACGTGATCTTTTCCACTTCGAGCGCAAAATCGAGGCACGGCGTCTTCATGTTCAAACTCTTGACGTATCCGACCAGCTCTTTCACCCGCTTGTCAGGATTGCGCAAGCTCTTCACGCGATGGCCGATCCCTGGGACAGGGCCATGGTTCTTCTTCATATAGACCAGGAACTCGTCCACCGTCATTTTATTGTCGACCGCATGTTTGAAGAAGCGTCCGGCATCGGTCACGGCGCCGCCGAAGCGGGGGCCGATCATGATCAAGCCTGCCGCCACCGACTGGGACAGTCCGATCCCGGCGCAGGCCGCGATGATCGTCCCCAAGGCCCCGCTGACGCAGGGTCCATGATCGGCCGAGAGCATCATGATACGCTTGATGATTTCAGCTTCTTGTTTGGAAATCAGCCGCTTGTCCCACAACAGTCCCACGACGTGGGGGATTTCGTAGCCTTTATTGATGAGCTCGGAAGCCGGGTATCCGTCGTAGCAGGGTTCGTCGCCGCGGTCATCGCTGATAGTGGTACGGATCAGCGGGGCCACCATCACTTCATCGGCCTTCATCGCCGCTTCAATGCTCTTGGGCAATTTCGGCAGTGAGGCCGGCTCGACCGGCTCCTTCACCTGACCGGACTTCAACATCTCCTGATAGGCTTCCTTGATCGCCGGGCCCAAGGCCCCGAATGTCGCCGGGACAGTCGCACCGGCATTTTTCAGAGCATCGGATTTGGCACGGGCCGACCCTTCGCCCTTCAAGCCTTCCTTCGCGCCGGCGTGACCGAACTTCATGCCCTTCGGCAGGCTCTCCTGGCAGAAGCCGGAGACCACGGCCATCAACTTGACGCGCCGCTTCTTCGCGCCGTACCACTCGGCGGCCCGTTCTTCGAGATCGCCACCCATTTCGCCGACAATGATGACCGCCTTCGTCTGGGGATCGTTCTCGAACATCTCGAGATAACTCACATAGTCGGTTCCCGGATAGGCATCGCCGCCGATTCCAATGGCTGTCGTAATACCGTCGGCAAACTGCGAACAGATCCAGATAATTTCGTTGGAGAGACCGCCAGACTTGGTGATGACGCCAAAAGAACCTTCACGGTAGAGCTTCGACAGCACCAGGTTGTCGAAGGCGCCGCCGATCACGCCAAGGCGGCAGGAACCGGCTGAGACAATGCCGATCGACGAAGGGCCGTTGAACACCTTCCCGAGCTTGGTCGCATGGCGGCCCAGGATCTTGGCATCCTTTTCAGGCACACCCTCGGTGATCATGGAGACCACCTTGATGTGCGAGTCGTCCAAGGCTTCCATTCCGCCCTTCAGCGCACGATCCGCACCGATGTAGACGAGACTGGTGTTGATCTGGGAATGGTGCTTGGTGGCTTCCGCGACAGTCTTATAGATGGGGACGGTCACCAGACCGCTGCCGTACGGAATTTCGTGGGTCTTGCCGGCATCGGGCGGATAGACAAAGGCCAACACGTTCAGCGAGCGTTTGATCAGGTAGCAAAACTCGGCCATCCGGCGCGCGGCGTTCACACCGGCGACACCGCCCTGAATGACCACATAGGTATCTTTATTTGCCAGGATACTCATCGGGATCTCCCTCTTCTTTCAGTGCTGAGTGCTAAGTGCTGCGTGCTGAGTTGAAGAGCAGCTCTTACCGCTCAGCACTCAGGCCTCAGCACTCGTTACTGTTTTTGTAGCGCCTTATCAACGATGTCGGTGAGCGGCGTATTACGATCGAAGACGTTGATGTCGAATCCTTCGTCCTTGAGCGCGCGCATCGCGTCGAGCCCTTCCTTCTCCCGCGGGCCTCCGCGACGCACCCAGATCTTCACGCCCTTGAGCTTCCCTTCCGACTTTGCCTTGCGGAATCCGTTGATGATGCCGCCGAAGGTCTTCACCACGTCGGTGAAATTGGCAATCGCCCCGCCGACGATGATGTTCTTGATCCCGGGCAATGAGCAAACCTTGTCGGTCAAGACTTCAACCGCCCAATCTGGCGGATCACCCGAATACTCCGCGTAGTTTGCGAGTTTGCCACCGCGCGCCACGACGGCGTCGGAATAATAGACGCTGGCGCCACCGCCTGCCGGCAGCATCGCCGTATCGCCGCCGGGAATCTCGATAAATTTGACTGACCCCTTGATCTTGGAGTCGACCGCCATCACTTCCATCTCATGTTTGGAATAGGCACGACCGAATTCTGCGGCAAAGGCAAAGTTCCAATCGGGATGCCGGAACTTGGCGTCGCCGTCGAGCAGCGTCACCGCATCCAACGCGATGAGCTCACTGTCTTGTTCGCGCAGAACCACGGGATTCACTTCCAAATACTGCGCATCTTCACTGTCGAAACAGGCGAACATCTTCCCGGCAAAATCGGCCATCTTCTTCACGAGCGGACCGGTGAACCCCGCATCCTTCGCCACCTTCTCGAGCGCTTCCGCCGAAGGCTGCTGCCCGACTTCCAAAGCCAAGCGCTTCACGCGCTCCCAATTCGATTCGACTTCAATGCCGCCGCAGTTGGCGACCAGAATATCCGTCCCTTCGCGGGTGGACTTCACCGCACAATAATACTCTTCTTTGTGCGGAATCATTTCGGACACGATCACCTGGGAGACGGTGATGCTGCCGACCTGACGACCGATCATCTCCTTCGCCGCGGCTTCCGCCGCCTTGAAGTCAAGATCGACCTTCACCAATCCGAGCTTGAACCGGGAGCCGAGCGCTTCATGCGCCTTCACCACCAACTTGGATTTCTTCAGCCATTCATTGGCTTGGCCGAGCTTCGTCAATTCGTCAACCGAAGTGACGACGACATAGTTGGGGACCGTGATACCCCACTTCTTCATCAGCCCCATCCCGGGACCTTCGAGCACCTTTGCCATGACGTCACTCCTTCAGAATGGTGAGAAACAATTGTAAAGGAGGAGGATTCTAACGAAATCGGTTGGACGACTCAATACACCAGAGGAACTAAGACCATCGGCTCAAAAGGCCTATCGACAAGAACTCCTGGCGCATATCGCTCATAAGCCAATGAAAGCATGGGAGAAAATATGCCGTACGACCCGAAGCCTCCTACATGGCCCTGGCAAGAATTATCACCGGAATCGATTTGATTGGCAGGCTGGGCAAAAAAACGAGCTTCGTTCACTTTGCAGACGGATAATTGTCCGTCCGCAGTGGTTGGGGCAGGGCTGCCCTTCCTTGCCATAGACGAGGTGACGTCGCTTATATTGGCCTTCTGTGCCATCCGGCGCGAAGAAATCCTTGACGCTCGATCCGCCGCAAGAAATCGCCTCGCGCAGCACCGATTGCATGGTCTCATGGAGCGTGACGATCGCCGCCTTGCGCAGCCGATGCACCTCGCGGTTCGGATGGAGCCTGGCGCGGAAGAGAATTTCGTTCGCATAGATATTCCCGATCCCCGCGATGACTTGCTGATGCATCAACAGCGGCTTGAGCCTGCCGCGTTTGGCTTCCATCAGACTGATGAACTCCTCGCGCGATACCACCAGAGGATCGACCCCGAAACGACGGGCGCGATAGGCATCAAGCCCCGCCTGATCCAGCAAGGACATCCGTCCGAACCGTCTGGGATTCCAATAGCGCAGCTCCGATTCACGGCCTCCCGTGAACGACAGGCGAACATGCACATGCTGCGGATGTTTCGTCTGCGTCGCGTGAAAGAGCAGGAGGCCGGTCATGCCGAGCTCTGCAACGATGTATCGCAGTTCACTCTCGTTCCTGAACCCCAGCGCCACACTCTTTCCATATCGCGCCACATCTTCCAGCCGCGCACCGCGATACCACGAGAGCGTGGATAACCCTTCACGAACAATATCTTCACGGCCCACCTGGCACTCGCTGAGTTGCGCGCCAAGTAAACGATCCCGTATCTGACGGGCAACGGCCTCTGCTTCTGGTAATTCCGGCATCGAAAAAGATCCTGCTCAAGTGACGCGCTTACTCTAATCAGGGGGATTAGGCCATGAGCCACACGTGAAAGGCAATGTGGAAGAAGAGCGGCTGAGGGAAAGATCGTACTCGGTACCAGCGCTACGAGCCAGAGGCTCGGCGCGACGCGAGACCAGGCTTGTTCATCGTGCGAGTTTGGCGAAGGCGCCGAACCTGCATGATGGCTTTCTCCAGATTGGGAAGGGGCATGGCGCCAGGCCGGCGAGTCGTGACCAACTTCAAAACCTCCGCATAGGTCATCCCCTGGACACAACAGAGATAGGCCATGACCACCGATACAGACCGGCTCATCCCGGCACGGCAGCAGACCATCACCCGATTGTCAGAAGCATGCTGTTCGACCCAGCTCACGGCCCGGTCCAATAGAAGTGGTTCGGCTTCAGCATATTCTGAAAACGGAATCCTGCCAGAGGAGAGCCATGTGGGAGGTTGTGCGGTGAATTCAGCCGCGACCAGGAGGACCGCACTGACCTGTGCCGGCGGCTCGCTCGCGTCGTTGATATTGCCAACGAGGAGTGTCTCGGTAATATAGTGCATCGCCCTCTCAGTATAGGCGGCGCCGTGATCAGGTCAAGAAAAAATCCCTGACAGATCCCGTTGCGCTCGCTTCGCCGCGAACGTTATACTATCCGCACAATATCGCGCACTTCTGCGCAAGGAGCTTGTGAATGCCCAGCCTCACCGTCAAAGAAGTTGAAACCAGACTCGAGACCGTTCAATGCGCGATCTGTAAGGAGTCACGCTTCGGAGTCGATCAACGTTTTATGCAGGCGGATGGAGAATGGCGAGGCGTCTGCAAGAAGTGCTACTACAGCTTTCCGATCTATACGGATATGGAATTCTACCAGCGCACGCAACCGGATATCCCCTACCGGCTCAAGGAGATGTCCTGTCCGACCTGCAATCAGCGAGGCGTAAGTCTCAACTTTCGCATTACCATGTCCGTCAGGGAATCTATCTATTTCCTGACCTGCACCTCATGCCACAAGACCTTCCCGGAACGGTCCTCCCTGGAAGCTTTTGAATAGATCCCCTTTTCACCGTCAGCATCGTGTATACTTTAGTTATGTCTGACACACCCAAAGACCCAGCGAAAGTTTCTGATAGTCCTGCCCCTGAGCCCGTGGCCAGAGTCAGAAAAGAAATTCCGCTCGTGTCAGTGCCGAACGATCGCGACATGATCGCCGAAGAAATGGCCGCACTGTTCGACGAGGACAGAGTGAGTCACCAGCACGGGAACTCTGAACCGGAAGCCGACTAGTCCAACTTAGGCTGGCCGTATCATTTCAATCGTTCCATCTACCGGAATCCGTCCCAAGCTTGCCCCTTCTTTCCGCTGTACCCCTTCAAGCCGAATAATCGCCCCTCGATGACAAGCTTCCAATCCTGCATTGGTCGAAGACGCGGCGCGGTCGAGTCGCCCAACCTCCGACCGGCCCAGTTCGTTGCAAAGCCACGCTCGCGTATCGCCTTTCAACTCTCGTAATTCGCTCACGACCCGGAACGTCTGCGGGCTCCGCGGTACAATGGCACGACCGTCTGTGCGTAACAGCAAATAGGAAAACTTCAGCGCGTCTTTAATAAACCCCACCTCCCAGTCGATCTCGGCTATAGCAGGGGGCGTCTGCCAGGGTCGCTCCTCATGGCACCAATCGTCTGGACGGTCTAACGCAGGACAGGCCCCCTCATGCAGGCAGGGACTATATACCGTACAGACGCCCTGTTTGAGCAGATGATTACGCACGAGATGTAAAGCACGAGCCGTTTGCCGTAATGCCGGCTCAACGATCATGATCGTTCCGTGCGGTGCGAGAAATGGGAGAAGCTGCGCAATAACCGTGGCACGTTCGGCAGGAGGGTCGACCGATACCGGAAACATTTCGTTTAAACAGTTCGCCATGATAATCAGGTCATACGGCCCGCCTCGCACAATCTGCTTACCCAGATCGCCTTTGAGCGGATGCTCGAGATTGCCCACGACACATCGGAGACCGTCGCTGGGTATCCCGACCTCCCGGCAATAGGCATCCCACAGTCTCTTCGTATCTTGCAACGGCGCCAGAGAACCATCCGTCGCCAGAACCGACACAGCCTTCGCACGCTCAGGGCTGCGGTGCCACAGCCAGTCCAAGAGGGCGACGGAACCAGTTCCTGGACCACAGCCGAGGTCAAGCACCGCCATCGGACGATCCAAAGCTTCCCCTTCGCTGCCGTTTGGCAGCTCATCTAACAAGACTTGAACTTTGGAGAGGTTCACGGGAAGAAAATACGATGCATAGGCAGCCGCATGGGCAGCATCATCCAAGTACCTCGGCGGCAATGCTGCACGTTCGGCAGTAAAGAGACGCGAAAGGTTGACGACCGCCTGCGCCAAGGCATTACCCTGGAGACTTTGCTCGGACGACATCCGTGCCAGAGCTCTGAGAATTTCAGCTGACAGGCTGGAGGATGTCTTCTCGTTGAAGGGTTGCATGGGCATAGTGTAAGCTGATGTCGATTAGGAGGACAACTATGACAGATGCAATTTTATTAGCCTACAAAGATGTAGAGAATTCGATGGAGCGATTCACCCTGCTCCTCCAAGGCCACGTGGAAACGATGGGGGCGGCTCCATCTCATAACCCAGATCAGGTCTTCCGCCTGTCACAAGGCTCCAAAGCCATGAGAGACAGCGCCATGATCTATCTCTCCTATGCCAAGTATGTGGCCTATGGCATGCCGGAGACTGAAGACCTGGTCCAGGACGAACTGCAGGGCTAACAAAACGGTTGAGTCGTTCATTTGGTCTGTTTGGTTTATCTGGTTCAACCAAACAGACCAGATAAACAAAACAAACTAAAACACCACGGGCCCATCCGGTCATCCGGATGGGCCCGTGGTGTTTCTGCTTCTACAACCGTTCTAGATGCTGCGCATGAAGTGCGCGACGTCATCCTGATTGACGGCTCCACCCATGATGGAAGACTGGGCGACGTTGGTGGACTTCTTTCCGGTCAGACCGGACTCGACTTCGTCCACGATCAACTCCACCGGCATCGACTGACCGCCATAAACTCTTGGTCCGCCGATGATCTTGGCATTGGAGAATCCGTAAATCGCCGTGGCCACTTCTTTCGCCAGCCATCCGGGATAGTTGAACTCCGGGACAACAATGAGCTTCGCTTTGCCGCAGAGCTCCCGCAACTCTTTCGTCGGGAAGGGGCGAAGCGACCGGATCTTGATCAAGCCGATCTTGATACCCTTCTCTGCGCAAATACGGACCGCTTCACGCGATTGAGCCGCGGCACTGCCTGAAGCGATGATCACCGCCTCGGCACCCTCGACATTTTCCGCCGTCAGCAAGCCACCCATATACTGATTGATGTACTTGCGGGACCGTTCGACCGCCGCCCACACTTCCTGCTGCCACACCGCATGGATATTATAGGCCATGAAGTTCGACTTCTGCACCGGGGCATCGCGGGACAAACGGGCGGGAGGATTCTCCGCATCGAGCACCGGAACCGCACCGCGCCAGGCCTCACGAGGAGGCAGCTTCATGCTGCGGTCCTGCATGCGAACGTAGCCACGGGCATGCGTGACAAAGAATCCGTCACAGCAGACACCGACGGGAAGCGTCACATCGTTTTTCTCGCTGATCGTAAAACCCGCCAGCGTAAAATCGTACATATCCTGTTGATTCTCGGCATGGAACACAATCATGCCGCAGTTCAATAAGTACGCAACTTCGATATTGTCAGGCTGAATGGCCAATGGAGCATTAACGACGCGGCAGGTGAACATCGCGACAACGGGCAACCGATGCCCGGGCCATGATGCAATGCCTTCAAGACCACGCAACGTACCAGGACCAGCGGTCGCTGTATAACAACGAACGCCGGCTCGTGACCCACCGGCAATGGCTGCCATCACACCGACTTCTTCTTCACCGCGGTAGTACTCTTTAACATACCCCTCGCCATACAACACACCGACGAGCTGCATCGTTTCGCTCTGCGGAGTGATGGGGTAGGCGATGGCCAAATCCACATTGGATCGCCGAATGGCTTCTTTCGCCGCTTCGCTGCCCGTGATGAACTCTTTCGTTCGCGGGGCTTCGAGGAACATATATTCCGGCGTCACCACCCTCTGCCGCTTGGCTTCGGCATGGGGATCTTTCCTGGCAACCGGCTGGCTTGGCGCTTCTGCTGCTTTGACTGTTTCGCTCATTGTGACACCTCTCGGCTATATCGCCTGTACTATATCGACCTTGCTTAGCCTTCACGCTTCATCTGCTCGGCGGAATGGCCGAAGGCGGCCGCACCGGCAACGCCCACCGTCACGGGGGCAAAGGTGAGGGGGTTCGTGTGAGTTTTTCCACCATGGACTCTTGCTTGCGTCCCGGTAAACCGCACGTTTTCGCCGTTCTCCGGCAGCTTGATGCCCATCTCTTCGCGTACCCGCTTGAAGACCTGAGCCGTCTTCTTCAACTTGACGATATCCGAATCCCGAATCGTCAGCATCGCGTCTTCATGGCCCTGCTCCGCACAGATCGCCATCGTCAAGCAGTTCGTGCCCGCGCGAATCATTTTCAAGGTCAGGTTAGCGTAGTGGCAATGCACACCGATGAAAATACAGGCTTCAATCTTGTTGCCCCAAATCGTGAGGTTCGGGTGATTCGGATTGATGACCTCTTCCGGATCGATTTTGGGATACTTCGGCCGATAGTCCGGCATGGGGATGATCATGACATTGGGAATCTGAGCGGCAATCTCCAGCACGGCCTTCGCTTTTTCAATCGCATGCTCGTTCCACGCCCAAAGAACCAGCGGTCCCGGGAAAATCGTCGCATTGGGGCTCGTCAGCATTTTACGGGCCATCTCTTCGATGACCTTGTCCTCATTGGGCTCCAGCAATCCGTAATACAGCCCCTCCCCTGGGTCTGGCAGCGCGACTCCCAACTGAGCCGCCGACGGCGGATGGAATCCGGCCGGACCCGGAACAATGATGCGCTCTCTTGTATCAGGCGTCGTTGCCACTCCCGTACCTCCCTAATTACCTATAACAATCATCGGATTGGACAGGGCCACAACAGTCGACTTCTCTTCGTAGCGAATGTTGTCGGTGACGGCGGCCAGCGGCAATTGATCGATCATGATCATCTTGATCGCATTATTTTTTGCCATATTGTCACAAACCCACACACACTGCGCGCAACCCTTGCAGCGGTCCACGGCCACATAGGCAGAACCGTACTTAAAGCCCTTCTCCTTGCCCATGTCCTCACTGTACTGAATGGTGTTCGCTTCAGGGCAATATTGCGTGCAGAGCTTGCAGCTCTTCGCGGCACAGATTTCAACATTGATATCGGCGACCAGATACATGGTGACTCCTTCGTACTACATCCAGATTAGGCGCTGACCGTCGCACGGACTTCCGACCGCTTCACCGTCGGCGCAGCCCAACCGTGATCGACTGCGTAGTTCCAACCGGCCTGAATCACCGCCACGTTCTTGTCGATCAATTCCTGCTTCTTTTTGAATTTCCGCTCGACCACGCTATCCAAGGCCGCGGTGCCGCCGGAGACGACAAATCCTTTACCGAGGAACCGGTCCTTCACCGACTGCTCCAAGGCTTCAACCGAGGTCAGCCCCGTGATCGCGCCGATGCAGCCCATCAACGCCATATTCGTACAGAGGTCCATTCCCGCGACTTCGAGCGACAGCTTGGTGGCCGGAAAATAATAGAGCTTCGCGCGGCGCTCTTCCAACTCACGCTGCTGGTCTCGGTGAAGAGACATTGGGCCGTCGTTGTTGATCAACGCAATCCCGTCTTCCTTCAATCCGAAGTAAAACGGCATCGTGTACGACTTGCCGTGCGTAATAACCTGGGGATGGAAAATAATAATGATGTGCGGGAACGTGATTTCCCCGATCTCATAGATCGGCTCATCCGACACACGGACGTAACTCTCGACCGGTGCCATCCGTTTTTCCGACCCATAAAATGGGACGATCGTGCTTTCGCCGCCGGCATGAATCACCGCAGTACTCAGAATGTGCGACCCTGTCACGACACCTTGACCACCGACCCCTGCCATCCGAATGTTGAAGCGCTTTGCCATGTCCGAGCCTCCCTCCTGATCGCTTAAGCCTTGTTTGGAATTGCGGCGGCAGGAGCAGCCGGCTTCGGAAGATAATCTTTGTAGCCATATCGCTCGGTCAGATACTGCTTGGCCTCTTCGCTCACGTACTCCGTGAACTGATACCGATCGTTCTCAACGGTCTTCGCGTCTTCCATCACCTTATCAGTCGGAATCGCATACTCGATGTTGCAAGAGGTGTAGGCTTGAATATAGGTCGAGCCCACTTCGCGGGCGATCAACACGGCTTTCTTGATGACGCTCTCGACGCGGCGTGGATTGTTCGGGACCACGGTCGCCACATAGGCGCAGCCGGCAACCTTGGCCATCTGCAACATATCCATCTTCTCGAACTTCTTCCCCAACGGGGCCATCTTCAGCACGGCGCCACGGTTGGTCATGCCGCTCTCCTGGCCACCGGTATTGCCATATACTTCGTTGTCCAACATGATCGTGGTGAACCGTTCCTTGCGGAACCAGGAATGGAGGACCTGCTGGAAGCCGATATCCGCCGTCCCGCCGTCTCCTGCAATGACGACCACATCCTTCGGCTTGTCGCCGAACCGAAGACGGAGGCCACGGGAGAGTCCGCTCGCCACACCGTTCTGGTCGCCGTAGTTACCGTACACAAAGGGAATCGCAGCCTGAGAAATGGCTAAACGACCGCAACCAGCCGTTCCAACCGTAATGGTGTCTTCTGGGTTGGGGAACGCAATGATGGCCAGCCGGATGAACAGGGTCATCGCGCAGCCGGCGCACATGGGATGCTCTTCGAGAATTTCCTTAAAGCTGCCCATTTGGGAAACGGAAATTTTCTTGCCGAAAGGTCCATGCTCAACCATGTCCCGATATTCCTTGGGCATGAACTTTTCAAATCCGCCTGAAAACTTCACATAGTCAAGACTCATTGGAAGACCTCCCTTTATCGTTGCAATGGGAACCCATTGCCAGTCGAGAAAACACGGTTATCGGCAACATGCACAGGAGTTCGAGGTTGGAAAACTGGGCTGCCATGCTCTTCCACGACTACAGCGAGCACGCATGGTAGCAAAGCCCAAAAAAGACTGTCAATGAGAAACGTCGACAACCCCTCGAATCACATGCGCACCGTAAAATACTATAACTTCCTGATATTCAACGCAACTTCACAGAAGGCCCACCATACCCGAAAGAAGGCCTAGCACACCACGGGCCGGTAGGCCATTCGCCCTAACAAGTGGCAATTTCGCAATGTTTTCTCACCTCTCGATTGATCGGAGGCCCTCAAAGTCCTGAGAGAGAGATTGCCGATTCCGCAAAATCTGTCTAGACTGGAGTGGTATGTCAACACGAGTAATCATTCCCGGCGAAGACGACGGCGCGCAGCAGGCCGGTGGGGTCCATAAACGCCCCCCGATTCCTGATAATTCGCTCAAAGCCGAATGTCCGAAATTCATGAGCCACGGCCCCTGCGGAGGCGTCCGCAAGGGGGGATTTTGTGAGGTCTACCCCGAAATGGCCTGCCCCTGGGTGACTCTCTATATTCAGTTAGAAAAAATTGGCCAAGTAGAATGGATGAAACAAGTCTAACTAGGCATGAGGCGTGAACCGTGAAGCGTGAAACGACAAGAAAGAAATCGAAAACCACCAAGCTGGGCTACAACGAGGATCATGCAAAGAGCGGAATTACCGCTCCCTTGCCGGATATCGAGACATTCCCGAATCAATATAAGGGATACGAGATTACGATCGAGATCCCCGAATATACCGCCATCTGCCCCAAGACCGGCCTTCCGGACTTCGGCACCATTACGGTGCACTACAGGCCGAATAAAGAATGCCTGGAGCTGAAGTCATTAAAAATGTACCTCCATGCGTACAGAAACCTCGGGATCTTCTATGAGAACGCCGTCAACCGGATCCTGCACGATGTCGTGAAAGCCTGCCGTCCGTTGCATGCGACGGTCACGGGAGAGTTTGCCGCCCGCGGCGGACTCAGAAGTGTGATCGAAGCCAAGTATCCATAGAACCTTCCCTCACCAGCCAATCCGTTCCCTTCTCCCGAACATGGCGTAATCGCCAAAATCTGCTCGTCTTCCTGTTCAAACTGCCCATTCCCATTCTCAAGTTACGCTCAATAACCGCCGATAAACTGCATGAACGGCTACACATGCCCTGCGGCAGGGTGTCGCCATTCGTCATGAGCGATACCGACAACAACCGCTCGGAAACTCGAGGTGCTGGCCTGTGGAATGCCAGTGGCACGACTCGACAGGTTCCAGCCAGAAAAAACGCAAGAAGTTACAAGGCATGAGCAGACCAGGAAGACACACACACAGAGATCATTGGCTTCTGGCATTGAGCCTCATCGGATTGGCCTTGAATGCGTCAACCACCCAGCAAGCCCTTGCCGCTGATCCAGACCGGCAACAGGAGCCACCATCCGACCTGACCGAATTGAGCCTCGAAGAACTGATGCACGTCGAAGTAACGTCCGTCTCCAAACGAGCGCAGCCACTCGCCCAAACCGCCGCCGCCATCTTCGTGCTGACGCAGGAAGACATCCGACGATCGGGCGCCACGTCCATCCCAGAAGCGCTTCGCATCGTTCCTGGCCTGCAAGTCGCCCGGCTAGACGCCAACAAGTGGGCCATTTCTTCTCGCGGGTTTAACGGACGCTTCGCCAACAAACTGCTCGTCCTGATCGACGGCCGCAGCGTCTACACCCCTCTCTTCTCGGGCGTGTACTGGGATGTCCAAGACACGTTGATGGAAGACATCGACCGGATCGAAGTGATCCGTGGGCCTGGAGCCACGTTATGGGGAGCCAATGCCGTCAATGGCGTCATCAACATCATCACGAAGAAGGCCAAGGACACCCAGGGCGGCCTCCTCGTGGGAGGGGCAGGAACAGAGGAACGCGGATTCACCGGCATGCGCTATGGGACAAAACTATCCGACAACACACATGTTCGAGCCTATGGAAAGTTTTTTGCTCGGGGCGCCCAAGCGACAGCCACCGGGGATGCGGCGACCGATTCCTGGAATCAAACCCGCGGCGGCATGCGCATGGATCATACCGCGAGCAACGGCGACAACCTGACATTGCAGGGGGACTACTACAGTGGAGAATATGGCGAACGCCTCTCAACACCCACCCTGGTCTCGCCCTTCTCCCAGACATCTGATATCAAGGCCCAAGTTGCAGGCGGGAATCTCTTGGGGCGCTGGACGCATGAGGCCTCGCCCACCTCGGGCTTTACCCTGCAACTCTACTACGATCGCACCGAACGCTCGAGCCAGCTGCTGAGCGAGAAGCGCGACATTGCCGACATCGACTTTCAGCATCATATGACTCTTGGCACCAGACAGAATGTGATCTGGGGCCTGGGCTATCGGTTCACCAACGATCAATTGACCAATAGCCAGACCGTGCAATTCACGCCGCAAAGCCGGCTGATGAACCTCTGGAGTGGCTTTCTCCAGGACGAGATCGCATTGCTGCCCAAAGCGGTGACTCTCACACTGGGCACCAAAGTCGAACACAACGATCTCACGGGCCTGGTGGTGCAGCCCAACGGCCGCCTTCGGTGGACACCGACTGAACATCAAACCGTCTGGGCCTCGGTGTCGCGAGCCATCCGCACCCCCTCACGGGCGGAAGACGACGTGCGCATCAACCAAAGCACGAGGCCACCGAGTGCGGCAACCGGAGGCCTGCCGGCTCTCGCAGCCTTAGTCGGAAACCGCGGATACGGAAACGAAAAAACGTTGGCCTATGAACTCGGCTACCGCAACCAGCTCACGAGCACTCTGTCTGCCGATCTGGCCGCCTTCTACAACAACTACAAAGACCTTCGGTCGCTGGAGCCTGGAACCGTCTCGGTAGAAACCAACCCCACTCCGGTCCATCTCCTCGCGCCGTACAACGCAAGCAACAAGCTACGGGCCGAAACCTATGGCATCGAAGCGGCGGTGGAATGGCGCCCCGTTGAGTGGTGGCGCATTCAACCCTCCTACAGCTATCTCCACATGCATCTCTACACCGACCGCTCAGCCGATCCCACCGCGGGAAACGCCAAAGGCGAAAGTCCGGTGCACCAGTTCTCGCTCCGATCCTTGATGTCGCTCCCGCACAACATCGAGCTGGATCTGTGGGGACGGTATGTCGACCGACTGACCGCCGCACAGGTTCCCTCGTACGTCACACTCGACACACGCCTGGGATGGAGACCGACCAAGCAACTGGAAATCTCTCTGGTTGGACAAAACCTTCTGGACTCGCATCGCCCTGAATTCAGAGAACCGATCGTCTCCTCTGCTCCAACGGAAATTCAACGCGGCGTTTACGGAAAGGTGACTTGGCGGTTCTAATGACGACACATCGCTTGACAGATCAGCGAACGAACCACGAGCGACAGCTCCTCGCTCCCGTGGGATTGGCCCTTGCGCTGCTGTTCAGCGCCAGCGCCCTGCCCGTCATCGCTGCCACTCGTCCGTCAGAAGACCTGACTGAACTGAGCTTGGAAGAGCTGATGAACGTCGAAGTGACGTCGGTCTCCAAGAAGGGACAACCGCTCTCTGAGGCCGCCGCCGCGATCTTTGTCATCACCCAGGAAGACATCCGCCGCTCCGGCGTCACCAGCATCCCGGAAGCCCTCCGGATGGCGCCGGGGATCAACGTCGCCAAAGTCGATGCCAACAAATGGGCCATTACCGCTCGCGGGTTCAACGACCGCTACGCCTCGAAACTGTTGGTGCTGATCGACGGACGCACAATTTACACACCATTTTTTGCCGGCGTCTATTGGGAGCTCCAAGACTACGCGCTGGAAGATATCGAACGGATCGAAGTCATCCGGGGACCTGGCGGGGCCCTCTGGGGCGCCAATGCCGTGAACGGCGTCATCAACATTATCACCAAGAAATCCAAAGACACCCAGGGCGTGCTGGCCAGTACCGTCGTCGGAACAGAAGAGGCCATTGGAACGCTGCGCTACGGCGGCACAGCCGGCGAGGACTTTCAGTACCGCGTCTACGGCAAGGCTCTCAACCGCGACAGCAGCTACGCACCGGGAGGGGCACACGACGATTGGCGCAGCGGGCGCGGCGGGTTCCGCGCTGACTGGAATGCCAGTTCTCACGACTCGCTGACCATCCACGGGAATTACTCCGACGGGCGAGCCGGAGATCGAGTCTCCCTCCCACGCCTGACGGCCCCGTTCGGCACACAATCGCAAATCGAGGACTCCGCGCTGACCAGCCACAGCCTGCTGACGAACTGGACCCATCGGTTTGGCAGTCAATCTGAAACACAGCTGCGCCTCTATTACGATCAGTATCGGAGAGATTCCCTGACCCTCGGCGAACGGATCAACACCTACGATGTCGATTTTCAACATCATGTCGCATTGCCGTTCGGTCACGATGTGGTCTGGGGCCTGGGCTATCGGCTGATGAGCGACCGGTTTCGCACCAGCACGACTATCGCCATGGCGGATGCCTCGCGCGACATGAGTCTCTACAGTGCCTTCGTCCAAGACCAGATCGACCTCATCCAGGACCGGCTCTCCCTGACGCTCGGTTCCAAATTTTTGCACAACGACTTTACGGGGTTCGAAGTTCAGCCGAGTGCACGCATGCTCTGGAAGGCCTTGCCGCAACATTCGATCTGGGCCGCCGTGTCGCGAGCGGTCAGAACCCCGGACCGCTTCCGTGAGGACGCGACGCTCACGGTCGCAGGCACTCCCTTCGGTCCGGTTCGGATCAGGAATCGTCCCCTCGAGTCCGAACGCGTGATCGCGTACGAGTTAGGCTATCGCGGGCAACTGGGTTCACGCGTCACGATCGATCTGGCCACCTTCTACAATACTTATGACCGCCTCATTTTTACCGACACCGTCAATGCGCTGACCTCTCAATACGCAAACAATGCGCGCGGCCATACCGCAGGGGCTGAGCTAGCCGCTGAATGGCGTCCGCTGGATTGGTGGACTCTGCGCCCAGCCTTCACGTATCAGCAAATCGTGATCTCGGGACCGCCCATTACTTCGACTCCCACGACCGGCCGCGAAGGCTCTACGCCGGACCACCAACTCTCGCTCCAGTCCCGCATGACCTGGAGTCGCCAATGGGAGTTGGACGCCTGGTACCGCTATGTAGAACGATTAACCGCCGCGAACATTCCCGGTTATCACACGCTCGACCTGCGCCTCGGCTGGCACCTCTCGAAGCAACTGACCCTCGACCTGGTCGGCCAAAACTTGCTGGATAAGACACACCAGGAGTTTCGGACGAATTCCGGCGGCACCCAATTCACCGAAGTTCAACGAGCGGGGTTTCTGAGGCTTACGTGGCGATATTGAACCATCATAGAACTGCCTGCGAAGGATCTCGCTGCAACCCGCGGGTACGGAGTCTGCCGATTGAGACCGGCGGCGCCAGGGCTGCACTGCGCACCGCGCTGACAGCCCTCTGCATCGTCATTTTCAGTTCGGTGTGTACCGGAATTCGCGCACAAGCTCAGGAACCCAACGCGGAATACCAGCTCAAGGCGGCATTCCTCTTTAACTTTGCGAAATTCGTCGAATGGCCCGACAGCAGCTCCTCCTCCAGCTCCGCGCCGCTGACGATCTGTGTCTTGGGGAACGATCCCTTCGGCGCGAGCCTGGACGCCATTGAAGAAAAGACCATCAAGGGTCGGGCCTTGGCGGTTAAGCGGCTTCGATCGATCGGCGGGACGAAAGACTGTCAGATCCTCTATGTAAGCCCGAACGAACTCACCCATATGGCAGAGATTGTTCGCAGCCTCCAGAAGACTCCGGTCTTGACGGTCTGCGATGTCGAATCCTGCGCAGAAGCAGGGATCATGCTCAACATGCGGATGGTGGAGAATCGGGTGCAATTGGACATGAACCTGGATGTGGTGCAACGCACGCCGCTGAAGGTGAGCTCCCAACTGATGAAGCTCACGCGTATCGTGAAAGGCGAACCGTAGGATGCAACGGCAGATCACACGATTCCAGGACTGGCCGATTCAACGCAAGTTGACCGGGATGGCCCTGTTCTCGACCGGACTCGCCCTGCTCCTGGTCGTCGTGGCGTTCCTCGTGAACGATTTTGTGTCCTTCCGCGACACGATCGAAGCACGCGCAGCGGCGCTAGCCGACGTCATTGGAACCAACAGCATGGCCGCCCTGACATTTCAAGACCAGAAAGCCGCAGCCGACACATTGGCGGCGCTCAGTCAGGAGCCCCACATCATGTTTGCCGAAACGTTGGCGGCTGACAAGACTACCTTCGCCACCTATGCGAGGTCCCGTGCGACAGATACACGCACGACCTCCGCTCTCACACCGCCATCGGTGGAATTGACCACCGTAAAAATGGCTCTGGTGACCGGAAACTATCTTGAGCTCGCCACCCCGATCCGTATGGATGGGCAAATCATCGGCTGGATCCTCATCCGATCTGATCTCGTCGAAATGAACCAGCGGCTCAAACGGTCGGCCGTGATTGCATTCGCCATCTTTCTGGCCTCCGGTCTCGTTGCGCTAGTGGTCTCCCGAAGGCTGCAGCGGTCCATTACGGATCCGTTGCTCCGCTTGGTGTCCACGATGCGCGCGGTGTCGGACACCAAGGACTATTCGCTCCGCGCCGAGGCCCTGTCCACAGAAGATGAAATCGGAGTGTTGGTTGCAGGATTGAACGTCATGCTGTCTCAAATCCAGTCCCAACATACCCAACTTCGTCGGCATCGGGAGGAGCTTGAACTCGAAGTGACGGAGCGCACCGCAGAACTCGTGAAGGCCAAAGATGCCGCCGAAGCGGCCAGCGTGGCTAAGTCTCAGTTCCTCGCCAACATGAGCCACGAAATCAGAACGCCCATGAACGGGGTCCTCGGGATGGCGGAACTGTTGCTGAACTCTTCCTTGACCGACAAGCAACGACACCTGGCGGACAGCGTGCACCGGTCCGGCACCGCCCTCCTCAGTATCATCAACGACATTCTGGATTTCTCCAAGATCGAGGCCGGCAAGCTGGAGCTGGAGCACATCGAATTCGGCTTCCGGGAAACCGTCGAGGAAGCCGTCGATCTCTTCGCCGAGCCCGCCGGGAAGAAAGGGCTGGAACTCACCTGTTTCCTCCCTGACGACATCCCCGACCATGTCATCGGCGATCCGGTTCGCCTCCGGCAAATCCTGCTCAACCTGGTCGGCAACGCCATCAAGTTCTCGCAGCGGGGCGAGGTGAAAGTATCGATGCAGGTGCTGGCGCAGGATGCCCACATGCTGAGGTTGAAATGCGAGGTGATCGACACCGGCATTGGCATTGCCCCTCAGGCACAAGCCCAACTCTTTACCGCCTTTTCCCAGGCCGATGGGTCCACCACCCGGCGGTTCGGCGGGACGGGGCTCGGATTGGCCATCGTGAAACAACTGGTGCAGCTCATGGGGGGCGAGGTGGGCATCGCCAGCAGGCCAGGGCAGGGCTCGACCTTCTGGTTCACCCTCCAGCTGGGCTGTGCCGCACCACGAAACCGCCTCCCCTCGACACAGGATCATTTTCTGCGCGGTGCGCGCATCCTCATCGTGGATGACAACGCGACTAATCGCTTTATCCTCAACTCTCAACTCGCCTCCTGGGGAGCCGAGACGTTCTGCGCCGACTCAGGCCTCGCGGCGCTGGCCCTCTTGAGCCAATACGAGCAGGACCGGACGCCCATCCATCTGGCCCTGCTCGACATTCACATGCCCGACATGAACGGCCTCATGTTGGCCGACGCCATTAAATCCCATGCCGTGCTTCGACAGGTCGACCTGCTCGCGCTCAGTTCCATCGATAGCCGACCGGAAGGGGAAGCGGCCGGACAAGGCCGGTTTATCGCCTGGCTTCGGAAACCGGTTCGCCAATCGCTCTTGCGGGACTGTCTCCGGCGATGGCACCAGGGAGCCCCGGCCAAGCAGCCCATGGACAGAGCCGTTCCCCTCGCGCCGACGCGCGTCACGGGCCGCCTGCTGCTGGTCGAAGATAATCCGGTCAACCGCGAGGTCGCGACGGGGATGCTCGAGCTGCTCGGCTACCAGGTCGACTGTGCCGAGAATGGACAGCAGGCCCTCGAGGTCTCTGCCACCGGCTCGTATGACGTGGTCCTCATGGATTGCCAGATGCCCGTCATGGATGGCTTCGCAGCCACGAGCCACATGCGTGAGCGGGAGCAGCAGCGGCACCAGGCGCGCATCCCGATCATTGCCTTGACAGCGAATGCGATGGAGGGAGACCGGGAACGTTGCCTGACGGTCGGGATGGACGACTATCTGAGCAAACCCTTCACCCAACAGTCCTTGTCCGACATCCTCGTCCGATGGTGTGCATCTCGCGCCCAATCCCAACCAAAAGCCTCCATGGCCCAGCCCGACGGACCGACGGCTGCAACCGATGTTGAGACGGGTTATCCACCGCAGACGCTGCCACCGGCAGGGGTCGATCGCACAGCCTGGGAAGCCATTGCTGCGCTTCAGCAACGAGGACAACCGAATGTACTCCACAAGATCATGAGCCTGTACCTCGCCAGTTCGCAGACGCAGGTCGACCAGCTTCGGGAGTCCTTACCGGAGCAGCGGTACGACGCCATTCGGGACTTGGCCCATACCCTCAAATCCTCGAGCGCCACGCTCGGCGCCCATCGGCTGGCCGCGCTCGCCAAGGAACTGGAGGACGCCTGCCGAACGAATCACGGGGACCAAGCCGAACGGCTAATCCCCCTCATCGAAGCAGAACACCACACCGCCTGCGTGATCTTCCGCCAGGAACTGACATCGTCATCCAAGGAGGCAGCATGAAGCTTTCGACATTCACCTA
This sequence comes from Nitrospirota bacterium, assembly GCA_030682135.1. GTDB lineage: Bacteria > Nitrospirota > Nitrospiria > Nitrospirales > Nitrospiraceae > Palsa-1315. Next base: position 99,235 of record JAUXQT010000053.1, on the reverse strand, counting down.
TTCGAGCACCGATCAGGCAACCGGCAAGCGCATCGAAATGAAGAACCCGGACCAAACACTGGTCATCATGTTCGGCCCCTCTCATCTGCTCGATGCGCCGGCGCCGATCCAATCGGTCCTGGCCGCGTACCAGGGAACCGCCGCCATTGGATGCTCCAGCTCAGGAGAAATCTTCGGAACCCATATCCAGGACGACTCGTTGGTCGTCGGCCTCCTGCAATTCGATCACACCAGGGTCCGCACAGCCTCGGCACCGGTCAAGGATCCCAGCCACTCGTTCGAGGCAGCACAAACCCTCGCGACACAACTCATGGGCCCTGGCTTACGAGGCGTCCTCGTGCTGTCGGACGGGCTGGGCGTGAACGGAAGTGAACTCATTCGTGGACTCAACAGCGTTCTGCCTACTGACGTCGTCGTGACCGGGGGACTCGCCGGCGACGGGGATCGCTTTAAACGGACGTGGGTGGTCAAAGATGGTCTGCCCGTTGGCGGCTACGTGACAGCCGTTGGCCTCTATGGCACCGCCGTCCGGCTCACCCATGGGTCTAAAGGCGGCTGGGACCTGTTCGGACCGGAGCGATTGATTACGCGCTCACGTGAAAACGTCTTATTTGAACTGAATCACAAACCGGCCCTCCAGCTGTACAAAGATTATCTTGGCGAGCTCGCCAAGGGGCTGCCCGGCACCGCGCTCCATTTCCCCTTGGCCATTCGGCAGAAGCAGACGGAAACCAAACGCCTAGTCCGGACCATCCTCGCCATCGACGAAACGGCCCAATCCCTCACCTTTGCCGGAGATATGCCCGAAGGGTCCTATGCCCAATTCATGCGGGCGAATTTCGATCGTTTGATTCAAGGAGCCTCGGATGCAGCGAGCTTGGCCTCACCGAGCAGCACAGACTCTACTCCGACATTGTCCATCGCCATCAGTTGCGTCGGACGCCGCATGGTCCTGGGCCAACGGACCGAAGAAGAAGTGGAAGCCGCCTTCGATGTCTTGCCCAAAGGCTCAGAGCAGATCGGGTTCTACTCCTATGGCGAGATCTCCCCTTACGCCATGGGGCACTGCGATCTCCATAATCAAACGATGACGATTACCACGATATCTGAGGCGGCCTGAGACAGACGATGCACCCACTGCTGCAGCGACAACTGAAACGACTAGGCCTCGATCCCGAGCGCTGCCCGACAGAGGCGGACGCCTGGCTGACGCTGCTCGAGCGGATTAGCCAGAGTTATACCGAAGGCGATCAAGGCAGAACCCTGCTGGAACAATCGCTCGATATCACCTCGCGGGAAATGCAGGGTCTGTACGAAGAGCTTCAGACCTCTGGCGAGACCGCGTTATCGACAGAAAAAGACAAGCTTGAAGCGGTCCTGGATTCCCTCGGCGAGGGTCTGTGTGTCGTCGATGAGCAGTGGAAGATTCTCATGATGAATTCACAGGCCGAAATCCTCTTCGATCGGCCACTCCAAACACTCAAGGGCCAGCCGATTTACCACCTGCTCGCTCCCAGCCCCGAACAATATCGCGACGACTGTTTCATCAGCCAGACCTCGATACCGGCGCTCACATTGGGCAGCTCCTATCGGACCGACGACGGCATCCTCCTCCGGTCGGACGGTCGCATGAGTCCCATCTCTCTGGTCGTGACACCGATTGCACATAAGGGCAGGGTCACCGGAGCCGTGTTGGTGTTTCGGGATATCACAGAGAAAAAACGAGCGGAGGTACGGCAGGTTGAGAGCGCCGCCCTGCTCCGCCGTGTCCAGGCGGGGCTGCTCGAATTGGCGACCAACGCGGATATCTACCGGGGACAAGACACCGAGGCCTTTTACATCATTGCGCGCGTCGCAGCACAGAGCCTCAATGTCGCTCGAGCCAGCATCTGGTTTTTCACCGAAGGCCGAGCCGCCATTCGTTGCGCCGATCTCTATGAACAGTCGATCGATCGCCATTCCACCGGCATCGAGTTACCCGCAACATCCTTCCCGGAATACTTTTCAGCACTGGCAACGGAGGAGGTCATTGCGGCCGATGAGGCTCAGACTGATTCCAGGACTTCGGAATTCACCGCAACGTATTTAGCCCCTCTGGGGATTACCTCCATGTTGGACGTGCCGATCCGCGTTGAAGGCAAGATGATCGGAGTCATCTGCCATGAACACATCGGCCCATCGAGGCAATGGACGCTGGAAGAAGAACAATTTGCGACGTCGGTCGCCAGTACGGTTTCCCTCGTTCTTGAAGTCGCCGATCGGCGCCAGGCAGAAGAAGCATTGAGACGGAACGACGAGCGAACCCGTTTGATTATCGACTTGGCGATGGACGCCGTCGTAGGCATGGATAGCGGCGGCCATATTACCGCATGGAACCGCCAGGCCACGGCCATCTTCGGCTGGACTGCCGAGGAGGCCTTGGGGCGCGATATTGCCGACACGATTATTCCACCGCAGCACCGCGACGGCCATCGGAAGGGATTGAAGCTCTTCCTTCAGACCGGGCAAGGCCCGGTCCTGAACCGTCGGATTGAGATCACGGCCCTCCGGCGTGACGGCACGGAGTTTCCCATCGAACTCGCCATCACGCCGATCCAACTCGATGACGGCTACGCATTCACCGCATTTATCGCCGACATCAGTGCCCGCATACGGACCCAACGCGAGAAGGAAGAGACGCAACAGTTCCTCGACTCCATGATCAACCACCTGCCGATCATGATTTTCGCCAAAACGGCCAGCGACCTGTCGTTTGTCCGTTGGAACCGGGCGGCAGAAGCCATAACGGGATTTTCTCAGGACGAGATGGTCGGCAAGACCGACTACGATTTCTTCACAACACAGGAGGCCGACTTCTTCGTGGCAAAGGACCGTGAGGTCCTCGCCAATGGAATCCTGCTCGATATTCCCGAAGAAGAAATCCACACCAAACACCGGGGCGTTCGAATCTTGCGCACCAAAAAGCTGCCGGTCCTCGACGAACAAGGAAAACCCCAGTTCCTACTCGGCATTGCCGAAGACATCACGGAGCGCAAGGAGGCGGAGGAAGCCCTGCGAGCCAGCGAGGAACGGCTGGCTCTGACGGTTCAGGGTTCGAACATCGGCATCTGGGACTGGAACCTCAACACCAATGCCGTGTATTTTTCCCCGCTGTGGAAAAGACAGCTCGGGTATGAGGACCACGAAATGGTCAACACCATTTCGGAATGGGAATCCCGCGTACACCCCGATGATCTCGACTCTGCGTTACACACGGTTCGCTCAACCATCGACAGCGCACGAAACCGGTTCGACATGGAAATTCGGTTACGCCATAAAGATGGTTCGTACCGATGGATCCTCTCTCGTGGTGCCTTGGTTCGTGACGCCTATGGCATTGCCTCGAGGATGAGCGGGATTCACATCGACACGACCGAGAACAAACAGGTGGAAGACGAGTTGCGCCGCGCCAAAGAGGCCGCCGAATCGGCCAGCGTGGCCAAGTCTCAGTTTCTCGCCAACATGAGCCACGAAATCAGGACACCCATGAACGGGGTCCTCGGTATGGCGGAACTGTTGCTGAATACCCCCCTCACCGACAAACAACGGCACCTGGCCGAGAACGTCCACCGGTCCGGCACCGCCCTGCTGGGAGTCATCAACGAGATTTTGGATTTCTCGAAAATCGAGGCTGGCAAGCTGGTGCTGGAGCGAATCGAGTTCGGGCTCCGGGAGACAGTGGAAGAGGCCGTCGATCTCTTTGCTGAATCGGCCGGACGGAAGGGGCTGAACTTGACCTGTTTTCTCCCGGGAGAGATCCCTGACCGTGCCATCGGCGATCCGGGACGCCTCCGCCAGGTGCTGCTGAACCTGGTGGGCAACGCCATGAAGTTCACACAACGAGGCAACGTGACGGTCTGGTTCCACCTCCTGGCGCAGGATGCCCAGACACTGACGTTGAAATGCGCCGTCACCGACACCGGCATCGGCATCCCCCCCTCGGCGCAGACAGGTCTTTTCACCGCGTTTTCCCAAGCCGACGGGTCTACCACCAGACAATTCGGCGGCACGGGACTCGGGTTGGCCATCGTCAAACAACTCGTGCAGCTCATGGGGGGCGAGGTGGGCCTCACCAGTGCGCCTGGCCAGGGCTCGACGTTTTGGTTCACGGCGCGCCTGGGCTGTGCCGCACCACGTGACAGCGCCCAGTTGGAAAATCCTCGGTTCCTGAGCGGCCTCCGGGTGCTCATCGTGGATGACCATCCAACGAATCTCTTTGTGCTGAACGCACCGCTCACCGCATGGGGAGCCGAAGTGGTCAGTGCAGACAGTGGCGCCGCCGCATTGGAACTCCTGAGTCAGTACGCAAACAACCGGACGCCGTTCGACCTGGCCCTGCTCGACATCTGCATGCCAGGCATGGACGGCCTCATGCTCGCCCGCGCGATCAAGGCCGATCCCGCGCTCCGCACCGTCGGCCTCCTGGCCCTCAACTCCGGAGAGAACCAGGCACCCGGCTGGCAGACTGAGCCGCTGGGCTTCATCGCCTGGCTACAGAAACCGGTGCGCCAATCGACATTGCAGGATTGCTTGCGCCGGCATCTCCAGGGAACGACAGCAGCCCCGCCTGCTGCCGTGGCAACAGCTATTCCGCCACGAAAAATAGACCGCCGCGTGCTCCTGGTCGAAGATAATCCGGTCAACCGCGAGGTCGCGACCGGGATGTTGGAACTGCTCGGCTACCGGGTCGACAGCGCAGAGGACGGGTGTCAGGCCCTCGAACACTCCGAGACTGTCTCCTACGACCTCATCCTCATGGACTGCCAGATGCCCGTCATGGATGGCTTCACGGCCACAGCCGGCATACGCGAACGAGAGCGGCAGACACAGTCAGCGCACATCCCCATCATTGCACTGACAGCCAACGCGATGGCACAAGACCGGGAGCAATGCCTGGCGGCCGGCATGGACGACTATCTGAGTAAACCCTTCACCCGACAGCAACTGAAGGACCTCTTGGATCAATGGTTCAGCCAGGCCAGCAAGTCGGGGCCACCAGAAGCGCCCGTCGTGGCTCCGGCCACGGTCTCGTCCAATCCTTCGGCGCCGACCATTCAGCCGGAACAGGTCGAGGCCACGGGCCTGGTCGATTGCTCCGCCTGGGAACCCATCCGCATGCTAAAACGACCGGGACATCCCGACCCGCTCGGAAAGCTGCTGGCCACCTACGTGGAAGATTCTCGGACACTCGTCGAGCAATTACGCCAGGCCATCGCATCCAAGGACTCGGCCATGCTCCACGCCCTGGCACACCGCCTCAAATCCAGCAGCGCCACACTCGGCGCTTTGACCATGGCAACGTATTGCAAAGAGCTCGAGGCCTTGGGCCGCGAGCGCCGAATCGACGAGGCCCCGGACCGATTTCGTGAATTGGAACGGGACTTCCTCGCCGTCTGCTCCATCTTTCAAGCTGCCATCAATAAGGAGACGTCCCATGAACGCTGATGCACAACAAGTCCCCCTCGCCTTGGTGGTGGACGACGATGCCGTCATGAGAATGCTGGCACGCGCCGCGCTGGAGGGCTCCGGATGGCGCGTCGAAGAGGCGGAGAATGGACAAGAGGGGTTGGCGGCTTTTCAGCGGCTCCAGCCCGATGTGATCCTGCTCGATGTCATGATGCCCGAGATGAACGGATTCACGGCCTGTGCGGCGCTCCGAAAACTCCCGGGCGGGGAACATGTGCCCGTGCTAATCATGACCGGTCTGGACGATTACCAATCCATCACACAGGCCTACGATGCCGGCGCGACCGACTTCTTGACCAAGCCGTTAAACGGACTGTTGCTCACACACCGCGTCCGATACATCGTGCGGTCGAGCCGGATCTTGCAAGAACTACGGACCAGCCAAGCCAGCCTGGCCCAAGCCCGCGATGCGGCGCTCGAAGGGACACGCCTCAAATCGGAGTTCCTGGCGACGATGAGTCACGAAATCAGGACGCCCATGAATGCGGTCCTCGGCATGACCGAATGGCTGTTGGATACAGAACTGACGCCCGAGCAACATGACTGTGCGATGACTATTCGCACCTCGGGCGAGGCGTTGCTCTCGATCATCAACGACATTCTGGACTTTTCGAAGATGGATTCCGGCAAGCTGCAGCTGGAGGAGACAGACTTCGAGGTGAAACAGCTGCTCACCGATGTCGTCGGCTCGTTTCAAGAGCGTGCGAGCGGCAAAGGACTGGCCCTCTCTTCCCTCACCGAGACCCAGGTGCCGGCATCGCTGCGCGGGGATGCGGCGCGATTACGCCAGATTTTGAGTCATCTCCTGGACAACGCGGTGAAGTTTACGGAGCGAGGCACAATCGCAGTCCATGTGGCCTTGGATCTCACCCCCTCGTTGCCACAAGGCGTCAGGGTGCGATTTTCTATCTCCGATACAGGAATCGGCATTGCCTCAGATGCCTGTACCAGGATCTTCCAACCCTTCATGCAAGCCGATGGAACGAACACGAGAACGTATGGAGGAACGGGAATGGGGCTGGCCATCTGTCAACGGCTTGTCGAGCTGATGGGCGGATCGCTCGCCGTGAACAGCGAACCAGGCCGTGGCAGTACCTTTCACTTTACCGTTTCGCTCAAACCCAAAGCGGCATAGGGTAGAACGCACCCCATTCCTTCCCCTCGCACGACTATCCTCGCCTTGTTTTCCCGCGGCATGCAGGGTAGGCTCAGCCGGTCACGGGAACCCTCCATTCATGGCTATTTACGCAATCGGCGACATTCAAGGTTGCCTCGATCCATTCAGACGGCTCCTCGACCGGATTTCGTTCGATCCCCGGACAGATCGATTGTGGCTGGCCGGAGACCTCGTCAATCGAGGCCCTGAATCTCTCTCCCTCCTCCGATTCGTGCGTGGGCTCGGCGAGGCCGCCCAGATCGTGTTGGGCAATCACGATCTCTTCTTGCTCGCAGTTGCCGAACACATCGCCGCGCTACGGCACAAGGATACGATTCACGACATCTTGCACGCCGACGATCGTGATGAACTGATCGCCTGGCTTCGCCGCCAACCGCTCCATCATCGCGAGGGATCGTTCCTGATGGTGCACGCGGGACTCCTCCCGCAATGGACCATCGGTGAGGCCGTCGGCTTGGCGCGTGAGGTCGAGACCGTGCTGGCAGGCCCGAACTATCGTCTCTTCCTCCAGAGCCTGTTTCATGGGCCGGCGCCACAATGGAATCCCTCGCTGACAGGCCCGGAGAGGCTGGTGAGTATCGCGCGCGTCTTCACCAGACTGCGCACCTGCACCCCCACCGGTGAGATGTCCGGGTTCTCCGGCCCTCCGGATCAGACGCCAGCCGGCTATTTCCCTTGGTTCCGAATTCCAAACCGGAAACAGACTGAGACTACGGTCATCTGCGGCCATTGGGCTGCGTTGGGATTGCACATCGAGTCCAATTTATTGGCCATCGACAGTGGCTGTGTATGGGGCAAAGAACTGACGGCGGTGCGGCTGCACGATCGCCACATCTTCCAGGTCACGGGCATCCATTGAGCATCACCGTGATAGAGCCTCAGCCTTCCGATCCGGCTTGGCCTCGTTACTCCACGAGGCCATTTCCATCCTATCGATTTCTTCCGGGGATCAATCCACATCCGCGGCGCAATCCCCTCGGCCATTCTTACAATCAGCCGGAACCGACGCTCCTCGCCTGTCCACGAGAACATTGGCAGCAGTCAGAGGGTTACCTCCAAGGAATCGACCTCTACAATTACGCCTACTGGTGGGAATGCCACGAAGTGTGTGAAGGTCTTTGGCATGCCGCGGGCCATGGCACCGAACAAGGAAATTTCTTCCAAGCCCTCATCCAGCTCGCCGCCGCGAATCTCAAACAATTCCTCGGCCATGAACAAGCCGCGCAGAAACTTGCGCGGAACGGGCTCGTCCGACTGCAACAGCTGCCTCGACTCTATATGGGAATCGATGTCATCGCGTTAGCGAAACAATACGGGACGCCTTCAACACCCTTCGTGAGTGCGACGCCCTATCAAATCCGCCTGACGACGTGATGCATGAAGTCCGGAAGTCGCTGGTGGTCTTACAAATAGTTTGGTTGCATGCTTTAGGATTTTCGTGAGTAATTTCGACCGAGAATGCCGTTAGTGATATTTTCGGAAAGCCCTCGCTAAGCACACGGCGATCAGATACCTATCGCCAGACGGACAAGCGGCACTTCCTCACCGATCCCGAACGAGAGTGGTTCCTTTACCTCGTCCGGATTGACATAGGTTCCGAACAGGCGATCCCAGATGGTAAACAGTGCCGCAAGGTTCGCCTTGTAGTGGGCGGGGTTGTCGCTATGATGGATGTGGTGATACCGCGGCGTCACAATCAACCACTCCAGCCAATTGGACCGCCACGTGACGTTGACATGCATCCAGTCGTTTTGGAAAGAATTGAACACACCGATCATCAATCCCATCCACCAGGGAGCCCCTCCGAGAAACGACCACGCGAAGATATACGGCAGGTTCACAAGAACCTGCTGAGGCAACGTGCCACGCGTCCCGGCCAGCCAATACATATAGGTTGGAGCATGATGCCATTTATGGATACGCCAGACATGTGTCGTATGCATCAGGCGGTGTACCCAGTAATGTCCGAAGTCTGCGATCACGAAATAACACAACACGCGAACCACGAACGGCATGGCCAGAATCGTGACGGGCAGCTGTGGGCGGAAGGCGACATACCGGTCGATGTATCCCGCCGCCGGAAAGATGATGTACTGAAACACGACGAAGGCCGTCAAATCGTTCAGGATCACCTTGCGATAGGACACTTCCCGGGCTGGCCGCCACAGCTCAATCGCCGTAATCCCGATCAGTCTCCCGAGAAACAACAAGGGAAAGAATAAATCATGATCGAGTAGAAATTTACGAACCTCACTGCTGAGGAGCCACTCAATCCACTCCATCACGCATCCCCTCGCTTCATTGATCGGCCTGACTCAACGTGTCTCGAAGCCCGGAAAAGCTATCCGTTGTTCGTCATGGAAGGAGATCAAAATTGACTACCAGGGAAAGAGTGCATGGCAGATGCGAAGACTAAGCAGCCTGTGTGTATAATTCGCCGACAGTCAATGATAGCTTTCCGTTTCGCTCGGAAACTTACCGTCCTGAACTTCTTCCTTGTACCGGCGAAGGGCTTGGAGCGCATCAGCCTTGAGATGGGCGTAGGGTTTGACGAACTTCGGCACGAATTCGTCGAAGAGCCCGAGGAGGTCGTAGAGCACAAGGACCTGGCCGTCACAGTGCTGGCCGGCCCCGATCCCAATCGTCGGAATGGTCAATTGCTCTGTCAGCGTCTTGGCCAGCTCGGCGGGAATCGCTTCAAGCACGATCGCAAAGGCACCGGCTGCTTCAAGCGCCTTGGCATCGCTCAATAAGAGACGCGCCTGGTCCGACTCTTTTCCCTGCACTTTGTACCCGCCATACCGATGAACCGATTGGGGAGTCATGCCGAGATGGCCCATGACTGGAATGCCGATACTGGTGATCGCGGCCACTCGATCGACGACCGCGGCGCCACCCTCCAGCTTGACGGCCTGAGCCCCGGCCTGCAGAAACCGCCCCGCATTGCGAATTGCGTCTTCCTGACTGGCTTGATAGGACATGAAGGGCATATCACCGATGACCAGCGCCCGCTGAGCCGCCCCGGCGACGAGCTTCGTGTGGTAGAGCATCTCCTCCATCGTCACAGAAAGCGTATTGGCCTGCCCCTGCACGACCACACCCAATGAATCTCCGACCAGGATCGCTTCGATGCCGGCCTGCTCGACAATGCGGGTGAACAGCGCGTCGTAGGCCGTCACGACGGCGATCTTTTTCTTGTCGCGCTTCTGCCGCTGAAACTCGGGGATCGTCATCAACCCACTTCTGCTCTGGTGATGATGTCGGCCAGCCGGTGCGTGGCCTTGATCGCCATAATATGCACCCCGTCGCAGTAGGGCCGCACCGCCTTAATCGTCCGCACCGCGATGTCCACGCCGACATCCTCCGCCCGCTCGGGACCGGCGGCCTTGAGTTCGTCGATCATCTCCTGCGGAACCGACACACCGGGAATATTCGCGTTCATGAACTCCGCCATCTTGGCGTTCCGAAGCACGAGAATACCAGCCAGCACTTTGGCCTTAAACGGGCGTACCGCCTTCATGAAAGACGCAAATTGCTCTGGATGGTAAATCGCTTGCGTCTGGAAGAACTGCGCGCCGGCCTTTACTTTGAGTTCGAACTTGGCGAGCATGGGACCCAGCGGGTCTGCTTCCGGCGTCACAGCAGCACCGATGGAAAATGCCGTGGAGCCATCCAGTTTATTGCCGGCCATATCCCGCCCATTGTTCAGCCCCTGCACCAGCTGCATGACCTGAACCGAATCGAGATCGTAGACGGGCTTCGCGTCCTTGTGGTCTCCGACGGTCGGATAGTCCCCGGTGAGACAGAGAATATTGCGGATGCCGAGCATGGACGCGCCCATGAGATCCGACTGCATGGCAATCCGATTCCGATCCCGGCAGGTCATCTGCATCACCGGATCGTGCCCGAGTTCGTAGAGGAGGCGGCACACGGAGAGAGACCCGGCCCGCACCACGGCGGCCGTGTTATCCGTCACGTTGACCCCGTGTACACGCCCGACCAACTGCTTGGCATTCTCTAGCACAGCGGAAATGTTGGTGCCCTTGGGGGGATTATACTCAATCGTGACAGCGAACTGCCCTTGCTCGAGGATTTCCCGTAGCCGTTTCGGTTCTCGACTCATGGTCACCTTACGCCTCCACACCACTCACCACTGTAGGAGGGATGGAGCGCTCCCCCTGCGCGCATCGGACGAGCACGGTTTTATCGTGCGCGTTCTGCGAGCACGGGAGCGCCCATGCTCTCCTACAGCATTCCCGCCATTCTTTTGGCCGACTCCACCGTATTCTCCAGCAACATCGCAATCGTCATCGGCCCTACGCCACCGGGCACCGGACTAATCCAGCCGGCCTTCTGGCTGACCGATTCAAAGTCGACATCGCCGCAGAGCTTTCCGTCTGTCCACCGATTGGTGCCCACGTCGATCACGACCGCTCCTTCTCGCACCATGTCGGCCGTCACAAACTTGGCCTTCCCGATCGCGACGAGCAACAACTCCGCCTCACGACAGACCGCGGCCAAATCCTTGGTCTTGGAATGACAAATCGTCACGGTGGCATTGCGCTGCAAGAGCATGAGAGCCAGCGGCTTCCCGACAATATTGCTGCGGCCTAACACTACCGCACGTTTCCCCTCGATGCCCACACCGATAGACTCTATCATCTTGATGACACCCTTGGGGGTGCAAGCCTCAAACACCGGACTTCCTTCGACCAGCCTGCCGAAATTATAGGGATGGAACCCGTCGGCATCCTTATTCGGCGATACGGCCTCGAGGACCACCCGGCTCTCAATATGCTTCGGTAACGGGAGCTGCACCAGAATGCCGTGGATCTTCGGGTCGGCGTTTTTCTTTTCGATCAACGCCAGCAACTCGGCCTGCGTCGTGCTGGCAGGCAACTTGTGATCGTCAATATAGATGCCGGCCTCTTCGCAGGCCTTCTGTTTGCTCTTCACATACTGATGCGACGCGGGATCGTCACCCACCAAAATCGTGGCCAACCCCGGCCTCATCCCGATCTTCGCGAGGACCGCCGCCGATTCCGTTGCCAACCGCGCCCGTACTTGCAATGCCAATGCTTTGCCGTCGATCAATCGTGCTGCCACGGATGCCTCCTCGTTGAGAAACTGTCAAGAAAACAAGGCACCATAGCAGGGCATTTTTGACCAAGTCAACGACGTGCTTCGCGTGGCACGAGGCCCTGAGCACAGGGGCCACAATGTGAAACCTCTTATGCCTCTCACCTCATGTCCCCTCGCCTTTCGCCCTCATTTCTTGACAGGTCCTGAGCCTGGCGGCTACGATGCGACGGTTAACCGAGGCCAATCGATATCTACCCTGTGAAGAGAACCTCCTCCCTCATGCCCCTTCTCACACGCGCCATCTCCCATCCGATCTCCTGGTGTCTCTGGATTCTCTCCCTTGTCGTCGCCAGCCCCCTGAACGCCCAGATCACCGTCACGGAGCTGCAATCGCCCTACAGCTTCGTCAGCGACCCTCTTGAGAAGGGCTATTTCATTTCCAGCGTGAACGGCGAGCCTGAATCTGCTGACAACAACGGATTCATCACCAAACTCGATCCCAACGGCAAGCTGCTCAATCTGAAGTTTATTCAAGGCGGAAAGGGAGAGGTCACCCTCCATGCCCCCAAAGGCATGGCCCTGGTGGAGCATGTGCTCTACGTGGCCGATCTCGATACGCTGCGGGGTTTTGATACGACCACCGGAAAACCCGTCCTGGCACTCACCATCCGATTACCTGCCGCCTCCTCGTCCACGCTGCCACAAGCCTCCTTGAGCGACGTGACCTTCGACGGCAAGGGCCACCTCTATTGCTCCGACCAGAAGGCCAATAGAATCTATCGCGTGGACCTCGCTTCCCAGACGATCTCCGTACTGGTCACAGACCCGGCCCTGGCCGGTCCCTCAGGCTTAGCCGTCCATCCCAAGTCCGGTCAAATCATTGCCGTGAGCTGGGACAAGGGAAAAATTTCCGAGGTCTCTCCCGATGGCATCGTAACGGAGCTCTTCTCCAACGGATTCTTTTCCAGCCGGTTCCAGAATCTCCGCGGTGTGGATTTCGACCGGTGGGGCAATATGTATGTCTCCGATTTCACCACGGGGAAAGTCTGGCGCATGAGCTGGGACAAGCGGTTTCAAGTCATCGCCGAATTCTTGCCCTCACCGGGAGATCTGAGTATCGACCGCGCCAATAACCTCATCCTCGTTCCGTACCAATATGCAGACGCCGCCGAAATGAACGGGCTCGAAACCCCCAGCGATGGGAAACCTAAACAGGAAAAACGGACGTTGGCGGACTATGGGTTTATCCCTCCGCCGCCGAAGCCGGCATCGGAAGGACCAGCAAGAAAATGAGTCAATGCGCCTATTGCTCGCAACGAAAAGGCAAGCGACCCTGTCCCGCCCTCGGCGGCCAAATCTGCAGCCAATGTTGCGGTGAACACCGAATCGTGCGGGTCACATGCCCCACCGACTGCGCCTATCTCGAAACCGGGAGCGACTATCAGCAAAAGCGGCTTGCCGTCCAATTCATGCCGGTTCGGCGAGACTTCTATCGCGAGCTGGGGGAACTGGGCGGCGAGAAGGCCGTGGCCCTCTTCAATCTCGTCGAAGTGGTGATTTTCGGGTATTTCCAGGGACGCCGAGACGGGCAGGATGCGGAGATCGTGGCGGCCCTACAGGGTTTGCGACGAACGCTCAGCCCCCTCCATGTGCCTGCCGCACCGTCGCCCGTCTTCGCGGAACATCTGAAGAAGGAGTACGACGCGTTCAAGAAGCAGAACCCTCAGCAGATCGCCGACATGTCGGACGCACCGGAAATACTTGACCGTGCGATCGCCTTCGTGTCACAGTTTTCCGGGACGGACTTCCAATCGCAACGGTTTCTCGGCGGACTCATCGGCTATGTGCGAGCCTACCATCCGGATATTGCGCAACACCTGACTAAGCAGCGTGAACCAGGCCACATCATCTTGCCAGGACAACAGTTCATGCCGCCCCCGGCGCCTGAGCAGCATACCCATGACCCCGGGTGCCAACACCACCACTAATTAATTAATCGGCACGATCGCGAAGACGGCAGGCCACAGACCATGAGCCAAGAAAAAGAACAGAAGATCAGGAAAGCACGCCGGGTAGAACTGCGTTGCACGATCGGATTTTCTTCAGGAGAGCTCGAAGGAGACGCTACGGTCACGAACATCTCGACAGCCGGCTGTCGAGCCGAGTCTGACATCAATATGGCCGAAGGACTCGATGTGCACGTCCTCCTTCACCTTCCAGACCAATCACCACCGATAAAGGTCGAGCGGGCCTCGGTGCGTTGGGTCTCAGGCAACGCGTTCGGCCTCAATTTCATCCTCTTTTTCCCGTCCGAACGAGCCCGCCTCCGCGCACTGCTCGAGAACATTCCATAGCCGCCCCTGCGCCCCACGGACATACGCCTGCCGGATCGAGTGCTCACCGTTACTCGACAATCGTCACCGTCATCTCGATCCGCTCGTTCGGCAGATCGTGATCGTTTTTTGGCAGACTCACGATCCTGTCGGCGATGCCGAGGCCCTTGGTCACCTCGCCGAATGCCGTGTACTTCCCGTCGAGGAAGTGCGAGGGTTCGACCACAATGAAAAATTGCGACCCTGCAGTGTCCGGCTCCGTCGCTCGTGCCATCGACACAATCCCGCGCTTGTGAGGGGTATCGCTGAACTCCGCCTTGAGAAGGATGGGATTCCCCTTTTCATCCTTCGGCCCGCCAGCCCCGTACGTCTCCTTGCGCAACGAATTCTTGGTATTGGGATCGCCGCCCTGGATCATAAACCCCGGAATGACCCGGTGAAAAATCGTTCCATCGTAAAAGCCGGACTTGGTCAGCTTGATAAAGTTTGCAACATGGTTCGGCGCCACATCAGGATAGAACTTGAGATGAATCTCGCCGAACTTAGTCTTGATAATGGCTCTCGGGCCAGGGGCAGGAGGAGGCACGACCGGCTTCACCTCCGCCTTTCCTCCACAACCGGCGACGAGGCCGATCGCCAATACCAGGCCGCAGAGCATGACACTCCTCCTGGTGACCCCATCACGCATCATGGCTTCTCTCCCCCGCATGCTACTCGACCACCGTCACCGTCATTTCCACACGCTCATTCGGAAGGTCACGGTTGTTCCTCGGTGTGCTGACAATCTTATCCGCCACATCCATCCCCCGCACGACTTCGCCAAACACCGTGTACTGCCCATCGAGAAAATTCGAATCCTTCACGACAATATAGAACTGTGAACCGGCGCTATTGGGATCGCTCGTGCGCGCCATGGAGAGAATCCCCCGCCGGTGAGGAATCTCATTAAATTCCGCTTTCAGCCGATGGCCCGGCCCCCCCTGGCCATAGGTCTCAGGCTTGTTCAGATCTTTCGTGTTGGGATCGCCGCCCTGAATCATGAACCCGGGAATCACCCGATGAAAGATGGTCCCGTTGTAGAATCCAGACTTCGCCAACGACACAAAGTTTTTGACATGTTCGGGGGCCTTGTCCGGAAAAAACGTGATCTCGATCTCGCCAAACCTCGTGGCAATAATCGCTCGTGGACCTTTGGCCCCTTCTACTTTCCCCGCTTTCACGGCCGGAGCCTTATCCGCCGCGGCGGCTATGCCCATTCCCCACAGCAGACTTACGCCCAGCACCAGCATCATTGTTATACGTCCTACCGTGACTCGTCGTTGCATCATCTGCCTCCCTGAAATGAGAACTGATCTCGTGGTGAATCGCCGGCCCCAACGCTGCAGACCGAATTAACGCCCTACCTGATCGAGGGCCTGCTTCGCCGCCTGTTGCTCTGCTTCTTTTTTACTTCGTCCTGACCCCATGCCCACGACCTCGCCTTGGATCGATAGTTCTACTTCGAATAACTTCTGGTGGTCGGGCCCTGATTCTCGAACGGTCGCATACCGCGGCAAAGCATCATGCTTCTTTTGGCACCATTCCTGAAACTGCGTCTTGTAGTCCCCGGCTCCCGGCTGCTCCTGCTGCGCAGCGACATTCGCAAGTTCCCCTGCGAAAATATGGCGCGTCACCGTGCGGCTGGCGTCGAACCCTCCGTCCAGATGAACGGCGGCCAGCACCGCCTCCAGCGCATCGGCCAATAACGAGTCTTTCTCACGGCCCTTCGAACGGTCTTCCCCGCGGCCCAGCTTCAGATGCTCACCTAGGCTCAACCGTCGAGCCACAGCCGCAAGCGAAGCCTCACTCACCAACTGTGCCTTCAGCTTCGAGAGGGCTCCCTCTGAAGACTGCGGCAACGCGGACGCGAGATACTCACTCATCACCAGCGACAACACGGCGTCGCCCAGAAATTCGAGCCGTTCATTATGTTGAGGCGAAACCGATTTCTGTTCGTTGACGAGAGAAGAATGGGTCAGGGCTTCTTCGAGCAAGGCCATGGCCTTGAATCGATAACCTAAAGAGGATTGGAGCGAGTCGATGGAAGAAACCGACGTCATAGTGGCGAGTAGATCCCCTCGCACAGACCTGTTAGGCGTCCGGCTTTTTAAAGAGCAGACAGGCGTTGACCCCGCCGAATCCAAACGAATTCGACAGCGCGACTGTCACGGCAGCCGGTCTGGCCTTGTGAGGAATATAGTCCAGGTCGCATGCAGGGTCGGGATGATCCAGGTTGATCGTCGGAGGCAGGATCCCGTGGTGAAGCGCCAGCACGCTGAATACCGCCTCAATGCCACCGGCGGCCCCCAATAAATGGCCGGTCATCGACTTGGTTGAACTCACCGGAATCTGATAGGCCCGTTCACCGAACACCTGCTTGATGGCCTTGGTCTCAATGGCATCCGCCATCGTCGACGTCCCATGCGCGTTGATATACCCGACCTGGTTCTTGCCGATACCGGCATCCTTGAGCGCCAGCTCCATACAGCGAACCGCGCCTTCCCCCTCTTCGGACGGAGCGGTAATATGGTAGGCGTCGCTGTTCATGGCATAACCGATGAGTTCGGCATAGATCCGAACCCCGCGCCGTCGTGCATGTTCCAGCTCCTCCAAGACCACGACTCCGGCGCCTTCGCCGAGCACGAACCCATCGCGATCTTTGTCGAACGGCCGGCTCGCTTTCGTCGGGTCATCGTTGCGAAACGACAAGGCTTTCGACGC
Source organism: Nitrospirota bacterium (assembly GCA_030682135.1). Lineage (GTDB taxonomy): Bacteria > Nitrospirota > Nitrospiria > Nitrospirales > Nitrospiraceae > Palsa-1315. The sequence continues at coordinate 82,378 of JAUXQT010000053.1, read as the reverse complement.
CGCAAACCCTGCCACTCCCAACGGGGTAATGGCGGCTTCCGCCCCGCCGGCGATCATGACATCGGCATCGCCGGCCTGAATCAGTCGAAAGGCGTCGCCGATACAATGGTTGCCCGTCGCACAAGCCGTCACGGCACAAGAGTTCGGCCCCTTGGCACCCAGTCTGATCGCCACCTGTCCCGAGGCCAGATTGATGATGGTCATCGGAATAAAAAATGGCGAGACCCGTCCGGGGCCTTTTTCCTGCAAAATCTTGTGGTAATGCTCGATCGATCCCAGCCCGCCGATTCCCGATCCGATATAGACCCCGACTCGCGTGGCCTCTTCCGCCGCCACGGTGAACGATGCATCGTCCACCGCCAACTGGGCAGCGCCCACGGCATAATGGATGAACGCATCCATCTTTTTGATTTCTTTTTTCTCGATGAACTGCGCGGGATCGAAATCCTTTACTTCCCCGGCAATCTGGGCATCGTAGGCTGCGGGATCGAATTTGGTGATCCGGCCTATGCCGGATTCACCGGCACAAATCGCCTTCCAGGTTTTGTCGACACCGGTCCCCAGAGGCGTAATCAGCCCCAAACCGGTCACGACAATCCGCCTGGTCGAACGAACAGTCATAACGTCCTCTGTCCCTTAGGCCTTGTCCTTGATGTAGTCCAAGGCTTTCCCGACCGTCAGAATCTTTTCTGCGTCTTCGTCGGGAATCTCGATCCCGAATTCTTCTTCGAGCGCCATCACCAGCTCGACGGTATCGAGCGAGTCGGCGCCGAGATCTTCCACGAAGCTGGCCTCAAGCGTCACCTCGTCCTCCTCGACTCCAAGCTGCTCGCCGATAATTTTCTTAACCCGTTCTTCTACAGTACCCATTGATTTTCCTGCCTCCTTCCCCATCGTAGATCCTCCTTCTTGCTGCGAATCTGTCGCCGCAGCATCTTACAATACTCTGACCACTCTCGTCAGGGCATCAACATTCCCCCGTTCACATGCAACACATGCCCCGTGATATAGGCGGCCTCGTCCGATACGAGAAAACGCACCGCCGCCGCAATATCGGCCGGCGTACCCAAGCGGCCCAGCGGAATTTGCTTTTGGAGGGTGTCTTTCACCTCGGTCGATAATCCCTGCGTCATGGCGGTGTCGATAAATCCCGGCGCAACGGCGTTCACCGTCACGGCTCGGCTCGCATATTCCCGCGCAACCGTCTTCGTCAACCCGATCACCGCCGCCTTCGATGCCGCGTAATTGGCCTGGCCCACATTCCCCATCACGCCGACGATCGACGCAATGTTGACGATGCGACCATACCGCTGCTTGGTCATCGGGAGCAAGACCGCCTTGATACAATTGAACGTCCCGGTCAAATTGACTTGCAGCACCAGGTTCCAGTCTTCTTCCTTCATCCGCAACAATAAGCCGTCACGCGTGATCCCGGCATTGTTGACCAGAATGTCGACCTTCCCCCATTCCTTGATGACCTGATCGACCATGGCTTTGGTGTCGGCGCCATCCGCCACGTTGACTTTGACGTTCAGCGCCTTGCGCCCCAACTGCTCCACCGCCGCCACCGTATCTTTCGACCGGCTCGGGTCGAGGTCGGCCACCACAATATCGGCCCCGGCTTGCGCCAACGCTTCTGCAATCGCCCGGCCGATTCCTTGCGCCGCCCCTGTGACAATCGCAACTTTACCTTGAAGTGACATCCGCTCGCTCCTCACATTCCTTTATGCACTGAACGCCGTGCGGGTCGCCTCGAACGATTTAGGATCATTGACGTTCAAGGTCACTGCGTCCGGCACAATTCGTTTAATCAAGCCACTCAACACCGTTCCGGGCCCAACCTCGACGAACGTCGTCACACCCATCGCGGCCATCGCCTTCACCGAATCTTCCCAGAGCACTGACGACGGAAGTTGTCGCACCAATGACGCCTGAATATCAGCGGCGTTGGTGATCGGCCTGGCTTCCGCATTATTGATCAACGGCATCTTGAGATCGGACCATCTGATTGCCGCAAGCTCTCCAGCGAGCCGATCAGCCGCTGCCTGCATCAGAGGCGTATGCACCGGCACACTGACGGGAAGGGGAATCGCCTTCTTACAGCCCTTGGCCTTTGCTAATTCAATCGCCCGTTCCACCGCGGCCTTTTCTCCGGCAATGACCACCTGACCGGGCGAATTGAAATTCGCCGCAGCCACAACGCCGACAACGGAGGCTTCCCGACAGACCTCTTTCACCACGTCTGCAGCGAGACCGAGCAATGCGGCGACGAGCCCTGTCCCCGGCGGCACGGCTTCGGCCATATACCGTCCTCGCTTCTGCACGATCCCCACCGCTTCACGATAGGTCATGCCCCCGGCGGCCACAAGAGCCGAGTATTCGCCCAAGCTATGTCCGGCCACTGCGATCGGCGTGAGACCCAATGGATTACATACATGGAGCGCGGCCATGCTGCTCACTAATAAAGCCGGCTGAGTATATTCCGTAAGATTCAATCGTTCGGGTGGTCCCTCAAAACATAATGCGGCAATATCGTATCCCAGCACCGATGAGGCCTCATCATAGAGGGCTCTCACGTCCGGATAGGCCTCGGCCAACGCCTTCCCCATCCCGACAGACTGGGACCCCTGCCCCGGGAACACCAACCCGATACTGGATGCACGTTTTGATTGGAGATTCGTCATACTACTGGCGTGATGGCACGGAGTTACCGGTTACGTTCATCATGATCATCATCGACGCAGGAGCAAGCGCATTGCACCCTCTCCGTGAGCTAGATATCGTCGAATTTCCCTTGAATGTCAACGGGAAAAGTTCTTCGAATCCGTCGATGCATCCCTCTCGACGATCGGATATTCCTCTGAGCTTGACGCTGATGGCTGATCGCCTCTTCTGCTACCATCGAATGAGCGCCGATGCCCAGGTGAGCCCGGCCCCGAAGGCCCCTAACATCACAAGACTTCCCTCGTTGATTCGACCCTGGCGCACCGCTTCATCCAAGGCGATGGGAATCGAAGCGGCTGAGGTATTTCCATACCGATCGAGATTCAGCATCACTTTTTCAGGCGGGATCCCGAGACGACTGGCCACGGCCTTCAAAATTCGTATATTGGCCTGATGCGGGACATAGAGGTCGAGATCTTCCACTTGGAGATTATTCGCAGCCAAGGTCTCACGCGCGACTTCTTCCAAGGTGCGAACCGCCACCTTAAACGTCTCGTTCCCCTTCATCTTGATGTACTGCATCCGTTCCGCCACGACCGCTTCAGAAGGCGGCAGACGTGACCCCCCTCCCGGCACGGCAATCAAATCGCAAAGGCTGCCATCGGATCGAAGATGCGTGGAGAGGATACCACGGTCGTTCTCGCTGGCGCTGATGACGGCCGCTCCAGCCCCATCGCCGAACAGGATACAGGTATTGCGATCGGTCCAGTCGGTAATGGCCGACATCACTTCCGACCCGACGATCAACACATGGCGCATGCCGGACTTCACATAGGCATCCGCCACCGATAACGCATAGACGAAGCCGCAACAAGCGGCCGACAGATCGCAGGCCGCCGCACGCGTGGCCCCCAGCCGATGTTGAATCAGACAGGCGGTCGCAGGAAGGGGGTAGTCACCGGTGCAGGTGGCCAACAGGATCATATCGAGATCGGCCGCACGCACTCCTGCAGCGGCCAACGCCTGCTCCGCCGCTTTCACCGCCAAATCGGAGCAAGCCTCACCGGGACCGGCCACATGTCGCTCGCGAATGCCCGTCCGTTCGACAATCCAGTCGTCTGAGGTGGCCACCATCCGTTCGAGATCGACATTGGTCAGCACCTTGGCCGGCACATACGATCCGGTCCCTGCAATGCGGGCCCTCATGCCGGCGCATCCTCGGTGGGCTTGGGCTGCATGAGACTCTCTTCAATATCGCGTTGAATCAGCGCATCGACACGACTCTCGGCCAATCCCTTCGCCCGGCGGATGGCATTCTTGATCGCCTTGGCTGACGAACGGCCATGGCAAATCATTGTAATGCCGTTGACACCCAGCAGCGGCGCCCCGCCGAATTCGGCATAGTCGATTTTCTTCTTCAAATTCAACAGCGGCTTGGCAATGAGCGGATAGGCTAAGCGGCCGAAGAAGGATCCGGATATTTCCTTGAGCAGCAACTTCTTGATCGTATCGGCCACGCCTTCTGAAATCTTCAGTGCGACGTTCCCGATAAACCCGTCACAGACCACCACATCAGCGCTCCCGCTGTAGACATCGCGGCCCTCGACATTACCGATGAAGTTGAGCGAACTGGCCTTGAGAAGCTTGAACGCTTCCTTCGTCACTTCATTCCCCTTGCTGTCCTCTTCTCCGATGCTCAACAACCCGACACGCGGATTAGGCTTCCCGAAGAGATGTTTGCCGTATTCATTCCCCATGATGGCGAATTGCGCCAAATGCTGGGCACTACAATCCACATTGGCCCCGACATCCAACATAATGGCCATGCCAGTGAGCGTAGGGAGACAGGTTGCGATCGCCGGACGCTCGACACCCTTCGTCAGCCCGAGCACAAAGAACGAAGCGACCATGCTGGCGCCGGTGTTCCCTGGACTGACCACAGCACTGGCCTCGCCACTCTTGACCAACTCGGTCGCGACCCAGATGGAGGAGTTCCGCTTCTTACGGGCGACTGTTGCCGGTGATTCATGCATCTCAACCACTTGCGAGGCATGGCGAATAGACAGACGGGAATCTGTACAGCCCAAACGGCGACATTCGGCGGTGAGAATGGCCTCATCGCCGACGAGCAGGATCTCGACATCACATTCCTGAGCGGCCTGGAGAGCCCCCTCAATCACCGGGGCTGGGCCATGGTCGCCGCCCATGGCATCAAGCGCAATCTTCATAGAAGCCAAATACTCATAGAACGATGACGTGTCAGATGATCACGGAAGACAAACAGCCGTTACCACGTTACATGCGGCAGGAGTTTAGAGCAGTGAACTGATTGACGCAACAGGCAAACGGACATCATTACCGACGTAGTCCGTAGAGCCACCCGTGCCCTTCAGGCACGAACCGCCAGCCGGTCAACAGCCTGCCGAGCAGGCTGTCCAACATGACCCCCAGGAAGTCCGTAGCGAGGACGATGTTCCACGTACTCCGTTGTGTACGTGGAACGAGAGTCGACTAGGATTCTTCGACTTGAATGACTGCCTTACCCTTGTAGGTTCCGCAATTCAAACAGGTGTAATGCGGGAGCTTGATCTCATGGCACTGCGGACAGACGGACATGCCCGGCGGGGTCATGCGCAGTTTTTGGGTGCGCCGCGTGTCGCGTCGTTCCCGTGAATGTTTATGTTTCGGATTTGGCATGGCAACTCCTTCTCACTCTCGATAGCAGGCGGTCACGCTATGATGCTGACGATCCGCCGGTCTTGCGTTTCGTGCCCTGAACCACCCGAAAAGTCGGGATCGGTGGCTCCACGGCACATTGACAGGGCCCCTCATTCAAATTTTTCCCACATCGTGCGCAAAGCCCCAAACACTCGTCGCTGCAGATGGGCTGCATCGGCGCGGCCAGGATGACATGTTCACGCAGCATGGGAGCCAATTCTAGAAAATTACCTTGATAGTGATACTGGTCGTCCAGGTCTTCCTCTTCTTCAGCCGCCACAACCTCTTCGCGCGCCTTCCGGGGATCGACTCGCTTCGGGTGGCGCGGCGGAGACTTCGGCTCAGGAATGAACGCCGCCCTCACCGAAAACGCCAGAGGATCCTCGTACTGCGTCAAACACCGCACACATTCGCGGAGGATCGTACCCTCAAGCACACCGGTCACCGCAACGAGCCCTTCGACGTTGGTCAGATCCAGGCTCACCGCGAGTGGACCACGAGCGATGGCATCATCCTCGCTCAGGCCGAGTTCTTCAGCCGTAACCTCGCCAACGAGCGAAAGTCCGTCTGCTGTAATGCTAGCCAGCGGCGGCGTTAATAGATCCATCGTAGCCCCTGTCTGCATGCCCATCCCCAACGTCAATCGTTACGTTATCGCTCTTCTGCAAAACTGATCAGCGCGATATGCCGAGCCCGCTTGACGGCAGCCGTCAATTCGCGTTGATGCCTCATGCAGTTACCGGAAATACGCCGCGGAACGATCCGCCCACGCTCCGTAAGGAAGTTTCTCAATAGCCCGACGTCTTTGAAATCGATCGCGCCTTTTTCAATGCAAAACCGACAAGGCCGGCGACGCTGAAAAAACCGTCCGCCACCACCGCCTCCGTCACGATCTCCACCCTGTTCACGCTCCATAACCGTCTCCCTTTTTGTTAGACGTGCTCTTCGGGTTCATACCCGGCATCATCGTGCGCTGGTGGCTCAACCCCGCCGCCGCCATCCTGGCGTTTCGGCATAAACGTCACCGTTTGGGCCACCACCTCGTGCTTGCTGCGCTTTTGGCCGTCTTCCGTTTCCCATCGGCGCTGCTGGAGCCGTCCGTCTACGATGACACCGCTCCCCTTGCTGAGATACTGCCCGCAATGTTCGGCCTGCTTGCCAAAGACCACAATATCGACGAAGCAGACTTCCTCTTTTAATTCTTCGCCCTGCTTATATCGCCGGCTGACCGCCAGGCCCAAACTGGCCACCGGCGTCCCGTTCGGCGTATACCGCAACTCAGGATTCCGCGTGAGATTCCCGATCAGAATGACTTTATTAAACCCGGCCACCGGCGAACTCCTCCGATGACGTTTCGAGTGGCCGTGGCGGCACCAGCTCTTTTTTGAGATGGACGGTCAAGAACTTGAGGATAGGGTCTTCCAGCCGGTAGGACCGTTCCAACTCACCGACCGTGATGTTGGGCGCCCTGAAGTAGAAATAGGCGTACGTGCCCTTGCGTTCACGCTTCACTTCGTACGCGAGTTTCTTCTTGCCCCAGTTTTCTGACTTGATAAACTGGGCACCGGTCTTCTCTGCCACCGCCTTCATCTTCTCAATGAGGGCAGCAGTCTCTTCGTCGGTAAGAGACGTACGAATAATAAACAGAGACTCGTAGAGCTCCATGCAGCAATCCTCCTGGACAAAGGCCCCCGAACCAGTCGGGAGCAAGGTGTAGGTACGCTGGATTCAGCCAGCGCGAAGGGGTGAAACTAACATAGCCCTGAAGAAACTGTCAAATGAAAGGGGAGGCCCTGCCTGAATCTTCACTCAGACCAGACCGCACGCCGACTCCGGGATTCCTCGATACTGGCGGCGAAGAATCAGCCTCCCGGCGCCCCTTCATCTCCTGCCGGCTTCTCGCGGATATTGAACTGATTCATCGCCACGGCGATACCCCTGTGGATCAAACATTCCAGCGCGTCGACGACGCGATCGAGACAGGGATTCAAGACCTCAAACTCTTCTCTCGTGAACGCTTGCAGCACATAATCCGCCGAGTCCTGACGCGGTGCCGGACGTCCGATTCCAATTTTTATTCGGATAAACTGAGGCGTTCCGAGCGCCTCGATGACCGACCGGATGCCGTTATGTCCTCCATGACCACCCTCTTGCTTGATGCGGAGACGCCCCATCTCAAGGTCGAGATCGTCGTGGAGAAGAATCAGATCTGCGGCAGTTAATGAATACTCGCGGAGGAGGCCTTTGAGCGGAGGGCCGGTGATGTTCATCCAGTCGAGCGTGCCGGCAAGTTCGAGGAGTTCCGAGCCGATCCGCCCGGATCCTCGCTGCGCGACCCCGCGCCTGGCAAGACGGATGGACCATCGAGCGGCAGCCCGCTCGATGGCCAACATACCGATATTGTGACGAGTCTGAGCATAGGCCGCACCAGGGTTGCCCAGCCCAACGATGAGACGCACCGCTACTTCTTCTTTTCGGCTTCTTTCTTCTCAGCTTTTGGTGCCGCAGCACCCTTCTTATCGCCACCCTTGGCATCGGCCGCCGCTGCGCCGGCCTTCCCTGCCTCGCCGCCCTCAGCCCCTTCAACTTTACCCTTGCCAGCCACTTCAGGCTCTTTCCCGCCCTCAGCCCCGGCCACGCCACTCGCAAGGAGCGATTCCAGCTTGGCTTCCGTCATCGGCGCCGCCACACTCACAACCATGTGCTCCGGATCATCGAGAAATTTGATCCCTTCGCGCACGGCGACATCTTTCAAGTGGAGGCCTTGCGAAATGTTCAGCCCCGACGCATCGACTTCGATAAAGTCTGGCAACACAGCCGGCAGACACTCGATATGCAATTCGCGCATGTTGTGGTGAAGGATGCCGCCTTCCTTCACACCAGCAGGCACTCCGCCGGTCAAATGGAGAGGCACTTTCACGCGAATCGGCTTATTCATCGAAATTTCAAACAGGTCCGCATGGAGCACATTTCCCTCAACCGGATCGACCTGAAAATCGCGTAAGAGTGCGGTCCGGTTCGGAGTCGACTTTGCTCCAGTCAGCGTCAGCGACACGAGTGCGGTTCCTCCCGCCTGTGCCTTCAAAATCTTGACCAAGCTATCAGGCTCAATCGTCAAGAGCAGACATTCGCCCTGCCCGTATAACACGCCAGGGATCTTGCCCTCTCGCCGAAGCTGGCGTGCCGCACCTTTTCCGGTTTTCTCTCTCACGGTGACTGCTAGTTCGAATTTCATGATATGCCTCCGTCCCCTTCTCGCTGGTCTTCAGATGTCTCGGTCTCGAGTCAGGCAAACAATGAACTCACCGACTCATCTTCATGGATACGCCTGATCGCCTCACCTAACAATGGTGCGACCGATAATTGATACAACTTCGGGCAGATCTGCTCTTTGCCCCGTAACGGAATCGAATTGGTCACGATCACCTGCCTCAAGCAGGATTGCTGAATCCGGTCCAACGCCGGCCCGGTCAGCACCGCATGGGTACAAGCCGTCCACACCTCACGAGCCCCTTTATCCATACAGGCCTGAGCGCCCTTCACAATGGTGCCGGCCGTATCGATCATGTCGTCCAGCAAGAGCGCACTCTTGCCCGCGACGTCACCGATAATGTTCATAATCTGCGTCTGGTTGGGTCCTTCACGCCGCTTGTCGATAATCGCCAGGTTTGCCTGAAGCCGCTTCGCAAATGCACGAGCCCGCTCGACTCCACCGGCATCAGGGGACACCACCACCAGGTCGCTGACTTTTTGCTTCGTAATATAATCCAGCAAGACCGGAAGCGCGTACAGATGGTCCACCGGAATATTAAAGAATCCCTGAATCTGCCCTGCGTGGAGGTCCATGGTCAGGACGCGGTCAGTACCAGCCGTGCTGATCAGATCGGCCACGAGTTTTGCAGAAATCGGCACACGCGGCTGATCCTTACGATCCTGCCTCGCATAACCAAAATACGGGATGACCGCCGTGATGCGATTCGCGGAAGAGCGCTTGAGCGCATCAATAATAATCAACAACTCCATGAGGGAATCGTTGACCGGCTGACAACTGGATTGCACGACGAACACGTCGGCGCCACGGACGTTTTCCTCGATCTTGACACGAATCTCGCCGTCACTAAATGACGCGACCGTGGCCTCGCCAAGTTTTGTCCCGAGATAGGCACAGATCTCATGGGCCAGAGCCGGATTTGCATTACCAGAGAATATCTTTAGCTCTCTGCTCATCGATTCCCCAAAGATCCTTTGAATACGATTACGAAGGGCCTGATTTCGTATGTGGTTCTTCTCGACCGCGGGCGTGGGTTGGCGTAGTGAATACCCGCCCACCTCTGTTCGCTGCGCGCTGTTGAGGAAGCCAACTAAGGGGTCAGAATGTAACGGAATGTACGGAGGCTTGTCAACCAAGGCCTATCGCGGGAGTCCTTCTTACACGAGGAGCGCGCCTGAACAGGTAGGGGCAACGAATACCGTCATCAGCGGATCACCGGCCAATTTGGACTGGGCCAGGCGCGCGACGGCCTCATCCGCAAAGACCCCGAATACCGTTGCCCCGCTTCCGGATAGCAGCGCAATTTCAGCTCCTTGAGCCTGCAAACTCTGTTTGATCTCCCGGAGCTTCCCATGGGCGGCAAAGACTGGCGCCTCGAAATCATTCTCTGCCGCGGCAATGAGTTGGGCCCAGCTCACCCGCGATTGCCGGTCAAGTTCATACTGCACTGATGACAGCGGCCTCACACCAGTCCTATTTGCAGCTAACTCTTGGTACGCCCACTTGGTATTGACCCCAAACCCTGGATTCGCAAGCACAACCCAGCGCAGCCCCTCAACGACGACGGGCCGAACGGTTTCTCCCCGACCAGCCACGAATGCTGAAGGAGCGAACAGAAAAAATGGAACATCACTCCCCAGCGATTGCCCGACATCGGCCATCTCCAGAGAAGACCATCCCAGCCGCAACAAACGGTTCAATCCGATAATGGTCGCTGCGGCATCGCTACTCCCTCCACCAAGGCCTGCCCCCATCGGAATGCGCTTCCGAAGTTCAATCTCGAGACCGATCGACAGCCTGGCTCGCTCCACCACTGCAGCGGCTGCACGATACACGAGGTTACTTTGGTCAGCAGCCAACTGACCGGCATCACAGCTCAGATAGATGCCTTGTCGGCCGGGACAGAGCCTGATCTGCACCTCATCTTCCAGCGCGACCGTCTGCATGATCGACCAGAGATTGTGGAACCCGTCCGGACGGCGGTCGAGGATGCGGAGAATGAGATTGATTTTGGCCGGAGCACGGACGGTGATCTCGGTGGGATTCGACTGCAAGTTAATCACGGCCACCCTTGATCGCATACTTCTCTAGCCGATAACGAAACGACCGCGTATTGAGCTTCAATAACCTGGCTGCTTTTTTCTTGACCCACTTAGCCCGTTCCAGCGCCTGCAGCAATAAATTTTTTTCGATGCCGTTGATCAACGCCTCCAAATCCACGCCATCTTCCGGCAGATCCGTAGGCACCCCCTGCTGCTGGGGAATCACCACACGATGGAGCCAGCCGCGAATATCTTCATCCGATACAGGCGCACCGACGGAAAAGGCGACAACCCGTTCGAGCAAGTTTTCAAGCTCGCGCACATTGCCGCGCCACTCATGACCCAACAACACATGCATCGCCTCCGGCGTCAAGACTGGAGCCGGCTTCCCGCTTTCCTGAGAAAACTTTCCCAGAAAATGCTTCACGAGTAACGGAATATCCCCGGTACGAAGCCGCAACGGCGGAAGCCGGATCGGAATGACATCTAAACGGTAGTATAAGTCTTCACGAAATGACCCGTCGGCCACAGCCTTTTCAAGATCTTTATTGGTTGCGGCCACGATGCGCACATCGACCTTCACGTCCTGGGTCCCGCCCACCCGCCTAAACTCTCGCTCCTGAATCACACGCAACAACTTCACTTGAATCGTAGGGGTGGTGTCGCCGATTTCATCCAGAAAGATGGTGCCGCCATTGGCGATTTCAAACAACCCGGCTTTATTGGCCATCGCACCGGTAAAGGACCCCTTCATATGTCCGAACAATTCGCTTTCGAGCAACGTCTCCGGCACGGCGCTGCAGTTCACCGCCACAAACGGCATCGGACTCCGGGCACTATTATAGTGAATCGCGCGCGCCACCAGCTCTTTACCCGTTCCGCTTTCCCCGCAAATCAGCACATTGCTCTTGGCATCTGCGACCTTGCGCACCACATCGAACACCTTCTGCATGCTCTCGCTCTGTCCGACGATCTGCGCAAACGACGATTGGCTCGCCATCTCGCGCTTCAAGAGAATGTTTTCCGTCGAGAGTCGACGCTTCTCCAGGGCATTGCGAATGATCAGCTGCACTTCATCGACCTGGAAGGGCTTGGTCAGGTAGTCATACGCCCCCTGTTTCATCGCATCGACTGCCGAGTCCGCGGTCGCAAACGCCGTCAGGACCAGAACGACGGTTTCAGGAGACGAGGACTTCACCGCCTTGAGGACCGCCATGCCGTCGGCTTTAGGCATGCGAAGGTCGGTGATCACGAGATCGAAGATTTCCCTGTTCACATGACTGATGGCCTCTTCGCCGTCCGAGGCTTCGGTCACGGCATACCCAGCGCGGGTGAGCATGATACTCAGAACCTCGCGGAGACTTCGTTCGTCATCGACAACTAGGATCTTTTCCACGGCGTTCGCCCCTCATGCCACAACCGCATCCCGGCATCTCCGGAACGCGGCATACAGACCACAAACCGTGAGCCATGACGCTCCTGACTTTCGACCTTGATCCAGCCCCCGTGCAAATCGACGATGCGATGCACGGCTGCGAGACCCAGTCCTGACCCTTCTTTCTTCGTCGTGAAAAACGGGAGAAAGATTTTATCCAGATTCTGCTTCGGAATGCCTTCGCCGGTGTCCTGAAAGGCAATTTCGATGACATCCCCCTTACGGCCACCGGCATCGACGTGACGGCAGCCCGTCGAGATCGTTAACTGCCCTCCCTCCGGCATCGCTTCAAAGGCGTTCGTCGCCATATTCCAGAAGACTTGCCGGAACTGATCTTGATCGACCAAGGCCGTGAGCACTCCCGTTGCCAGGGATGTCACAATTTTGATATGTGTACGTGTCCGCGCTTCATGTTGAACGAGATCAAGCGTCTCGGCAAGTACTTTATTGAGATCGTGCTCGGCAAGATTCAGTGCCGGAGGACGGGCATACTGGAGGAATTCCGTGATGATGTTGTCAAGCCTGGTGGCCTCTCGAATCGCAATGTCCATCAACCGGCGATTGGTTTCATCTTCCGTGGCATCCTTCCGGAGCATTTGCATAGCGCCTGCCAACGCGCCAAGCGGGTTCCGAATTTCATGAGCCATTCCGGCAGACATTTCACCCAAGCTCGCCAACCAATCCTTACGCCGCATCTCCTCTTCGAGATCCCGAATCTGCGTCAGATCCTTAAACACACCAACTAAGCCCGTCTGCTTCCCCTGCTCGTGCAATGGAGAAAGGGTCATCCCGAGGATCAGGCGATTGCCGTCAGCACGTTTACATTCCACTTCAAATCGCGTCGTCGTCGACAGGGAACTGCCGAGCAGTTCGTCTGATTCCTGGGCAGGATGCCAGTTAAAGATTTCTCGCCAGGGGCACCCGACCACCTGCGCGATCGTATACCTGGTCGCTTCCTGTGCCGCCGGATTGAACGAGGTGATGCACCCCGCAGGATCTGCCGTAAATACGCCGCTGCTAATACTATGGACAATATTCTCGTGAAAGACCTGGAGCCGGCTCAGTCCCTGCTCCTTCTCGCGCAACGATTGGTCCGCCTGGTAAAGCTGATCGGCTAAGGTCCCGCCAAGTATTCCGACGACCAGAAGGGCCAGCGCATAGACGCCGAATGTTTGAAACGTTTCAGGTGCCGTCAGCCGGCTCGGCGAAAGCCATCCCCACCCTTCCGCGAGACCGTACAGTTGAGCGTTGGTTAAGAGCCCAAACAGAATGATGCAGAAACAGGCGGCAAGAAGCCCCACTCGCCGGCGAGGGACGAGACTGGCCACCGCCACAGTCATGACATACAACACCGCAAAGGGACTCTCGACTCCCCCAGTCCTCGCCACCAATACCGTTTCAAGGAAGAAGTCGATTCCGACCTGAGCCCAGAAAAATATCGTGAGCGAGACTGGTGAGGTAAGCTTACGGAGCAGGAGAGCGGAAGGGATCGTCAGAACGTACGTGGCAATAATTAGTGTATAAAACGTTTCAACCCGCCCGCCCTTCGCAACTTGGAAGACGAGAGACAGGCCGAGCGTAAGACTGACGAGAGCGAGCCGAAGCCCCATGAGCCAGTAGAGTCTTGCGCGCAACTCATTCATGAGGGGAAGACCGTAGAAGAAGAAAAATGAACTTCGGAGTGAGACGGGCCTCGTTCATGCTCCATAGACAATGGGTCAAGAACTGATTCATCGCACCCGAGACGGAGCAGCGACTGGCTCTCACAATATAGACATAGGGCCTTGCAGCAGGGAACCCTCCCTCAACTTTGTGAGTGGAGCGAAACCCAACGAACACCGCCCCTAACCTATAGCCTCCGACATTTTGAAGATTGGAAGATACATCGCGATCACAATAAACCCGATCACAATACCCAAAAATACCATCATGACGGGTTCTAGTAACGAGGTGAGTGACGCAACGGCCTGATCGACCTCGTCTTCATAAAAATCTGCAATCTTTCCCAGCATCGCGTCCAGCGCGCCAGTTGACTCACCAACGGCGATCATATGCGTCACCATCTTGGGGAATATCCCGCTTGCCGCCAAGGGGTCAGCGATGGTTTTCCCGCCAGCGATACTGCCGCGAGCATTGATCAATGCTTCCTCAATAACCTTATTGCCTGCCGTCTTTGCACAGATAGTCAACCCATCCAGCAATGGCACTCCACTCCCAAGCAGGGTCCCAAGCGTACGGGTGAACTTCGCAACAGAGGCCTTCCTGATCAGATCCCCAAACACCGGCGTCTTGAGGAGTAACTTGTCGATAGTCATTCGACCCTGAGCGGTTGCATAGTATTTCTTGATGCTAAAGACTACCGCCCCGATGCTCCCTAACATCACATACCAATAGGACGTGAATACATTGCTGACGTCAATGACGAACTGCGTGGGACCTGGCAGCCCCATTTTCCCACCGGATAATTCATTGAACATTTTCGCGAAGATCGGAATGACCCAAATCATCAGGACTGTGATTACCACCGCCGCAACACCAAGAATTGCAGAAGGGTAGATCATGGCAGATTTGATCTGCCCTTTGAGCTTCATCGCTTTCTCAATATATTTTGCGAGACGCGTCAAAATTGTATCCAGCAGACCACCGACCTCACCCGCATGCACCAAATTGACGTACAGATCGTCGAAGACTTTGGGGTGGCGCCGCAAGGCATCCGAAAAGGTCGAGCCGGCTTCCACTTGAGTCTTTACTTCTCCGATCGTCTCTCGCAGCACTTTATTCTCGGACTGGGTCGAGAGAATTTCGAGGCATTGCACCAACGGCAGGCCTGCATTAATCATCGTGCCAAATTGCCGCGTAAACACGACCAGATCTTTATCGGTGAGACCGGATCCAAAACTCAAGTTGAATCCGCCGGCGCCACCCTTCTTTTCATCGAGACTGGTGACGACGACGCTTTGCTTGCGGAGTTGATCCACCGCCTCATCTCGGGTCTTCGCGCTCAGCTCGCCCTTCTTGACGGCACCTGATCTGGTTCGTCCGACATATGCAAAGGTAGCCATACGCAACACTCACCCTTCGATGTGGCCATGATCATGGCCGGTTGTAAACTGAGGGGAATACCTACCAGGCGAGTCTACTCACCACCTCAAAACCTGTCAAACGAATGCACAATCTCTGCACGGGCAAAGGGGCACGCAGGCTCAAACCCTACAACACATTAGCTGCTGAGCGCACTCGTGTGCCGGTAGCCTCGGTAGAGATAATGCAGCCCTGACAAGAGCGTAAAGGCGACCATGCCGAACAAGAGGGAGAACATGACCATGGGAGGAAGAGTGATGTGACGCGAACTCAGAAATATCACCGTCACAATATAGGAGAGCTGGAGCAGCGTGGTGCCCTTGCCCAGGAACGTGGGAGTAATATCCACATGAGATTCCGTGAAGTGCGCCACAGCCGTCCCGAGCATGAGGATTAAGTCTCGGCTAACCACGAGAATGGTGACCCACGAGGGAATCAAGTGAATCATCGAGAGTGTGATGAACCCGGAGGTGAGGAGCAGCTTATCAGCCAGAGGATCCAGCACGGCTCCGAGCCGGGTATGCTGATTCATCACGCGAGCGATGGCCCCATCGAGCGCATCGGTCAATCCAGCCACGATAAGCACGATGAGGGCTTGATCGAATCTGCCGTAGACAAGCAGCCCGATGTAGCAGGGAATCAGGAGAATGCGCAGGATGGTCAAGCTGTTGGGAATATTCATCGCGTCCAAAGCCACGCACGTCAACCGGTCGCAACGGCGAGAAATGATAGGGGGGGCATCAAGAGGTTGTCAACGTCTTGCAGTCGGCACAGCCCCTCCTTATAATCGGGGTCTTAGACCGTTCCACATGGATATCATGGAGGTGGTGATGAGTTCGCTTCCGCTCCTTTTCAAAAAAGAAGGTCTCGTTGAAAAGCACCAGGTTGAAGGAGTCGACCCGAGCGATCGGTACTTCAATCGCGCGGTCCTCGTCAATCGAACCACCTCAGGCTACGCCGCCAAGACCATGTATGAAGCCCTGACTGTCGAGGGGCACTCGCACCCGACTATTCCCGCTGCGGTACAAGAGCTCATCAACGCCATGCAGGGATTCGGCTTCAGCAGATTGAGAACGCGCGCGAATTTCAAAGGCACGAAGTATCTCGCCGAAAAAGAAACCTGGGTTGAGTACCAGGATCCCGCGTAGTCGCTCCTTATCCTCGCGCGACGTACTCCCGATAGACCAGGTCGTGAATGAGCGGGCGGAAGGCTTTTATCTTCTCGTTCTTCCGAGTCGGATGTACCCGGTTAGATAACAGTACCACTTCTAATTCGCACATCGGATCAATCCACAACGACGTCCCTGTATAGCCGAGGTGCCCGAACGACCGCTCTGAGAAGCAGGACCCCGATGAGGACGGCGCCGACGGAGTATCCCATCCCAACGCCCAACTCGATTGCGAAACAGATGCTTGGCGCGTCGTAAACTGCCGGACAAACTTCTCCTCCAGAATCGACTCTCTTCCATGATAGCCGCGGAGCCAGGTTCCGGACACAGCCAGCACCGACTCAGCAGTCCCGAATAACCCTGCATGGCCCGCAACACCGCCCATCGATGCGGCATTTTCGTCGTGGACCTCCCCACGTAAAAGACGATGACGCCACATATCCTGTTCGGTCGGAGCAATATTTGAAACCTCTGGCAGGGATTGCCCGCGCTCTGCCACTGGACGAAATAGCAGCGGGTTAGCCCCTATCGGCCGAGCGATCGCTTCTTCACACCATCGGTCCAATGCCAGGCCGCTCAGACGCTCCACCAAAAATCCCAGCAGCATAAATCCGAGGTCGCTGTATACGCTGCGCTCACCACGCACATAGACCAATGGTTCGTTACGAATCATGCTCAGCACCGCTTCACTGATGGACTGATTCCCGCCAGAATGCCCTGGAGTCATACCTCGCGCTTCGAGCCGTTCGTATATCGGGCGCCAACCAGGCAAGCCTGAGCGATGGGCCAGGAGATCTCGCACTGTCGCCTCCCCGATCGGCGCCCCTGCAAGCTCTACCAACACCTGCTGTATGGGGTCTTCGAGAGCCACCTTGGCGCGCTGAATCAGGAGTACAATGGAGGTGACGGTTGCTAACGGCTTCGTCAGCGAGGCAAGGTCATAGATTGTGGAGGGTTGCACAAGAAGTCCCGGGGGCTCTGACGATAATCGTCCAGCCACCACAACACATTGCAGCTCGCCCTGTAAGCGCACCGCCAATTGGGCACCGGGGAAAACACCGTCATCAACGGCCGTTTGTAATGCCGCTTCAATGACGTGATGGGTGGCCATAGGCAAAACAATCTGTCACGGGTGGGGACATGGCTGCTGGAGAGGGCGTCGCGAAGCCAGCCGAGGAACGGACCAGGTCAAACGAGTCACAACGCCGGGCTCGACTCTCCTTCGAGCTTCTCTTCCGATGCGGTCGCGGCATCATGCAGCGCTTCCTGCTCTTCCACTTCCAACATCCGCTCGAACATCCGCAACGATGCGCGCAGCCGTTCAACCATGAGCAGCCGCTGTTTCTGAAGCGATAAGAGGTCACGTTGCGTATCGGTCAGTTCGACTCTGGCCTGACGGATCAACTCACCGGCTTTCAGTTCGGCTTCTTTGATGACAAGGTCCGCCTCTCGCTGAGCATTCCGTTTCACATCTTCTGCCAGCGACTGCGCCGACAAGAGCGTACTCGACAACGTCGATTCCGTCCGCTTCATCTCGGCAAGCTGCTGCTCCAGAAACAAGATTTTTTCTCGCTGGACGGCCTGGTCCCGATTCAACGATTCGACCGTCTGCGCCAACTCCTCGAGAAATCGATTGACCTCTTCCTTGTCGTAGCCGCGGAAACTGACCCTGAACACCATTTGCTGGATATCGAGCGGTGTAATTCTCATGGCATCCCCCATGGTCATATCAGTTCATCCTCATGGCTAATTCCTTGAGTGATTGCACCACCGCGATCTGCAAAAATGTAATGATCAGAATCACGATGAGCGGCGACAAATCCATTCCCATGCGCCACCCGATCCATCGACGAATCGGCGCCAAGACCGGTTCGGTCGCTCGATCGAGAAATTGCACGATGGGATTCCATGGGTCCGGATTGACCCACGAGATCAGGGCACGCGCGATGATCACCCACATATACAGCCACAACACATAGTCGAGGATGGTCGCGACCGCCGTCAATACATTGCCTGCAACAAACATCAGTGTCCCAACTCCTTCGATCGTATCGTCGCCGCTTCGACGGCCGACATCAACGTCGCACGAAATCTCCCCTGTTCAAGCTGATGCAGCCCGGCAATGGTCGTGCCTCCGGGAGAAGCCACCCGATCTTTTAGCTGAGCGGGATGCATCCCCGACTCCAAGACCAACCGAGCCGCACCGAGTACCGTCTGGGCAGCCAGGAGCTCGGCAACCTGCCGCGGAAGCCCCATCTTGACGCCCCCGTCCGCCAACGATTCAATAGCAAGAAACACATAGGCCGGTCCACTGCCGCTTAATCCAGTCACGGCATCCATCAACCGCTCCTCAACCAGCACCACTCGGCCAACTGATTCGAATACCGTTCGGGCCATTCGGCTGTCATCTTCAGATACCGCGCTGCCCAGGGCAAGGGCAGTCATACCCTCCCGGACCAATGCCGGCGTATTCGGCATCGCACGAACGACCCTCATCGCCCCGGCCATCTGTTCCGCAATGGCTTGAATCATCACCCCTGCCACAATAGAAATCACCAACGCATGGGCCAGGGATGAGCCAAGGTCGCTGAGCACAACCTGAAGCATCTGGGGCTTCACCGCCAAGACGACCACATCGGCCCAGGCGACGGCCTCACGATTGGCAGAGCCAACCCGAATGCCGAATTGACGCTTCAAGTGATCCCGGCGTTCGGCAACGGGGTCCGTCGCCCATATCGACTCGGCAGAGCACACCTGTCCGGAGAGCAGCCCACCGATCATGGCCTCTGCCATCTGGCCACCCCCGATAAAGGCAATCTTGTTCGTGATCGTTGGACTAACCACGCCGTGCTCCAAATATAGCCGTGCCGACCCGCACCATCGTGGCCCCCTCTTCAACGGCCACGGAATAATCGCTCGACATGCCCATCGACAATTCCTTCAACGAGACGGTACCGATCGATTGATGCGAGAGGCGCTCGGCCAACTCACGCAAACGACGGAAATAGGGACGAGACTGCTCAGGATCGCTGGTGGGAGGGGGAATCGCCATGAGCCCCTTCACCTCCACATGAGACAAGGCTCCCAGTCTCGGCAACAGCCCCTCAAGCTCACCAGGACGAAAGCCGGTCTTCGTCGCCTCCCCCTCAAGATTCACCTCCAGCAACACCGCTTGCCTCACCCCTGCTTCTTGCGCCCGCTTTTCTATCTCTTCTGCCAATTCGAGACTGTCGACCGAATGAATCAGGTCGAAGACCCCGACGACCGATCGAACCTTTCGACGCTGCAGGTGGCCGATAAAATGCCACCGAATCGGCGCGCCCCGTAAACCTTCGATTTTCGGAAGAGCCTCTTGGAGGCGGTTCTCGCCGAGAATCGTCAGCCCTGCCGCAATCCCCTCGCGAAGCTGATCGAGCCCCACTGACTTTGTTGCGGCAACGAGACGCACACTGCCTTCTGGCCGTCCAGCTTGCCGAGTCGCAAGCCGGATCTGCTCGAGCACGAATCGAATATTCTCACTGATTGAGCCGCCGACCGATACATCCATCTCATTTGATCGCCATAGCTGAAGCCCTGCCGCTCGAACGTTCGGAGGTATTGTACCCAAACCACCGAACAAATGTCAGCGCAGGCGGCCTGACCACCTGTTACCGGCTGGAAGCAAGAGTGATCCCGCTGACCATCGTTCCGTTTACACGGCCTTCCCGTCGATAGGAATAGAAGAGCTCATCATGGCAGATCGTGCAGAGATTCACCGATGAGACAGCACGTGACACGACACCCTCTCCTTCTACTTGCCGACGGATCAAGGCCTTGAGGTCCAAACGCGCGTTGCGTCCCCGATAGTCCCGCACGACCGATTGCCAATCCGGCAATCCCGCTTGAAGCTGGTCGAGCACAGGGCCATCCACTTCATAACAACAAGGACCAGCCGAAGGCCCAATACTGACTCGCAAATCCGACCGCGTCGATCCGAATCTGGCCACCATGAGCGAAAGCGTCTTCGGCACAATCCCGGCGACAGCCCCCCGCCAGCCGGCATGAATCGCGGCCACGACGTGCCGACGGGGATCATGCACGAGGACAGGGACACAATCCGCCGTGCGCACCGCCACCGTGACGCCGGGCTGATTGGTCACCAGCGCGTCCCACCCGCCAGGGAACTGATCCGACTCAATCAGTGGCCGATCCACCACCAGCGCGTCAGTCCCATGCACTTGCTTGACAGACAGCAGCCAGCCACGCCCCTGGGCTCCTGACTGGCGAGCCGGCACTCCGACCTCAAGCGCGAACGAATCCGCATGACGGCGTGTGCCGAAAAAATGCCGGACGCCGTCCCGTGCGGAGGCGAAGGCAGGAACCGTGATGACCGCTGCACTCATAACCCTACTCCGATGAGACGATTCACGGCCGCAAACCTGTCGGCTTAGTCGACCTGTTTGCGTAAAAACGTGGGCACATCCCATTCATCATCCGCCACGACCGCGACTCGCTCCATCGATTCTCTCGAATCGCTCGGCCGCCGCAAGAAACTTGGGCGATCGAGATCCTTGAGCGGCCGGTCTGCATAGGACCGGTCGCCCATCGAGGCGCCTACTCCCGCCGCGACCTGTTGCCCGTTACGGGTACTCCGCGCCGCAGCCACGGGAATAGGAGCAGCCTGCTCCTCCCGTTCAAATCCCGTCGCAATCACCGTCACGACCAAGTCGTCGCCCATGTCGGGATTGATCACCTGTCCGACAATGATATTGGCTTCCGGATCGGCTGTCTGCTGGACAATCGTGGCCGCTTCCTCGATCTCATGCAAGGACATATTGGGTCCGCCGGTGATATTCAACAACACGCCGCGCGCGCCCTCCACACTGCCCTCTTCCAACAACGGACTGCAGATCGCCTTCTGCGCCGCTTCAATCGCCCGATTCGTCCCGCGTGCCACGCCCATGCCCATCACCGCGCGCCCCGTATGCGACATAATCGTGCGGACGTCGGCAAAGTCCACGTTCACATGGCCGGTGGTCGTGATCACATCCGCAATCCCTTGAATCGCCTGCCGGAGAACGTCATCGGCAACCTTGAAGGCTTCGAGCAACGGTGTAGATTTATCGACGATGCCGAGCAATCGCTGGTTGGGAATCACGAGCAACGTATCAACATGGCGGCGGAGATCACGAATGCCTTCATCCGCATGACTCATCCGGCGATGACCTTCATAGGTAAAGGGCTTGGTGACGACCCCGACCGTCAAGATGCCGAGTTCACGGGCGATGCTCGCCACGATCGGCGCAGCGCCGGTTCCTGTGCCACCACCCATGCCCGCAGTGACGAACACCATGTCGGCACCCTCAAGACATTCCCGAATCTGGTCTTTGCTTTCCAGCGCGGAGTCTTTCCCGACTTCCGGCTTCGCGCCAGCGCCGAGCCCCCTGGTCCGCTCAGGCCCCAGTTGCACCTTATACGAGGCCCGCGACCGATCCAACGCCTGCAGATCGGTATTGGCTGCAATGAAATCGACCCGCGCCAATCCGGACGTGATCATCGTGTTAATGGCATTGCACCCGGCGCCACCCACACCGATCACTTTGATCCGAACCGGGGATACGACATCCTCTTCAAATGAAAACATCAGGACACCTCCCTTAATAATAGAATTCGCGTGACGGGCATCCGCCTCGCGGCACAGTTAAAAGAACTCGAACATCCAAGTTTTCATCCGATCGAACGCTTTGCTCAACGGCCGTCCCCCGCGCAAACCGGCGGTGGCCATCTCCTCGGCATGGTGCCGGGCATGGAGCAACAGACCGACTCCAGTGGCATGCATGGGATTGCTGACGATGTCGCGAAGCCCTCCGACCCCGCTGGGCGCACCGCGGCGAGCCGGAAGATTCAAGACCTGCTCTACCGCATCGGGCATCCCTTCCAACAACGACGTCCCCCCGGTAATGACCACCCCTGCGCCCAACATGCCCTCGTAACCGGCGCGCGCGATTTCCCGGCGAACCAGCTCGAATATTTCCGCGACCCTCGGCTCAAGAATCTCCGCGACATCACGGCGCGAAAATGTCCTGGCGGGACGGTCCCCGACCGACGGCACCTCCACCGTTTCATGGCCCTGTACCAATCCGGTCAGAGCAATCCCATGTTGCAGTTTGATTTTCTCAGCCTCGACCTGCGTGGTCAGCAAACCGATTGCCAGATCCTTCGTCAAATTCTGCCCGCCGATCGGCAGCACCGCGGAATGCCTGATACTCCCGTCGAGAAAAATCGCGAGGTCGGTCGTCCCCCCCCCGAGATCGATCATGACGACCCCCAGATCGCGCTCTTCCAGGCTCAAGACGGCCTCACTGGACGCCAACGGCTGCAGCACAATATCCACGACATCGAGTCCTGCGCGATTCACACACTTGATGATGTTCTGCGCGGACGTCACGGCGCCGGTAATCACATGGACGTTCACCTCGAGGCGGTTCCCGGACAGTCCCAACGGCTCCCTGATACCCTCTTGCCCGTCTACCGTGAATTCGCGTGGCAACACATGGAGAATTCGCCGGTCGTGAGGAATCACCGCCAGCGTCCGGGCGCTCTCGATGGCCCGCTGGATATCCTCCCGCGTCACTTCTAACTTCTTGAGAGGCACCACGCCCTTGCAGTTCTCCGCAGAAATATGACTGCCGGCAATGCCGGTATAGACGGAATTGATCTGGACCGCCGCCATCAGCTCCGCTTCCTCGACCGCCTTTTTAATCGATTCGACGGTACTCTCGATATCGACCACAACACCTTTACGGAGACCTCGGGAAGGACTGGACCCGACCCCGATGATGTTCAGCGCCCCATCATCGGTGATTTCCGAAACGATGGCGCAGATCTTCGTGGTCCCGATATCCAACCCCACAAGAATCTGATCACGCTTCGGCACAGTCCTCACCCCCTTTCACGCACAATCACACGGTTGTCGTAACGCAAATCGATCTCGCTGCCCTCATGCTTCCGCCCATCGAACGATGCCGTCTTCAACGACGGCTTCACTTTCTGGAACCGTTCCCACTGATCGACCAAGGCGTCAGCGCCGAATTGAAATCGCATCCCGTTGGCCGAGGCCATCACATTCGAAGGATTCGCGAGATCCACTTCTATGCGCCCCTCGATCGAATTGCCGATGAGCCTGGCCAGCACGACCCCCGACTGCACCGAGTTGCGAACGCGCGCATCGCCCCGCAGAAGCGATTTCGGCTCCAATCCGATCAATAACGGCAGTGTGAGCTCATCCTGCCTGCCCAGCTTGGCCAGGAGGTGCCCGCTTTCGTCGCTCAGCCAATGGTCTACTCCCGTGCGAATAATCGCGGCCGGTGTGCGCTCCAATACCGTCACATGCAGCAGATGCGGAGGCCTGCGTTCGACGATCGCGTCTTTGATCCAGGCATGCGTCCGCACGCGCTCGGCAAGAAATCCGGTACTGACTTGCTGAAGCCCCATGCCGGGCTTCAAACCAAGCAACTCCACCACTTCCGGTTTCGTCACATGGTGAATCCCCTCCACCTCGACCTCGCGAATTTCCAGCCAGCGCTGAAGCACCGGCCCCATCTCCCGTGTCGCGAGGGCCAGCCCCCCGGCCATGGCCGCAAGACCGATGATCCATGTCCCGATACGCAGGGCTCGTCGTCCCCGCGAGAACAGTCTCTCTCGATTCGCCTGCTGCCGTTGCTCGGCGACCTCGCTGGCACGCGCCCCCTTCCACTGATTGAGCCGGGGGCCAATCGCACGCACCGCCCGCTTCCGCATGGACAACTTCATGGCTTGGGCGCTTCCTCTGACGACTGGTTAACGCGGGCTGCTCGAGCCAATGCGGACTCCAGAATCCGTTCGGTCAGCTCGTCATAATCGATCTTGGCGCGCCCCGCCGCCATCGGCAACAAACTCGTCTCCGTCATCCCCGGCGCCGTATTGATCTCCAGCACAAACGGACGGCCTTTCGGGGTAATACGGAAATCCACCCGGGCCGCCCCTTCGCAGCCCAGCACCTCATAGGTACGCAACGCCAACGCGCGAATCTGCTTAGTCACCGCCGCCGTTAACGGTGCGGGGCAGAGATACTGCGTTTTCCCCTTTTCATACTTCGCGGCGAAGTCGTAGAACCCCCCAGGCGCGACAATCTCCACCGCAGGGAGGACCAATGGCGAAAGGGCCTGCCTCCCGATGATCGAGACCGTGACCTCATGCCCCGGAATGTAGGCCTCGACCATCGCATCCGTATCGTAGCGATGGGCCAAGGCTAAGGCGTCACACCATTGCGCCGGCTTCCGCACGATGGTGACACCGATGGTGGAGCCTTGGGATGCAGGCTTGACCACGACGGGCCAGCGCAGCTTCGCCGTCCGCAACAGGGTGGCGCTCGACACTTTCGTCCCTCGCTTCACGACGGTACCACCAGGCACAGGAATACCTGCCAAGGCCAAGAGTGTTTTTGTCGTCACTTTATGCATGCCAACCGCGCTGGCCTGGATACCGGACCCGGTGTAAGGAATACCCACAGTTTCCAGAAATCCCTGAATTGCGCCATCCTCCCCGCCTGGGCCATGCAAGGCGAGAAATGCCACCGCAACCTTTTGATCGCGCAAATCCTGGGAGAGCGCCGGACCGACATCGATGGCCACGGCATCATACCCGCGGCGCACCAGCGACCGATGCACCGCCGTGCCCGTCCTGAGCGACACCTCGCGCTCGGCCGATTGCCCGCCCATCAGCACCCCGATGCGGGCACGCGTGAGAAGGGGGCGTTCTGTCAGTCGAGGCTGGCTCATCGCGCTACGTCGCTCCTACGATTTTGAGTTCAAGCTCTAACCGCACACCCGCCCGACGGCGTATGGTGCTACGGACCTGTTTAATCAGCGCAATTACGTCCGCCGCGCGCGCCTGTCCCCGGTTCACCATAAAGTTGGCATGTTTCAACGATACTTCTGCATCGCCGACGCGCGCGCCCTTAAGACCGGTCGCCTCGATCAATCGGCCGGCAGAATCGTTCGGAGGATTTTTGAAGACACAACCGGCGCTCGGCATCGCCAGCGGCTGTGTGTCTCGCCGGTAATGAAGGTAGTCCTTGACCACTTTCTCGATCTCCGACCGGACCCCCTGCTTCAACTGCAGCCATACCCCGACGACGATGCCGCGTGGCAGCAGGGCCTTGCGATACTCGAACGTCACCTGGGCTGCGTCCAGGTCCACGATCTGGCCTTTCATGTTCACCATCCGAACGGCCTTCACCGAGTCCTTCATCTCCCCGAGTTTCGTCCCGGCGTTCATCACCACACAACCGGCCACCGTCCCTGGAATTCCCGCCGCCCATTCCAGGCCCGCGAGGGAATGGCGGATGGCGTATGCGATCAACGTCGGCATCCCGACGCCCCCATCGGAATAGAGAACTGCCCCCGATTCTTCTTTGATCGTCCGCAACCGCACCAGACTGACCACGATGCCTCGGATGCCCCCATCCCGAATGAGCAAATTCGTCCCGCCCAGGACAAACAGAGGGACCTTACGCGCGCGCGCTTGCCGGACCACCAGACAGACATCTTCAATATCAGCCGGCTCCACCACGACATCCGCAGGCCCTCCGATTTTGAAGGAGGTGTACTCTCGCAACGGGGCCTGGAAGGACACAGATCCCCGAACACCTGCCACCGCGGCCCGTACATCTGCCTGCGTAAATCGCGCAGGGACGCTCGCTGTTGTCGTGACATGCTGGCTGCCTCGCTTCATGACATCATGCTGTGGGAGTCAACCGGGCCAAGAGGCCAAGCCCCGTCTTCCAAATATCCCCCGCCCCAAGCGTAATGACGAGGTCCCCGGATTTCAGATGGGGCAATACCTGATCGACCAGCGTATCTTTCTGTTCCACAAAGGTCACAGAGGGATGGCCTGCGGCACGCACAATCTCCGCCAGCTTCGCTCCGGACACCCCTGGAATCGGCTGCTCGCCTGCCGCATAAATGTCCGTCAAAAACAGCACGTCCGATTGCTCGAACGCTTTGGAGAAGTCCTCCAGCAAATCTCGCGTCCTCGTATAGCGATGCGGCTGGAACAACACCACCAGCCGCCGGTCTCCCCAGCCTTGCTTCGCCGCGGCCAGGGTCGCCTTGATTTCGGTCGGATGATGCCCGTAATCGTCCACAACCATGATCCCGTTGGCTTCCCCTCGCAGATGGAATCGACGCTCCACTCCGGTATAGGCCGCCAGCGCTTTTCGGATAAGGTCCACCGGCACATCCAGTTCGATCCCGATCGCGATCGCCACGAGTGCATTGGAGACATTGTGTCGGCCGGGCACGGCCAGGCGGAACGGGCCAAGATTCCGTCCACGGAACTGCGCCCGAAACTCGGCGCCCCATTGGTTCAAGCTGACCTCTGTCGCAAAGAAGTCCGGAGTCACTCCACCCGGTTCACTCAGCCCATAGGTCTGATAGCGTTTCACGATCTTCGGGAAGAGCGCCCTGAGCCGATCATCGTCGGCACACAACACCGCCAATCCATAGAACGGAACTTTATTGATGAACTCGAGGAAACTTTCGTTGATCTTTTCCATGCTGCCGTAGTGATCGAGATGTTCCCGGTCGAGATTCGTGACAGCCGCGATCGTCGGAGACAGACGCAGGAACGACCCGTCGCTCTCATCGGCTTCCGCCACGAGGAGATCGCCGCGCCCCAGCCGCGCATGACTCCCCAGCGCATTCACTTTCCCCCCGATGACCATCGTGGGATCCAGACCCCCTTGCGCCAGCACATTGGCCACCATCGAGGTCGTCGTGGTTTTCCCGTGGGCGCCCGCAATGGCCACCCCGAACTTCAGCCGCATCAGCTCCGCCAGCATCTCGGCCCGAGGAATCACGGGAATCTGCTTGGCCTTGGCCGCCACGACCTCGGGATTCTGTGCCGATACGGCGGAGGAGATCACGACGACTTGGGCCTCTCCGACGTTCGACTCTTGATGGCCGACAAAAATGCGTCCACCGAGCTCTTCCAATCTGCGCGTCGTATCGGAGGCCTGCAGATCCGAACCCGTCACTTTGTACCCCAACGTCAGCAGCACCTCGGCAATGCCGCTCATCCCCGATCCCCCGATTCCGACTAAATGAATCTGTTGTGTTTTACGAAACATTGGCGCGCGCCTTACTCCACCAACCGGTGGATACGGAGATTGTTCCTGCCGACGTTGCCCTGCACCATTAGACTCCTGCCGCTCCACCAGACCGGTTGACATCATGATGGCCCTCCATGAGTGCATAGCATTCGCGGACGATGACCTCGGCCGCATCGATTTTCCTCATCGCCATACTTGCCGCTCCCATGACCCGTACCCGTTCAGGATCTCCAAGAATCGCCGCCACCGTGCGAGCAAGCAACGCGCCTGTGAGCGCAGCTTGCGGGAGGACCACCGCGGCCCCGGCCGCTTCCATCACCTTGGCATTCCGCATCTGGTGGTCGTAAATGGCGGTCGGCAGCGGAATGAGAATGGCCGGCTTGCCGCATGTCGTGAGCTCCGCCACCGTCATCGCGCCGGCTCGTGCGACGACGAGATCCGCCTGTCGCAAGGCCGCAGGCATGTCATAGAGAAATGGCGTCACCTCCGCAGCGATGCCGGCACGGCGGTAGGCCTCTGCCACTCGTGCATGGTCGGACTCGCCGGTCTGATGGGTCACCGTGAGAGTGGGCAGCTGTGTCATGAGTTCGGGCAATCCTTCTATCACTGCAGTATTCATCGCCTTGGCCCCCTGACTCCCGCCGAAAATCAGCACATGAAAGGGTCCCGATCGCTCCTGGCTCTGCTGAACTCCATCCAGAAAGGCCTGACGAATCGGGGTCCCCACCACCCGCACCTTCGAACGAGCAAACGAGTCAGCCGCCGACTCGAATGCGAGAAAGACCCGTTGTGCGAACGGCCCGACTGCCCTGTTGGCCATCCCAGGATTCGCATTCGGTTCAAGAATCACGCGTGGCACCCCGATCATGGCGGCAGCTAGCAGCACCATCGGACTCGTATAGCCTCCGATTCCGATCACCAGATCAGCCCCTCTCGCTCGCAACAGTCTCACGCACTGCCACAAACTTTTCGGCAACGCGCACAAGCCTGTCATCGCCCCGAGCAGCCCCTTGCCCATGACCGGCTTGGCACTGATCAAGGCCAGATCGAAACCCTCGTGAGCCAGCACTTTCGATTCGAGTCCCCGCGTAGTCCCGACAAACAGCACCTTGGTCGTGGGATCGCGCCTAAGAAACTCCCTTGCCAGCGCTACGGCCGGATACAAATGGCCACCGGTTCCTCCTGCTGCAATGACGATCGTCATTCGCGATCCGACCCACCGCGAGACCCGCCGGCATGCCGATCCCGGGAAATACTGAGCAGCACTCCGACGCCGATCAGACTGACGACGAGCGACGAGCCCCCGTAACTGACGAACGGTAACGTCAGTCCCTTCGTCGGCAGAAGCCCGGTCACCACTGCCGCATTCACTAAAGCCTGGCCCCCGATCAACAGGGTGATCCCCATCCCTAAATAGCGGCCAAAGGGCACCCGCGCTCGCGTGGCGATCTGAAAACCCCGCCAGACAAATACAGCAAAGAGAAGAATGACGGTAACGGTCCCGACGAGGCCCAGTTCTTCGCCGACCAGCGCCAGCACAAAATCCGTATGGGCTTCCGGAAGGAAGTAGAGCTTCTGCTTGCCCTCTCCCAACCCCACGCCGAACGGGCCACCGCTGCCAAAGGCCAAGAACGATTGCGTAATTTGAAATCCGGCGTCCCCTGCATCCTTCCAGGGAGCCAAAAATGTCATGAGCCGTTGGCGCCGATAACTGGAACCCAGGACCAGCACCAAGACGACCGGAATCGCACAGAGGCCGAGCGTCAACAGATGAGCCACGCGCGCCCCAGCGAGAAAACACATCCCGACCGTCACCAATCCAAGCACGACGACCGTTCCGAGATCCGGTTCCAGCAAGACCAGTCCGCTCAGGAGTCCGAGCACGATCAAAGCCGGCAACAGCCCCTCGCGAAACAACGTAATCTTGTCCCCTTTTTTGGTCAGATACGCCGCGATATAGATGACCGTGACGAGCTTGACCATTTCCGCCGGCTGCATCGAAATCGGCCCCAACCGCAACCAGCGACGCGCCCCCTTGGCCGCCACACCCAGCCCCGGCACCAGCACCATCACGAGCAGCAGCAGCATGCCGAACAACATGGGAATGGAGAGCTTCTTCCACAGCGGGTAATCGATCCGCGACGTGAGGTGCATCAACAACAAGCCGAACGCGAGCCAGGCGACCTGCCGCTTCAGAAAAAATCCGGGATCCTGAAAGCGGTTGCCCGCCACGATGGCGCTCGCGCTGAACACCATGACCAGCCCCACCAACGCCAAGGTCATCGTGACCGCAAGCAGGGTGTAGTCCGCCGACACCCGCTTCGTCCCCGATCGTTGGCTGGTCTGGGACCATGGCAGGGCCAAAGTCCCCGCTGATCGATGCGCCATTGCTCAGAACCGCCCCTCCCTCGCCTGGCACGTCACGCCGGTAAGGCATGAACCATTGCCTTGAATTGACGCCCACGGTCTTGATAGTCGGCAAACATGTCGAAGCTCGCGCAGGCCGGAGACAACAAGACGACGTCTCCCTGCGAGGCCCCCTGCGCCGCAACATCCACGGCCTCGCGTAGCGTGGCCGCCTCGGTCATCGTGGCGACGCTTTCCCAGGCCCGCCGCATCAGTGGCGCCGCTTCTCCGATCAGAATCACGCGCTTCACCCGCCGGCCGACCGCCTGGGCCAATCGAGAAAAATCCCCGCCCTTATCCCGGCCCCCGGCAATGAGCCAGATCGGCTGATCGATACTCTCCAATGCTTTGAGCGTGGCATCGACGTTCGTGCCCTTCGAGTCGTTCACAAACCGGACCCCCCGGCGCTCGCGCACAATTTCAAGCGCATGTTCGAGTCCGGGAAACGTCGCGAGGACGCGACGAATCGCATCGAGCGGACAGCCGCATAGCACCGCATAGGTTGCGGCCGCCATCACGTTCTCCACATTGTGGTTGCCGATGATGCGGATCTCGCTTCGGCGACAAATCTCCTGCCGCACACCGGTCACTGTCGTCACGATCAGGTCGCCGTCGAGAAACGTCCCCCCATCCAGATCGGCACCGATCGTCGAGGCCTTCGTAAACCCCAACCGCTTTGCCCGGACTTGCTGCCGTAACGGTGCCACACGGTCATCGTCGAGGTTGAACAGGGCAAAATCCGACGCGGTTTGATTCTCGAAGATCCGCTGCTTCGCTGCGACATATTCATCCAGCGACTCATACCGATCCTGATGGTCGACCGTCACGTTGAGCAGGGCGGCGATCCAGGGATGGAATCGATCGACCGTTTCCAGCTGGAAGCTGGAGACCTCCACGACGAGGTAGTCGAACGGACTCGGCTGTCCTGCCTGGCTGGCACGAAGATCTTCTACCGCCGCTTCGCTCAAGGCGGTGCCCAAATTGCCCCCGACAAACGCGCGCTTGCCACTCTCGACGAGAAACTTACCGATCAGGGTCACGGTCGTGCTCTTGCCGTTGGTTCCGGTAATCGCCAGAAGCGGGCTCCGGAAGAACTGCGAGGCCAGCTCCAATTCGCTGATCACCTTCACCCCGCGACGGCGCACCGCCTCAAGCGAGGCGAGCCGATAGGGCACACCGGGACTGATCACCACCAGGTCCGCCTCGTCGAGCGAGGATTCGTACCGCGCCCCGACCGTCACCGCGACGTGATCGCGGTCGATGCTCCCCAGAATCGCCGCCAGCTCCGCCGACTCCTTGCGATCGGCCACCGTCACACGCGCGCCCGCCAACTGCAGCAGCCGGCAAGCCGCCACGCCGCTTCTGGCAAGTCCCATGACCGTGACACGTGCGCCCGCAAGTTCCACTGCTGTTACTCCCGCCATGCCATCACCGGAGTTTCAAGGTGCTCAGGCTCAATAGGGCCAACAGGATGGCGATGATCCACAAACGCACCACGACCTTAGGCTCCTCCCACCCTTTCATCTCAAAGTGATGATGGATAGGCGCCATGAGAAAAATGCGTTTCCCGCGCGACTTGAACGAGATGACCTGGAAAATCACCGAGACCGCTTCGATCACGAACACGCCGCCGACCATGAGGAGCAGCAATTCGTGCTTGCTGATCACTGCGACCGTGCCCAGCGCCGCTCCCAGCGGAAGCGACCCGACATCCCCCATGAACACGGTAGCCGGGTAGGTATTGAACCAGAGGAATCCCAGACTCGCCCCCAGGATCGACGCGGTAAAGACCGCCAGTTCGCCGGCCCCTTCGATGTGCTGAATAAGCAGATAGTCCGACATCAGTCGATGGCCGGCGACATAGGCCACGATCGTATAGGCCAGCGCCGCAATCATGACGGGCCCGATCGCGAGCCCATCGAGACCATCGGTCAGATTGACCGCATTGGAACTCCCGACAATGACCAACACGGCAAAGCCGATATAGAGCCAGCCGAGATCCGGCACGACATTTTTGAAAAATGGAATGCTGAGCTTGGTGGTATAGCCCGGCAAAAAATAGAGGACCAACGCAATCCCCAAGGCCACCGCCACTTGCGCGGTGAACTTCTGCCCCGCCGACAGCCCCTTCGATTGGGACTTGATGAACTTGAGGTAGTCGTCGGCAAATCCGATCGCCCCGAACCCCAGCGTGGCGGCGAGCACCAGCCAGACGTAGGGCTTCGCAATATCCGCCCACAAGAGCGTTGAGAGAACCACCGCGAAGAGGATAAGAATCCCGCCCATCGTGGGTGTCCCGCTCTTCGCCAGGTGACTCTTGGGACCATCGTTGCGGATCTGCTGACCGAGCTTAATTTCCTGTAGCTTCCTGATCAACCAGGGAGCCAGCACAAAGGCGATCAAGAACGCGGTCACGGCCGCATAGATGATCCGGAAGCTCAGATAACGAAACACGTTCAGGAACGAATAGTCCGTATGAAGCGGATACAGCCAGTTATAGAGCATGCCGTCTTTACCTTCAGAGTGATCCGTCTGCCTGACCGAACCTTGCGTGGGATGGGCGCCGGCGTCTTACGACGCCTGCTTGATAACCGCCCTCATCCCCGTCAATACCTGCACCACCTGCTCCATTTTCATGCCTCGGGAGGCCTTCACTAACACCACATCGCCCTGCCGCACGATCTTCTTGAGGAGATCGGCAGCGGCTCCTGCATCGGCGACTTCATCGATCTGCGAACCTGCCATCCCTCCCTGCCTGGCCCCATCCGCGATCTTCCGGCCCAAGGGGCCACAGACGATCAACCGCGACAGCCCCTGCGTGGCAAGAAACTGTCCAACTTCCCGATGCATCTGGCCTGTCTCAGATCCGAGTTCGAGCATGTCTCCCAGCACGGCAATCCGTTCACGCGCCGGGCTCCACTGTGCCAGCAATTGAAGTGCGGCTTTCATCGAAGCAGGGTTGGCATTGTAGCAATCGTTGATAATATGGACGCCATGATGGGTCACCACCTGCGATCGCATCGCGGCAGGACGGAATCGACCGAGCCCCTGGACAATCATCGAACCGGACAGGTTCAACGCCGCACCCACCGCAGCGGCAGCGAGCGCATTGGTCACGTTGTGCGTTCCATGCACCTTGATTCGCGCAGTGACGGGACGGCTCTTTCCAGGGAGGTGCAAGCGAAAGGTCGTGCCCTGGCGCACATCGGACGTGACCCCGCTCGCGCGGACATCGGCCATCTCCGAAAATCCGAACGACACGACTCGGCATTGCGCCCGCGACGCGAGATAGTCGAAGTAGGGGTCGTCGGCGTTCAAAATCGCCGTGCCATCGGAAGGAAGCTGATCCAACAGTTCCGCCTTAGCCTGCGCCGATCCTTCCATGCTGCCAAAGAACTCGAGATGATCGGGGCCGATATTGGTGATGAGTCCGATCGTGGGCCTGACGATTTCACAGAGCCTGGTCGTCTGCCCCTGCTGATCCACCCCCATCTCAATCACAGCCGCTTGATGGCGAGAGGTGAGACGAAACAGGGTAAAGGGCACCCCGATCCGATTATTGAAGTTCCCCTCGGTCTACAACACCGGCCACCGTTGCGCCAAGACCGCCGCCACCATCTCTTTCGTCGTCGTCTTGCCGTTGCTTCCAGTCACCGCCACGACGGGAATATTGAACCGGCTGCGATGATGCGTCGCCAACTGCTGGTAGGCAAACAGCGGATCGCGCACGCCGAAGAGAAACGGCGCGGGCCGTCCCTCGATCCGCCGAACCGCTGCAGAACTTGGCGGGAGGCGATATTCATCGTGCACGATCGCTCCGGCTGCGCCTTGCGCAAGAACCGCCGGCACAAAATCATGGCCGTCGAATTGCTCGCCTCTGAGCGCGACAAAGAGATCGCCGCGGCGAATGGATCGCGAATCCGTCGTAATCTGTCTGATCGGACGCTTGCCCGATGACGAGTCCTGCCCCGCAAGGACTTTCACGCTGATGACTTCTCGTAATTCCTCGACCGTAAAGAGTCCCATTAATTCCTCATCCTGTGCGCCCTCGACCGTGGCCTGGACTTTCACGCGCAATCCTGCAATTGCTGAATCGCCTCGCGAGCCACCTCACGATCGTCAAAATGAAACTTCTTGGTGCCGACGATTTGATAGTCTTCGTGCCCCTTACCGGCAATGAGCACCATGTCGCCACGATGCGCCTCACGAATGGCTGCGCCGATCGCCTCGCGGCGGTCTGGCACCAAGCGATATTGCACGTGGCTACGGTGCACGAGCGCCTCACGCACGCCGACCTCGACTTCGCGGAGGATCGCCATCGGGTCTTCGGTTCGAGGGTTATCGGACGTCAGCACCACCACATCGCTGTATTCCACGGCGGCACGCCCCATCTTGGGCCGCTTCCCCCGGTCCCGATCACCGCCACAGCCGAACACCGTAATGATCCGATCGGTCTTCAAGGCCTGCGCGGCCGTGAGCAGCCGAACGAGCGCATCGTCCGTATGGGCATAGTCGACGACGACGGTAAAGTCTTGCCCGGAAGAGACCCGCTCGAATCGTCCCGGGACGTTGGCGATATGCGCCGTCGCCTCGCGGATCTGATCGATCGTGGCCCCGTCGTGCAACGCTACGCCGATCGCCGCCAGCAAGTTGTAGACGTTGTGCTCTCCGACCAACCGGCTTTCGACCGTGAACGTTCCGCTCGGAGTGGCCGCAGTGAAGGTCGTCCCGGCAAGCGAGAGACGCACTCGTTCCGCCTTGAGATCGGCCTGGTTCTGAATGGCATAACCCCAGACCGGCACGGGGCAGGCCGCCCGGATCGCCTTTCCACGAGGATCGTCCAAATTCACGATAGCGCGCTTCCCGGCTTTCTGCCCCCCGGCCAATCCCGTGAACAGTCGCAACTTCGCCTCATAGTACTCGTCCATCGTATGATGAAAATCGAGGTGATCCTGCGTCAGGTTCGTGAAGACCGCCACGTCATACTCGCAGCCCGAGGTCCGGTCCAGCGCGAGGGCATGGGACGACACTTCCATGACTGCGGCATTGAGCCCAGCCTCGACCATTTTCGCCAACAACTGCTGCAGGTCGAGCGCGCCAGGCGTTGTGTGAGAGGCAGGAAATATATCCTGCCCGATCTGATACCCCACCGTGCCGATCAACCCCACCCGTCGACCGATCCCCTCCAGAAGCGATTTGCAAATGTAGGTGGTCGTCGTCTTCCCGTTCGTACCGGTCACGCCGATCATCTTCAGACGGGCGGAGGGATCGCCATAAAACCGGCTGCCGAGAAGACCGAGCGCCTTGCGCGAATCAGCCACCCGCACGAACGGCACCGACCCGGATGCCACGGTCGCCTGTGCAATTACCGCACCAGCTCCGGCCTTGATCGCCTGCTCGACAAAATCGTGCCCATCGACGCGCTCACCCTTGACGGCAACAAAAAGGCTCCCACTAGTCACGGCCCGCGAATCGTCCGCGATTCCATGCACCGGACGATTCACATCGCCTCGCTGCTCCTGGATCTCGACCTGCCCATGGAGGGCTGCGAGCAACTGCATGACTGTGATAGGATCTCGCGCCATAACCTCTTAGTTTTCCCTTGTCGCCAATGCGATCTTCACCGTGTCCTCCCTGGACACGCCGAGATAATTGAGCACCTGCTCGCCTACCCGCCGAAATACGGGCGCGGCGACGGTCCCGCCCCAGGCCTCGCCTTGAGGCTCATCGATGATCACAATCATTGCCAACCGAGGAGACTCCGCCGGCACATAGCCGACAAACGATCCGACAAACTGCGTAGAGGAATAGGCGCCGGTTCGCGGATCGATTTTTTGCGCGGTCCCGGTTTTACCGGCCACGCGAAATCCTGGAATGGCCGCCTTCGCCCCCGTCCCGTTCGTCACCACACCTTCCATCATCGTCGTCATCATCCAGGCCGTGTCCGGCGATACGACGCGCCGCTTCACTTGCGGAAGGACTTCCTTCAGCACATGCCCTTTCGCATCGCGAATCTCGGACACCACATAGGGCTTCATCATCACACCCCCATTGGCAAGGGTCGACAATGCCGAGACCATCTGGAGCGCCGTCACCCCGACTTCCTGTCCCATCGAAATTGACGCCACCGATCGACGGCCCCAATCTTTGGGAGCCTTCAAGAGCCCGCTCACCTCACCCGGGAGATCGATGTCCGTCCGTTGACCGAAACCGAACCCCTGAAGATAGCGGTAGAGCCGCTGATCGCCGAGGGCCATTCCGGTTTTCGCCGCACCAATGTTGCTGGATTTTTGAATCACTTCAGAAAACGTGATCCACCCCAGCTTTTCATGGTCATGAATCGTCGTATTCGCGATCACCATATGGCCGTTTTCACCGAACACCATCGTGCCGGGGGTCATTACCTTTTCCTCAAGCGCCGCGGCCGCCACGACGACTTTCATCGTCGACCCGGGCTCGTACGTATCCGTCAACGCACGATTGCGCCACCGATCGGGCGTCAACTTGGCAACGACGTTGGGATCGAACCGTGGACTGACTGCCATCGCGAGAATCGCGCCGGTCTGCGGCTCCATGACAATGATCGTCCCGGACTTCGCACGGGCATGAAAGACCGCTTCTTCGAGTTCTTTCTCTGCGATGTACTGGATCACTTCGTCGATGGTCAGCGTCAGAGCATGTCCCGGTGTCGGCACTTGCTCTGTCACGCCCTTCGGAAACACCGTGCGCCCCAATGCATCGCGCTGCAGGACGGTCACGCGCTTTTCCCCATGCAGCTGCGAATCGTATCGGCGCTCGAGTCCCTCGAGCCCTTGCCCATCCATCCCGGAAAATCCAAGGACATGAGCCAGCAACGGACCCTTGGGATAGAACCGTCGCCCCTCCATCACCACACCGATCCCATCTAACGACATCTGCTCTAGACGACGGCCTTGCTCAGGCTCGAGCTTTCTCGCCAACCAGACAAAACTCTTATCTTGGCGAAGCTTTTTCTCCAGCTCACCGGTTCGAATATGGAGCACCGGAGAAAGATGGCGGGCGACGGTCGACGGGCTTTCCAACGACGTCGGGACGCCGAACACGGAGGGTACCTCCACATTCATTGCCAGCACTTTGCCGTGGCGATCCGATACCGTACCTCGCGCGCCTTCGAATGACACCGTCTTTTGATGTTGCCGATCGGCTTTGGCCGTGAGTTCTGCCGCCTGAAGCACTTGAAGCGTGACCAATCGAAACACAATGATGCTGAACCCGCAGAGAAACAGCAGCAGCATCACATAGCGACGCCCGCGAGAAGGCCCGGCAGTCACTCGTTCACCCCCCCAGCGGCCATATGCCGCGCCAAACGAACCGGCTCACTGGACGGACGTGCCAGCCCCGGAGCGCTTCCAGGCTGATGCACCATCAACACTTGTCCCTGCTGCGGTGGAACCAACCCCAACTTCTCCGTCGCCAGCTTTGCAATCCGCTCCGGAGCCGCCAGCGAAGACACTTTGACTTGCAGCTGATCCCGCTCCCGCTCCAGCAATATTTTCTGACTCTTCGATCGTTCGATCTGATAACCCAACCGAACGACATCGACCCGTTCCCACACAAACACGAAGACCAACATCACACCGGCGATAATCGTGAGCGTCTTCATGAATGACCCTCCCTGGAGACCCGTTGGGCGGCCCGCAGCTTGGCGCTGCGTGACCGAGGATTTCTGTCCGATTCTTTCTTGGTCGCAACCTGCGGTCTCTTCGTGAGCACCTCCAGCAAAGGATCGTCCTTGCCGGAAAGCGCCCGAAACGTATGTTTCACAATTCGATCTTCGAGCGAATGAAATGAAATCACGCAGAGACGTCCGCCCGGAGACAAAACATCCACCGCGTCGCGCAACGCCGGCTCGAGACAGTCGAGCTCCTGGTTGACGGCGATACGAATGGCCTGAAACGTACGGGTCGCGCAATGGAGGCGGCCATGCCGATAACTCGCAGGGACAGCCCCCTCGATCGCAGCGACCAACTCCTTCGTCGTCGACAAAGGACGGCGCTCACGCGCACTGACAATGGCGCGCGCAATGCGCCGGGAAAACCGTTCTTCTCCGAATTGAAAAATCACGTCGGCCATTTCCGCTTCCGACCATTGATTGACCAGATCAGCCGCCGTTCCGCCTGTCGATTGATCCATGCGCATGTCTAATGGGCCATCTCCCTGAAAACTAAACCCACGAGCCGCTTCGTCCAACTGCGGGGACGACACGCCAAGATCGAACAGAATTCCATCGACTTGGCTAATGCCACTGGCAGCAAGATGCTGTTTCAGTTCCACAAAGTGCCCATGGATGAGGTGTACACGGTCGCCGAATCGAGCGAGCCGTTCCCGGCTGGCTGCAATGGCGACCGCATCGCGATCAAGGCCGATAAGTCTGGAGTTCGAACTGCTTGATTCAAGAAGCTTTTCAGCATGCCCACTGTACCCCACTGTACAGTCAAGATAGACTCGGCTATCCTCTCGAATGAGCCAAAACAGGACCTCTTCTGACATGACCGGGAGATGTCGAAAAACCTCCATAAATCAACGCTCACCAGACTCACCCACTTTCTCCCACTAGAGCCGGAGTATACACCCACTTAAAGACTTGTCAACAAAAGATTCATGTACTTATGAAACTTTTATGGCCTCGGCCTCTCCATGAATTTTTGAGGGGAAACGGCATGGCACCCCCCTAACTTTTGACACCCACAGGGAGAAATAGTCTCTGTTTTTGACTGAATTCTCGGAGACAGAATGTACCGCGGAGGAAGAAAATTGGCTCCTGCGACATCCCAACATCCATGCCACGCCACAGTCACCCACCTACCACTCCAATGAAAATGAAGAAGAACTGGAAGGAGAAACGGCGCATCATGGCCAACGATGTGAACTCACCTCCTCTCAGGAGTTCGCCCACGCAAGAGCGATCCATTGGAGTCATTCGGCAACCATGCACACAAAGTTAGCCGGTTTCATTGACAAGAATTCGAGTCGGGTTGAGAATAGTTTCATGCGTTCACTCACAACAGCCAAGCCCCTCTACGTAACGGTTTTCACGGCAGGAACTGCGCTCACGCTCAGCACACTCGCTGCCACCACAGCCTTAGCTGCATCTCCAGTCTATTGGTGCCCGGATCGAAAATCAGACCAACAATATTCTGCCACCAAAGGGCCCGGCTGTGTCCCATTGGTTGAGAAGAAAGAAGCCCAGACGGTAGAGCAAGAAGGGGAAGCGGCCACGAGCGAGAAAGCGCCTCGCGACTTCAAGATCGAGAATCTACAACGTGACGTGTCGGCATTTCTGCGTGAATATCGTCAGTTTCTCAGCTGTTGCAAGACCGACCCCGACGAACTCCAGCGGATCGCAGACCTGGGCGAAGAAGTCTCGGAACTCCTGGAATCCACACAGAGACAGCTCTCGAATTACTCGATGGCCTCGAGAGGCATCATGCTTCGGGATATGATCACGCCCGTGACGACGGCCAGAGCCGACCTCCAAACTCTCCGAAGCAGACTTGGGAAAATTGGCGACGCATCGAACAGGCGAGAGCAGGTCGATTTTGAAGAAAGCGGACGGGAAACCCGCACCATGCGAGACCTAGAAGAGTCGATCGACAGAGATATTCGCGCCCCCAAGCTCCCGGGAAGCGCCAAGACGGGAACGGATATCGGCGTCGCGCCGGCCGCGGGGCCGAGCATCGGGAAAGCCCCCAGAACAGGCGCACAGACAGAAAGCGGACGGACCGGTCAGGATATCGGAGCCTCCCCCAAGAGCAGCACAGACATCGGCGCAAGCGGCCCGACCGGCTTTGAGATCGGCGCCACCGGGCGGGCAGGCCCCTCGATTGGAGAATCGACGCTCAACAGCGATACCTCGTCGGCAGTGAACTCGTCGCTCCAACGTTCAACCATCGGCTCAAACATTTCCGACTCGTCAATCGGATCAAGCCTCGGATCGTCGAACGTCGGCTCAAGCCTCCAGGACAGCTCTGTCGGGTCTTCCTTGGGAGGCTCCTCTGTCGGATCCAGCCTGCAGAACCGCTAACAGACCGATCCCGCTACGATAGGCTGTCACCATCCGCTTCAGGATGAAGGCGCGGTAACCACCGGCGGCATCGGCTCCCATGTCTCGCCTGCATCTTGACTGCGATACAACCCGCTCCCGTTCGTCCCAAGATAAAATAATTTCGGATCGATAGCACTCTGCGCCAGCGACCGCACATTCAGCGTTGCCAACCCCCTATTCAGCGTCGTCCAGGTGTTCCCGCCGTCTTCGCTCCGGTGAATACCTTCCCGGCCACCCAGATACATCACACCTTTTTTCGTCCGATCCAAGACCATCGAAAACACCATCTGATCGTGCAGCGATTGGGCGATGCGCACCCAGGACGCCGCCGCATCCGTCGACTTATAGAGCCCTTCCAGCGTCGCGGCATAGACCGTGTCCGGCTCATAGGGGTCGACGAGAGTTGCCGTCACATTCAGCGCGCGTGATGACTTGATGATGGCGGGAGACACGAGACCGTTATTCACCTTCTCCCAATGCCCCGCTTGATCAAGCGATTTATAGACACCGCCACTCGTGCCTGCATAGAGAATATCAGGCCTCGTGGGGTCCAGGCCGAGCGTCACGACCATCAGCACTTCCTTCATGCCCTCCATGCGCTTCGTCCAACTGTCGCCGGCATTCCTGGTTTCAAACACCCCCATCGTCGTCGCGGCGAACAGATGCTGGTTGTCAGCAGGATCGAAGACAAATTGGTTGACCACGGAAGATACCGTCACATCGTCCAGGCCGGATCGTTGCGAAACCCAACGCTGCCCCCCATCGTAACTCTTGTACACCGCATCGCCCTTCGTGCCGGCATAGACCGTAGCCGGATAGACGGGGTCGAGCGCCATCGAGATCACGCGGGAATGGCTCATGCCATGCGACAGGTTCGTCCAGGTCCTGCCCCCATCGCGCGTCTTATAGATGTAGTCGTTCGTCGCGACGTAGATGATGTCGGGATTCTTCGGATGGAGCTGGATCACCACAATCGCATCGCTGCGATTGCAGCCCGTCAGAGCAGCAAAGAAAAAAAGCAGAAGAGCGAGAGCGTGTGTCATGTGTTAAACGGCGCAGAATCTATCCAGGATGCTCAAACAGGTCATCCAGCAAGGCCGCAGGAGAGAAATAACCGGAAGCGTACCCTCTGGGTACGTTGAGGATTATTTCGATCCGAGAACGAAGCTGGTGACCTGTTTCAGCATCCTGGATCAGCGGTAGTTGGTGAACTGCAGATCAATCTCAAAATCCTGCCCCTTGAGAAACGCCATGGCCGCCTGGAGATCGTCCTTGCTCTTGCTCAGCACGCGCACTTGCTCGCCCTGAATCTGCGCCTGCACCTTCAGCTTGGACTCCTTGATGGCCTTCGTCACCTCTTTTGCCTTGTCCGCTGCGATCCCGCTTTGAATCTTCGCCACCTGGCGTACCGTCCCACCCAGCGCCGCTTCGATAGTCCCATAGTCAAACGCTTTCAGCGACACCCCGCGCTTGATGCACTTGGCCTTGATGATGTCGATCACCGCATTGAGCTTATATTCATCGTCAGAAACCAAGGACAATTCCTTTTCCTTTTCCTTCAAGGTAATTTCCGTTTTCGAGTCCTTGAAGTCGAAGCGCTGCTTGATTTCCTTCGACGCCTGATCGACGACGTTCTTCATCTCCTGCATGTCTACTTCCGACACCACATCGAACGAATATTGCTCAGCCATAGTTCCCCTCCGCTTCTCGCGAGACCTGCGCGACTAGCGAGACTGGTTTCTCGCGCTTGTCCCGCTAACCATTTATTAACAACACCCCCCACCGGGCAACTGCATCCGTCTTTCTTCGCCATCATGATGAATCGTGGTCTGCAGCCTTCCAGGCGAACTCCCACCGGCCATTACCACCACTTCACTGCTGGTGAAGGGCCGCTTCAAGACCACATAGCCATACCACTGTACGATACTATCGCCCAAGACGATCACCGCGAGCAAGGCCACCACCGCCACCAGCCCCGCATCCAGATACAGAGCAAAGGCCTGCCCGCTATCGGCAAGGGACGAGGCCTTGGCCACAAACATCCCGAACATCTCGTAGGACCCCATCAAGGTGACGGTCCCGACAAACAACATCGGCAAGGCCGTGATCCAGAGATACTGCGCCTTATTCATCTTGATGAGCACCGTTGTCCCGATACAGAGGGCCAAGGTGCCGAGCAACTGATTCGCGGCGCCGAACATCGGCCAGAGCGTCGAAATACTGCCGGTGCCGATCAGATAGGCCCAGGCCCCCACGATCAACCCGCTGCTCAGCACCACACCGGGCCACCAATTCATCCGCCGCAGGGGGGCATAGAACCGCCCTCCCATCTCCTGGATGAGATAACGCCCCACGCGTGTGCCGGTATCGATCGTCGTCAGAATAAACAGAGCCTCGAACACCAGGGCAAACTGATACCAGTAGGCCATCAAGCCGGACATCCCAGGAAGCGCAGAAAAGATGGAGGCCATGCCGACTGCCAGGGACACGGCGCCGCCAGGCCGGCCCGCCACATCCGCCTCGACCAGTTGCGAGAGCTCCTGAATCCGCGAGATCGGAAAGCCCATCGCAGCAAGAGCCTCAGGCGAGAGCATCGTGTTGATCGCCAGATAATCGCCGGGGATTAAGACCGAGGCCGCAATCAAAGCCATCACACCGACGAAACTTTCCAGCAACATCGCCCCATAACCAACCGTAGCCTGGGATTCCTGCTCAATCATCTTCGGCGTCGTCCCGGAAGAGACCAGCGAGTGAAAGCCAGACACGGCGCCACAGGCAATGGTGATAAAGAGAAAGGGAAAGAGCGTACCGGGAATAATCGGCCCGCCTCCGCTGGCGAAAATGGTTACGCGCGGCATCTCGATCGTCGGCGCCATGAGCACCACACCCACCCCCAGCAAGCCCACTACGCCAAGCTTCATGAAGGTGGAGAGGTAGCCGCGCGGCACCAGGAGCATCCAGCCAGGCAGGACGGAAGCCAGAAACCCATAACCGGCCAACACCAACACCAACGTCGTGCGCTCAAACTCGAACCAGCCGGCGATCGAAGACTGAGCGACCCCCCGCCCGAAGATGACAGCCGCGACCAACAGCACCACGCCGATCAGCGAGACTTCCGCCACCTGGCCGGGCCGGAACTTTTGGAGATAGAAGCCCATGATGAAGCCGATGGGGATCGTCATCGCAATGGTGAAGGTGCCCCAGGCATTGCGATAGAGGGCATTCACGACGGCAAATCCCAGCCCTGCCAACGCCACCACCACGATGAAGAGCACCGCCACTGCCGTCGCCGTCCCAGTGACAAGGCCCAGTTCATCCCGCGCAATCTCAGGCAATGAGCGGCCATTCCGTCTCATCGACGCCACCAGGATGATGAAATCCTGGACCGCGCCGCCCAACACAGCCCCGATCACCAACCAGAGGAAGCCGGGCAAGAATCCAAACTGCGCCGCCAGGACCGGCCCAAGCAACGGCCCAGCTCCGGCAATCGCCGCGAAGTGATGACCGAACAGGACGTATTTATTGGTGGGGTGAAAATTGACTCCGTCGTTCAACCGCACCGCCGGCGTGACCCGCTGATCGTTCAGCTCCACGACTCGCTGCGAGATCCAGCGGCCATAGAAGCGAAAGGCCAACACATAGATGCAGGCCGCCGCCACGACCAGCCAGAGCCCGTTCACTTTTTCGTTGGGATTGACGAGACCAGTCACGAAGGCAAGCGCGACCGATCCGAGAATGGCAACCAGGCCCCAGATTAAGACAAGAAAGTGTTTCACGGGCGGCATACTAACAACCCCCTGATCGCTTGTAAATCAAAGGGCTTCCCGCTATTCTTGAAGACAGATCGCCTGGGAATCGGCTCTCAACCGGCACATAAAATTCCAGGTGCCCCGCAAAGTGAGGTGACCATGCTCTCCGCCAAAGAACAGATCGCAAAGATTCTCCAGGACCAACCGGACGACAGCTCGTACGACGAGATCCTGCGAGAGTTGGCGTTTGCCAGAATGGTTGAGAGAGGGCTTGCGGACTCCGATGCAGGAAGGACGATTAGCCACGAAGAGATGGGGCACCGCATCAAAACATGGCGGAGCTGACCTGGACAGCCGAAGCAGAACGATGGCTCCGCGACATCCACGATTTCATCGCGCAAGATAATCCCGCCGCCGCAATCCGCACCGTTGAAACGCTCTATCAGAAGGCAGAGATCCTCCGAGAGTTCCCCGAATCAGGCTACCGCTACTGGCAGCGACCGGACCGGCACATCCGTATCCTTCTTCACGGTCACTACCGAATCGCATATGTAATCAAGAACTCGGAAGGGATCGACATCCTCGGTGTCTTCCACGGAGCCCTGAGCATCGACCGGTACTTGCTCTAAGGGGAAAGAGGCGGGAGCGACCGTGCCCTTCGTGCTCACGGAACGCGCGGCCTCAGAAGGATAGGAAGGGAGCCGCCAGACCATCCTTCTTGCTCGCAGAACGCGCACGATCAGAATGTGCTCGTCCGATGCGCGCAGTGAAGGACAGTCCGGCGACTCCCTTGGGAGAGAAGATGCGTGGTGTTGCTGAGAAGGCCGCAAGAGACGCGCGCAATCAAGAGCAGACCTGGTCACTCCCGCTGAAATAGCAAAGTGTGGTATTCAATCCGTATGCCTAAAACGCCTCCGCTCGGGACATATATT
Organism: Nitrospirota bacterium; assembly: GCA_030682135.1. GTDB lineage: Bacteria > Nitrospirota > Nitrospiria > Nitrospirales > Nitrospiraceae > Palsa-1315. The sequence continues at coordinate 37,696 of JAUXQT010000053.1, read as the reverse complement.
TCGTTCAAGGATGTAACAGGTAATTCTTGTACCATTGATCAACTAAAATCATTCCTGTCTAGGCACAAGAGATCCGAAGTCCTATTTCTATGTGCTCTACTAAATACAGTATTAGAGACGTGGAGCGGCACTGTCAGAAAAGACGTCCACGAAAAATTATTGGAGATGGCCTTCCTGCCTGAACACGCCAGCCGCCTCAAAGGAATAATCTCCTCGTCTTCCCACCCTCAGGTCGTTTTTCATCGCGCGCAGATATTGTTTGTCGCAAAACAGGCAGTCCTATGCTGTCAGGATGACGAGACTGTCTTAGATCGCTTTAGACATCCATACTGGGGAGGCCTTGGCCTTGCCTTTCTAATGGCAAATGACCTTCTCCATTTCGATTTTACCTATCGCGACAGAACAACTAGCCAACAAGACCTGATAAGAATGACTCACTCAATTCCAGTCTTGGAGTCTGGGACAACGTCCCTTGATAACAGAATTGGCAGGGCATGGTTGATGCTGAAAAAGTTCGGGCCTTCTCCAAGCAGCGGAAGTTATTTCAACATTGAAGAAGCATTTCTTGCCGCTGCAGGCCTATCCACTGATGAATACTTGGCGTTTTGTGCTGCCATGATTTCTCACTACCTGGCACTAAACTTCGAACAGATTGCCAAGATGGAAAACAACATTGGGTTAACCAAGGAATGGTTCACACGGGCCCACGTAAATCCAAAATCAGTAAATTGCTTCCTTGAAGATGTATCTGCCACACCCACATATTTAGCCAAAAAGTTTCTATCTAGAAACTGGGGACCTTTAGACATGACCTGGTTTCGTGACAAGCCTGTCTGTCGACTAAAAGGAGATATATTCGTTGCACTTGACACAAGATATCTTTCGGAAAAGTTGGACTCAGGAATTTTCTGGCACGTTCATAGCTCGCTACCAAGTCACAAAGACAAGGAGCGGCTCCATAACTATTGGGGGATCACATTTGAAAACTACATGAACTGGATCCTTGAACAAGCATGCAGAAATAGCCCGAACAGATTTTACCCATCTCCCAAATACAAAAATGGAGACGAGGTCTGTGATGCCATCATTATTTGTGGCAGTACCGCGATTTTCCTTGAATACAAAGGGAGCACATTCACTGCCCAGTCAAAGTACAAGGGCGATTTAACTGAACTTGCAGCGGAAATTGAAGATAACCTTATTGGCACTGAAACCAAACGCAAAGGAGTTCGGCAACTGACTCAGGCCATCCTCAGAGTTTTTGACAAGCAGACTCCGGCTAGTGTCGCCGATGTCGATCTTTCAAGAATCAACACCATCTTCCCTGTGCTTGTTACACGAGACGATATTGGAGGAAGCTGGGGCATCTCCCATTACCTGCAGATGAAGGCGGACGGGTTCTTTAATCGGCGGAAGGTGAGGCCTAAAACAGTTACCCCAATATTCTGTCTTTCAAGTGAAGGAATGGAAGGAATTTCTGCGTACCTTCAGGACAAACCCATTTCTGATCTACTCCATGCTTGGTACAGTAACGATCCAGGTCGCTATTGGTCATTCCAAACAATAGAAAATTCCGTTATAAGCTCGCATGGCTTCAAGAAAAACACCGACCTCGAGTCTGCATTCAAGACAGTCTTTGAGAATGCGATCCAAGTCATTTTCCCTGGTGGCACTCCTGCTAGCCCTGGATGATTTTAGACACCTACTTATATGACGGCTGACTCTGATTGCCGGTGACAAATGAAATCGTGCGCGTTCTGCGAGCAAGAAGGGCACCTGGCCGTTCGTTCCCCTCCCATTCTTCGCTCCTCATGGGGGCGACTGTCGTCCCACGAGTACGCGAGCTGAATAAGGCTACAGGCAATCCCTCCAAACTCGCTCGTTCTCTCTTCAGGGATGGTGGCTGAGTGATCTTTTACTGCGCGCGTCCAACGAAGGTTGGTTCATCAGGTTTATCTCGTCTATCTGGTTTGTCTCGTTGATCGGACCGGAAATTCATCCAGAAGAACCAGATAGACCAGAAAGACTATCCAACCAGACAGACAAGCCTGTGTGCGTCGGACGAGCACAGGAGACCCTCTAGCCCGCCTTCCCATCCCCTGAATCTTGAGTAAGCTCTTCCTGAATTGCTACTGTACGCCCGCCGACGAAGGTCAGGCAGAGCAAGCCTAGTCCAATCCAGACCAGTTCGCGGAACCGCCGGAGCAGCGCGAAGGTGATCCCGGTCACGTCGCTGTAGCCGAAGGCCCTGAGCAGCAAGAGATTGCCGCCGTCTTGGGCGCCGAGGCTGCCGGGAATGAAGAAGGTGCCGCCCTTGATGAAGACTGAGAGGGCGCCGATCGAAATCGCGGAGAGGGCCATGGCAGGACCGCCGAGAAAATAGAGGATGACGTACACCTCCAAGGCCTCAGACAGCCAACCCAATAAGAAGAGCCCTGTGGAAGTATAAAAGGCCGGACGGTTGTCGCGGTAAAAACTCAAGATCGTTCGGTCCAGCGACCGTAACTGCTCTTCACGCGCTTCCAGATAGGCGATCTTCAGCCCGATCTTCCGCAGAAACCCCAGAAGCCAGGTAAAGAGCCCTTGCCGCTGCACAAACACAAATGCCGCAGTCCCGAACGCCAAGAGGCCCACGCTCAAGAGTGCCGCAGCCACGGTCTGACCGGATGAATCGTTCCCACCCAACAGCCACACCCCCAACGCAATGCCGAGCAGAATGAACAGCACTTCGGCAATCGTCATCGTCGTTTTCGCGATAATGACCGAGGCGAGCCCTTCCACCATCGGCACGTTGTGCTTCTTCAGCAAATAGGCCTTGAGCGGCTCACCCCCGACATAGGCGCTCGGTGTGGTCATGTTCACCACTTCACCGGCTGTCCTGATCGCAAGCACCCGCCAGAAGGGAATCGCCTTCGCCGAGGGACCCAGCGTGACTTTCCATCCGTAGGCTTCGATCACATACATGATAACGGAGGGAATCAGCAGGACGAGAAGCGCACCAGGCCCAAGTTGCGCTGCCGCGTCGTAGATCTGTCCTGGACCGATATGCCAGACGATGAGAACGAGGGTAAGGAGACCGACAAAGAGTAGGAAGAGTCTAATACGCACGGGTGGTCGCAGAAGGCCTGATAACCCAGAGCATCAAGAGGGAGAACACCATCGATCCGATCGCGGCCATCCAGAGGAACCAATCGAGCTTGCCCAAGAGGGCAAAGAGCAGCACGATCACGGAAAAATCACGGCTGGCTACGTTCTTGAGCATGAAGTCCGACCAGGCCGCCTGCACCGGTGTCTTCCAGGCACTCGCGGCTTTGATCTTCTGTGCGCGGGTGACGAGCCAGAACGAGAGCCCGTTTCCGACTACCGCGGCCACACCTAAGGCCAAGGGAACCCATGCCCCTTCGCTTCCCGCCACGCGCAGATACGAGCCCACCGCGATGCCTGCAAAGATCGCCATATGCACGACATTGTCCATGGCAATATCAAGCCAGGCTCCGAAGGGCGACTCGGTAAAGGTCAATCGCGCGACTTCTCCATCGCAGCAATCGATGATTGCGGCCAACTGAAAGAGCAGCGCGGCAATAATGCCGGCGCTGTAGGTCCCGACTCCGAAGCCTGCGGCGGAGACCAAGCCAACCACGGTCGCAACAATCGTAATGGCATTCGGCGAGAGACCTGCGGCAAGAAAGAGACGAGTGAGCCAGCGGGAGATCTTCCGATTGAAAAACCGGTCGACGAACCCCTCAAACTCGCCCTTGAGAGAATTGAACAGCTGTGTCTCGGCCGCCTTCACATCGGCGGCATCGCGCACCTCCTGATACCAATGGGCACGGTTCGCCTCCGTGGACAGCACCTGCACATGTCCATCCACCGCAGCCCGTTCGAGCCATCGGCGAATCGGCACCCTGCCGGTTTCCACGCCAATGCGGCTGGCACTACTCATAAAACTAGCCGGGAGCACCACCAGATCCGTGGCCACCAGCCTTGCGTCGTCCTGTCTGGTGGAGATCGAGAGCAGCCGTCCGTCCTGCGCCTTCACGCGCACACCAGGCCGTTGTGACTGTCGATCTCGTTCACGATCGGCTCGTGCCACGAGGATCGCCTGGCCCTCCTGCACTTCATGGCGCAGGCTTTCGATCAAGGGGCTCGCAAAGACCCCCTGCACACTCGACAGGAGGCAAAAGCCATGTACTTCTGCCGCAAGCGCTTCCCAGGTGCGAGGATCGTCCAGAGGAAACTCACGAATCGGCATCCAGCGCACGGGGATCGTGACTCGCGGCCCTTTCCCCAACGCCTGCTTGAGCTGGTCTTCCTCCGGCCCGACCAGGATCATGAGCTGCCTGATGCCGGCGCGCTGCAGCGTCAACACCGTCCGCTGGAACAGGCCGATCCCCACCACGCTGGTGAGCGGACCCACCTCATCGGCATAGAGACCGGCCGATTCGCCGAAGAGGTTCACCGAGGGCAAGAGAATCGCCGTGCTCAATCCCTGCACGTCGGCACGTCTTTGGATGAGGCTCTCACTCATAACTTCGTATCTCGTATCTCGTCGTTCGTATCTCGTCCGAAGAAAAGAGCAGATGGCGTATGGCTTATAGCTAGAAATCAGACTTGGAACTGCCGGAACCAACGATCGACTCCCCTTCCGGCAGACGGTGCTTTTTCCGAGCCATCAGCTATACGCCATATGCTCTTCTCTCCTGCTGTATGCCATCTGCCACCAGCTCCGTCTTCCCGCGAACGACGCACCTAGAGTTTCGGCAACACGTCCAGTTCCGCTTTTTCCACATCTTCCAGGAAATCGATTTCGGTCCAGGGGAGCCCCCCGATTTTTTCATGCCCGACTTTGACGTCGGCAAAGAACCCCACGAGCGCATCCTCGTATTCCATCTGCCAGGCTTCGCGGTCCACATGGGTCCTGAGGGAAGCCACTACATGGGGCGCATCGGCATGACGAACCTTGAGGAATCCCACGCCTTCCCCCGCGTAGTCGTAATGCGACGGCATCTGCTTGGTCAGGGCAATCACGCGCCCGCCCTCGACCACGACCATGCATTCCTCTCCGGTCTGCTTGACGGTTTCGTCCATGAGCAGCGCGTTCGCGTAGGGGGACTGCACCAGGCGGCGCAAGATCTCCTGATGGAAGAGGACATCCGCATCCATGACGATGGCATCGTCGTCCAGGGCCGTCCGCGCGATCCAGAGCGAAGAAATGCTGCCTCGATGGAACGATTCGTTGACGAGGAAGTTCACCCGCACATCGCAGGAATTCGCCGCCACAGCCGCGCGAATCATCTCCTGCTTGTACCCCACAACGATGTCGGCGCACTGGATGCCGACGCTCCGGAGCGACGTGAGGTAACGATGCAGGAGTGTCTGCCCGCCGATCTCGATGAGGCACTTCGGGCGATGTTGTGTCACCTGCCACAAGCGCTTCCCGACCCCTGCTGCGAGGATGATGGCTTTCATGCTTTGCCGGCGATCCGTTCAAAGGCGTCGAGGAATCCGACGATCTGTGCCTCCGTCAGGACACCCATGTTGGCCACGCGGAAGATCTGGCTCTCGAACTGGCCTTGGCCCGCGTAAATCACGTAGCCCTCTTTTTTGAGTTGATCGTGCAACGACTGATAGGTGATGCCTTCGGGGAGATGATAGGCCGTGATCGTGTTGGACTGTTTGTCGGGAGCCAGGAGCGGCTTCACGCCCAGCTTCGTCATACGATCCCGGATGAGCGTCGCGATCTTCTTATATCGCTGAATCCGCTTGGCCACGCCTTCTTCCATCAGTTCGTTCAAGGCTTCGTCGAACGCATAATAGATCTGCACGGCAGGCGTGAACGGGGTCGTCCCGGCGCCCTGGTTATCCACATATTGCGTGAGGCTGAGATAGATCGACCGTCTGGGGTAGCCACGCATCTTCTCCAAAAATCCCTTGCGGACGAGCACGAAGCCCAGTCCGGGGAATCCCTGGATACATTTGCCGGATGTGCCAGCCACCATATAGATGTGGGGCCCGGCGATATCCAGCGGCTCGCCTGCCAAGGCGCTGACCGCGTCCAGGATGAAGACCCGGTTCTGGCTGTCGACGACTTCCGCGACTTCCTTGACCGGGTTGATGAGGCCGGTGGTCGTCTCATGATGGACCATCGCGACCGCCTGCACCTCCGGATGTTGCCGGAGCGCCAGCCGCAGCCGCTCTGGATCCGGTTTCGTCGTCCAGTCGTATTTGAGTTCGGACACACCCAGGCGATTGAGCCCGACCATCTGGGAAATGCGCTCGCCGTACACGCCGTTGTTGAGCACCAACATCCGTTTGCCTTGCGGGAGCGACGACATGACGGCAGACTCCACCGCCGCCGTTCCCGACCCGGTCAGCACCACGGCGGCATAATCCGACTCCGCCCCCGGCACAAAGAGTTTCAGCAGCTTGGCCTGAATCCCGTACAGGAGTTCGGTGAACTCAGACTCCCGATGGCAGATATCCGGACGCAATAGCGCCTGCCGTACCCGCTCCGACACATTGACAGGCCCTGGATTCAGGAGAATCATATGTCCCTTCAGCTCTCAGTCATCAGCTTTCAGCCATCAGCTCATTCGGAGCTGACCGCTGACGGCTAAAGGCTGATCGCTATTGTATTGCGTTCATGAACCGCTTTGTTATGTCCGGCGGATCCAGCATTACCCGCCCGGCATCTTCCACCATCTCGTTGACTTTCACCAGCAACATGCTCGGCCCGTCTTTCTTCAGCATGTCTTTGAACTCGTAGACGAGGTCTTCCCGTTCCCGCACCCGTTCGACGTTCACGTAGCCGGCGGCCTTTGCCACCTTCTCCAGCTGAACGACATTGGAAATCGTCGGCTGATTGCCGGTGGTGCCGTAGACTTCGTTGTCGAACACCACATGGATGAAATTCTTCGGCTTGAGCGCGCCGATCGTCGCCAACGTGCCCATGCCCATCAGCACATTGCCGTCACCGTCGAAAATAATCACCTGTTTCTTCGGCTTGGCCAGCGCCACACCCAGCCCGATCGCCGCCGCTGAGCCCATGGACCCGATCATATAGAAATGGGTCGGACGATCGGCAATTTTCTGGGCTTCTCTCGAAGGGAATCCGTTACAAATAATCACCGGCTGATCGGTCAGCAGCTCCATCAACGCTGCCATGGCCATCGCCCGACTCTGCATCGTTCCTTGCTCCGGCCTCATGGGTGTAACCCTTTCACGACACCTTTTGTAATCAAGAGCGCGACGGGAATGCGCTGCTTCATAAAGGTCTCCGCCAGCCATCTCAGGTCCTCGACGGCCGTCTTTTCCGTCAGGGTGCGATGGGGAATCTTCATGGTATCGAGGAACGGCTCCATCACTTCGCCCATGACCAGATGCTCCGGCGCATCCTTCCCGCCTTGACCGCGCCAGGACACAATCAGAATGCAGGGCTGCTGATAAATATAGTTCAGAGAGATCAGCGTATTCAGGGAGGTCCCGAGCCCGGAGTTCTGCATGAGCACCGCGGGAATCTTGCCGGCCATATAGGCCCCGGCTGCCATCGCCACCGCTTCGTCCTCCCTCACGGCCGGGGTATAGAGGCGCCGCTCCATCAGCTCGGCAATAATGCCGCCCAGGATGGAATCAGGGACCCCCGTAAAGAAATCCACCCCGATATCCTGGAGTGCTTGGACAAACGCATCGCTTTCAATCATGTATCGCTTCCTCGCCGCTACGCACATGGAAAAACGCGCGCATTATAAGCTATGCCTCGGGGCATTCTCAACAAAACGGAGGGAGTTGCGCCATCGGATCGGCCATGGTAGCGTTCTGCTATGATCGCACGGCAGAGACATCACGCGGGCAGACTCCTCGTTCTCTGGGGACTGCTGCTCGCTCTCGGCAGCCCCCTGCTCGCTCATGCCGTGCCGATGGTGAACGATCCCAACGGATCTCAGGGCATGACTTGGGGGGCAGCCCTCACCGCAAGGCCGGACTTCGAAATCACCACTCCAGGCCCCCATGTCAACGAATTCCAATTGAAGAACAGTCCGCCGTCGTATGCCGGAGTCCCGGTCGACAGCGTCCGCTTCTTGGCGGTCGATGACCAATTTGCCCGGGTGACCATCCGTTATCAAGGCGACGATCGGCACAAACAGATCCTCACCTATCTCGAACAGCAATTCGGTTCCCTGGAGCGCATCCCCGGACAGATGATGCGAGGCCTCAATCAGCAATATACATGGCGCGGAGCCGACACAGAGATCAACCTGACGTATCACGCGAACACGGAGCGGGGCTATCTCTTTATCGACAGCCGCACCCTCGCGCCTCGATTTAACGACCGCATTACGGATTCAGCGGAGTGACAGGATGCTGAAACAGGCCGCCAGCACAACGACCGTATCTCGTGAAACGTTGCTCGTGAAGCGGAAGACTTTCTGGCTTGCGAGATACGCTTCACGCTTCACGAACGACGGACCAACGGTGAGGACGGCCTTTTTGAGCATCCTGATCCAAGCCTTATCTGTGCTAGCCCTGTCCGGCACTCTCGCCTTCGCCGTACCGATGCTGAACGATCCCAACGGTTTCGAGGGCATCCCCTGGGGTGCGGCCTTCTCCGAAACCGACACCTTTACCAAAATCGAGGATACCGGACGTGCTCAAACCTATGAACTGAAAACCGGAGCCCCTTCACTCGGTCCAGCGAAAGTCGACTCCATGCGATTCCTGACTGTGGACGGAAAATTTGCGCGCGTCACCGTCCGTTACCAAGGCAAAGCGACCCACGATCAGATCCTGACCTATCTCCAGTCCCGCTATGGCTCACTCGACCGCACCCCGGGACAATTTACCGGTGGCTCCGTTAAGTTCTACAGTTGGACCGGCTTCGAAAGCGACATCAATCTCCGCTACGAGATCGCCACAGATCGCGGCATCATCTTCTTCGAAAGCCAGGAACTCCGTCTCAAAATCACCGAAGGCAACTCCGCCACCGTGTTTTAACCGCCCCCGCTCCCACTATCCCCCCCCTCAATACTGGTACGGGAATGCTCAAAAAAGCAGTTGCGAGCGGATAGGGGCCGTTGAACGATGATCATGGGTTGCTGAAGAGATCATCACATCCTTGTTCATCCTTCATCGTTCACCGCTCATCGTTTCCCGGTTAGCAGGCTCTTCCAGCATCCTGCAAGAAAACCCACGCCAATTGGGGCTATACCCCCACTCACCCCTCTTCTGGAGGGGCCTCAAACCCCTCTCTCTAGGGATGGTTGAATCCCGGGAATCAGGTATTCTGAAACTGTCGCGGGGGACAGAGGTCCCGCGGCGGAACCACTAAGGAGGCCCCGATGAAGTTGAGTCATCTCGCGCTTAAGCCTACTCACCAGAAAGTCCATTCGCTCTTGGATCGGCGTTACGCCGAACGAGTGGCCTTTCGCTGCCAAATCACCTACTCAGGCGAAGAAGGCGCCCGGATCGTCACAGGAGAAGGCACCTTAAAAAATCTCTCCAAGACCGGCTGCAAGATCCTGGGCACGACGACGAGCTCGCTGGGAGGCAGCCTCACCCTGCACCTCCACCTGGCGGATGGACAGGCCCCCCTCCGCCTCACTGATGTCATCGTCACCAGCATCGAGAAAGGCACCTTTTCTGTCAGATTCCCCAGCCTGTCGTCGACCGACCGGAAACGATTGCAAAACGTGGTCTGGAAAAATGTCAGTCTGTCGTCGGGACACGATCGGCGGGTCGCATTTCGGATTGTATAAGAATCGCCCGAACACCTGGAGGCATAGATGATGGCTCAAACAACAGCACTCCTCACTTCACAACCGAACTCGACCGATCAATCCGACCGCCGACAAAAGAACCGCACCCCGACGATCTTCACCCTGCTCTATTCCGGCGTGGACTCCGGCCAGATGCTGATCGCCGACGGCGTCGTGACCAACCTCTCGGCGAACGGGATCGGCATTCGCGGGAATCGCTCGGTCGCACTCGGCATGGAACTGTCACTGTTTGTCGACCTTCCCGGAATGGAGGAGCCGCTCTGTATAGGCCAGAGCCGGGTCTCCTGGGTCGAGGGACGGCAATTTGGGGTGGAGCTGGGGGCCATGAAGCCGGAGGACATGAATCATCTTCGATTGTTCTTGTGGGACCACAACAGTCTGTCGAACAGCCAGGACTGCAGCAACTGAATCCATCGCAGGAACAAGGAGGGGTCTCATGACGCACACATCAGTCGTATCTGAGCGTAGGCTTCAGTCTCCGGTGGAAACAGCCCATAGGAGAGAACGTTCACGAGCTCCGCTGGAGTTCAGCTTGATGTACTCGGCCCAAAACCGTTCAGGCGAGATCCTCATGGGCGATGGCAGGGTCACGGATCTTTCACATCTTGGACTCGGTATTCGCGGAAACACCGTCGTCATGCCGGGGATGGAACTGGCACTGTTCCTCTATCTCCCCGACGGAAAAGACCCGCTGTTCGTAATGGAGACAAAAGTTGCCTGGACCTCAGGCCGTCAGTTTGGAGTCGAGATCATGGACATGGGCCTTCGGGAAGGCAACCGGCTCCGTCACTTCTTACGCTCGACTCTGACACATTCTGAGTAGGCCTATAGCTTGCAGTACGGAGCCTCTCATGGCAACACGACGGCGGTCAGGAACAGACACAACCCATCTCCCCGATCTGGCCACGGACCGCAGGGCCGCCCAGCGAGTACCCGTTCAGCTCATCGTTCGCCTTTCAGCCACCGATCACTTCCAGCATGTCAGCCATGGCGTGGCCCTCGATCTGTCTGAACGCGGGTGCAAAATCTCCTGCACGGAGGCGCTGCCCATCGGAAGCTTCTGGGATCTCTACCTGACCATCCCTGAAACTTCCCGTCCGATTCTCATTTCCGAAGTTCGGGTCGTCCGGTCCGCACAGCTCGAATGTGGGATCGAGTTTCTTCGCATCACCGCGCGAGAACGGACCAGGCTCCGCCATTTCCTCTGGAAACACATGAACCGCTCCACGCTCAGCGACGGCCCCCCTTTGTTTGCTCTCCTTGACCGTTCACGCTCACAACGGCCACATCTCACCTCCCTCCCTTAGCAGGCTGCTAATACTTCTGACATGCGCATTTCTGCAGTAGCTTGGCAGTTTGTCAGCGACCAGTTCGCCACTCCATCAGCCAGACAGCAGTATCTCGCTACAGACTGGATCCTTTCTTGTCAGCGCGCCTCGCGACATGTTATCGTTCGATGGTGAGTAATGACTCACTCACTTTCTGGAGATCTATGCGCCAACCGCCTCGAGCCCTACGCCCTTCCAGCAGAGAACGCCAGGCCGGACTGATCGCCGCGGCAGCGTCGCTCTTTGCCGCCAAAGGGTTTAACGGCACCACGACCAAGGAAATCGCCAAGGCTGCGGGCGTCAGCGAGGCCCTGGTCTTCAAGTATTTCCCGACGAAGCGGGCGCTCTACGCCGCGATTCTGGCGGAAAAGGTCACCGTCAACGAACTGCTCGAAGCGGTGGAGGAGGCGGCCAAAAAACGGGACGACCACCGAGTGTTTACAATGATCGCGAGCTTTCGCATTCGCCCCGGCGTCGATTCGACACTCTTACGGCTCCTCTTGTTCAGCGCGCTGGAAGGCCATGAACTCTCCGACATGTTCTTCGGCAAGCACCACAAGGTTTTCTACGACCATCTCGCCGCGTACATTCGCACACGCATCGACGATGGCGCGTTTCGGCCGCTCGACCCCCTCCTGACGGCCCGCGCATTCATCGGCATGGTCGTCCACCACCGTCTGCTCCATGAGATATTCGGAGTCCCGATGCATCAATCCCATGAAGACACCGTCGCCACCTATGTCGACCTCTTTCTCACCGGACTCATCAAGAAACCGGCCGTTCGCACAACGCCGGGGAGGCGTTCCCGATGAATCGCTTCAAGCAACATCCGATCGTCACCCTCGGGGTCATTATCTTTTTTGCGCTCACGGCCCTCGTAGTGTTTCGCCTCAGCAGCGGCGCGAAGACCGACACCCGCAAGGCCCGGGCCATTACCGTCGCCACCGTGGCACCGCTCAAGCGGGATCTCGACATTCGGCTCACCTACACCGCCGACATCACCCCCAATCAGGCGGTCAATCTGTTCTCGCGGGTCGACGGCTACATCGGCAAAATCTATGTCGACAAAGGCGATCTCGTCAAAGCCAATCAGCTCCTGGTCGAAATCGACCACACGGACTATCAACATGCCGTCAACCAGGCGAAGGCCAACCTGGCAGCCGCCAGAGCGCGAGTTGCGCAACAAGATGCAAGCGTCCGCAACACCACTCTCACGCTCAATCGGATGCAAGCGCTCATCAAAGATCAATTCGTCTCTCAACAAGATTTGGATAACGCCCAGGTCGCGTACGACGGGGCAGCCGCCTCTCTCGACTCGCTTCGCGCGCAGGTCCAGCAGATGGATGTCGCCCTGGCGCAGGCCGAAACAAACCTGGCCTACTCCTACATCCGTGCACCCTTCGCCGGCTATGTGGCCGAACGCAACCTCGATCTCGGCGCCTACGTCAGTGGAGCGACCGCCGGTACCTCCACCACCTCGCGGGGCATCCTGACCCTCCATGAGATCCAGACGGTCCGCATTTTGATCGAGGTGGTCGAGAAGGACGTGCCGCTCATTCATCTAGGTCAAAAGGCGGAAGTCCGGGCAGAGGCCTATCCCGAACGCGTCTTCGAAGGCACGGTCACCAGAGTCGTACAGGCGTTGAACCGAGCCACCCGCACGATGACGGTCGAGGTCGATCTCCCGAACAAGGATCATGTCTTGAAGGGCGGCATGTTCGCCCGCGTTGAGGTCCTGGTCGGCAGCCATAAAAACGCGTTACAGATCCCCATCGACGCAGTCAGCCGACTGGAAGATGCCCAATATGTCTATATTGTGCTCAACGGCAAGGCCCAGCGTGTCCCGGTGGAAATCGGCGTGCGCGAGGACAACCGGGTCGAAGTCACCAAGGGCCTGGACGGGTCGGAGCAGGTGATCGTCTCCGGCAAGGACCTCGTACACGATGGGACTCCAGTACAGACACAATCCCCAAACCCAGTGAAGAGTGATGGGTGATGAGTGATCAGTCTCATGAACCGCTCATTTCCTCATTTCTTAACTCATCACTCATGACTCATCACTCATCACTTCTTCCATCATGTGGCTAACCCTCCTCGCACTGCGCAATCGTATCGGCATCCTGATGCTGTCCCTCGCCATGGTGCTCCTGGGCGCCACCTCCCTACAGCGGCTGCCGGTCGATCTCTTCCCTCAGATTCAGGTGCCGGTCGCCTTCGTCGGCGTCATCTATAAAGGCGCCCCGCCGCTCGACATCGAACAGAGCGTCGTCTATCCCATCGAAAAAGCGGTCAGCTCTGCCTCGAACGTCGAGCATGTCGAGTCGTTTGCGAAACAGGGCATCGGCGCGGTGCAGATCTGGTTCAACTGGGGCGCAGACATCAACGTCGGCCAGATGGAGGTGATGCAGCGGGTCACGCAAATCCTGAACAGCCTGCCGCCCGGCATTTTGCAACCCTTCATCGTGAAGTTCGACATCTCAAACATTCCCGTCTCGTTCGTGACCGTCTCCAGTGACGATCTCGATGAACGGGCCCTCTACGACCTGGCCTACAACACGATCGCCCCGCAAATCGAACAGATCGCCGACGTCGCCGCCGCCACGGTGGAAGGCGGAAAGATCCGCCAGATCAACATCAACCTCGACCCGGCCCTGTTGAACGCCCGAAGCCTCTCGATCCTCGACGTCGTCAAGTCCGTGAAAGCCGCCAACCTCATCCTCCCCTCAGGCGACATCAAAGCCGGCAACCTGGACTACAACGTCTTCACCAACAATCAGTTCCGCACGGTCGACCCGATCCAAGACGTCATCGTGAAGGTCAACTCTCAGGGCAGCCCTGTGCGCGTGCGGGATGTCGGAACCGTGACCGACTCGTCGGATATTCAGACCAACATCGTCCGGACGGACGGAGCCAGGGCCGTCTACTTACGTGTCAATAAACAGCCCATCGCCAACACCGTGCAAGTGGTGGATGCGCTACGCAAAGCCCTCCCGAAAATGGTCGGGATTCCCTCCAGCGTGAAGCTCGGTATTTCCTTCGACCAATCGGTCTACATTCGCCAGTCGATCGGCAACCTCATCGAGCAAGCGCTCCACGGATCGTTGCTGGCTGCGGCCGTCATTTTGATTTTCCTCCGTAATCTCACGAGCACCCTGATCATTTCCGTCGCGATTCCCCTGTCGATCATGGTGACCTTCATCGTGCTCTACTTCTCCGGACAAACGCTGAACGTCTTCACGCTGGGTGGCCTGGCGCTCGGAATCGGCCGGCTCGTCGACGACTCCATTGTGGAACTGGAAAACATTCAGCGCCATCTCAACAACACGCCACGCCGCTGGAACGCGATCCTGGAAGCGGCCCGCGAGGTGGCGATGCCCATTTTGGCCTCGACCATCACCACGGTCGTCGTCTTCCTCCCGATCTTCTTCGTCGTCGGCATTGCCCGCTTGCTCTTGATCCCCCTGACCATCACGATCGCGATCTCGCTCTTCACGTCCTTTTTCGTCTCGCGCACGGTCACCCCGGCGCTCTGCTACAAATTCCTCAAGGCGGAACAGGAATCTCACCAAGCGATGCCGTCCTGGTTCATCCGTCTGATGAATTGGAGCCGCGACCGGTACGAGTCCTTGGACAAGGGCTACGAAGGATCGCTTCGCTGGGTCCTGGCCCATCGCAAACTCTTCATCGGCGGCGTCCTGCTCTTCTTTGTCGCCTCGCTCGCGCTGGTGCCTAAAATCGGAACGGAGTTTTTGCCGGTGTCGGATGAGAGCCAGTTCCGTATCGTGCTCCGGGCGCCGGTCGGGCAACGGGTGGAGAAAACCGAGCAGCAAGTGGCCGAGGTCGAACGGGTGCTGCGAGCGCAGATTCCCGCCGAGGAACTGGAAACGATGGTCTCCAGCACCGGCGTCTTGGTGCAAGGCCGGTCCTCCCTCTTCAATCCGAACACTGGCCCCCATACGTCGGTCATCTCCGTCTATCTCGTGTCCCCGGATAAACGGAAGCGGAACCAAGTGCAAATCATGAACGAGGTGAGGCCCAAGGTCGTCAAACTCTTTCCAGGCGTCGCGATGTTTTTCGATCCGGGAGGACTCGTCAAACGGGTCACCAGCTTTGGATCGCAAAAGTCCGTCGACGTGGAGATCTACGGCTACGATTTCGAGAAAGCCCGTGAGGTGATCAGGGAAGTCGAAACGCTGATGCATCAGATACCGGGTCTGGCCGACATCGAAGTCAGCCGCGAAGAGAACTACCCAGAGGTCAACGTGGTGGTGGATCGTGAGAAGGCCGCCCTCCTCGGGATCAGCGAAACGGACGTGGCCAATGCCGTGCTCTTCTCACTCAACGGCAACGGCCAAACCGACCCCATCATCTACACCGACCCGCAAAACGGGAACGAATACTACATCAGCGCCTGGCTCGCAGAGGAACACCGGAAAGATCTCACGGACATCGAAAACATCATTCTGACCGCCAAGACCGGAGAGCCCGTTCTTCTAAAGAACGTCGCCTCGCTCAAGCTCAACGCCGGTCCGGTGAAGATCGAGCGCAAATATTTTCAGCGGGTCGTCCATCTGACGGCCAACCCCATCAACCGCGACCTTGGCGCCATCGCCACCGATCTGGAGGAAGGCCTGGCCAAAATTCAGCTCCCGACCGGCTTCAGCATCAAGTTGGCCGGCCAGATCCAACAGCAGAAAGAAACCTTCGAGGGACTGTTGTTTGCCACGATCCTGGCCCTGGTGCTCGTCTACATGGTGATGGCCGCGCAGTTCAAATCGCTGATCGATCCCTTCGTCATCATGTTTTCGGTCCCGATGGGTTTCCCTGGCGTGATCCTGATCCTCTTCCTCACCGATACGACCCTCTCCACCACGTCGATGATGGGCATCATCATGATGTTGGGGATCGTCGTCTCAAACGGCGTCCTGTTGGTGGATTACACGAATGTCCTACGTCGCAGAGGGCGGGAGTTGCACGATGCCGCGATCACGGCGGCGCGGACCAGGCTCCGCCCTATCCTGATGACCTCCCTCGCCACGGTCGTCGGACTGCTTCCTATGGCCATCGGCTGGGGAACTGGCGGGGAAACAAACGCGCCCCTGGCGCGCACGGTCGTCGGAGGCCTTAGCGTCTCGACGATCCTCACACTCTTTCTCGTCCCGACGATCTATGTGATTCTCGAAGAACGATTCCCCCGCCATAAGGACGAGGCCTCAGAGCAGGAAACCGATTGGATGCCGGCAGAACCGGGACAAGCACCCACCCCTCCGTAACAGGCTGTAGGCAAGTGAACAGCTGAACGATGAACGCAGGATGCTCAAACAGCCATCCAACTAGGCCGCAGGTGAGTCAAAACCGGAGGCGTACCCTCTCGGGGCGCACGGTGCGACGAATAAGGAGCACCACGTTTGTGCGCGCCGCCGAGTGGTGAGGCGACCGGGTCCCCGTTGAGGATTTTGACGAACCGACCTGCCTGCGCGAAGCGCTTCGGCGGAGGCAGGGAACGACGTTGGAGGTCTTTTTCAGCATCCTGCGAGAGAAGAGGGGATTAGCCGAGAGAAGGAAACAGCGCCTTCAGTTGCATCGCCAAACCGATATCTCCGCTGATCTTGAGCCGCCCGGACATGGCAACGGCCGGTCCGCTCAGCTGGCCCTTCAAAATCTTGATGCAATCCTCCCCGCTCATCGAGAGCGAGACGTGCGGATCCTCGTGCATCCCGTCGGACACCTGGCAGACCCCACCCTGGATCGTGAGAATGTACTGGCCTCCCTGAGCACCGCTCAAGTCGAATTGATAGACCGCATCAACATCCTCGGCCGCATCTGCGTCGAGCTTGCCAGGAAGCAGCTTGAAAAAGTCTTGAATGGTGGTGGGCTTCATGATTCGTGGAACGGGAAGAGCTCAGGCGTCGGCACCGGGAGCCGCGCACGCGCGGCTCCCGATCCCAAGCTAGTAACGGAGCGTAACCGTCGCGGTACTGCGACGCGCGCCGAAGAAATCTTTGGAGAAGGTCTCGACGACCGCAGGGTCATACCCCTTGCAGCTGAATATGTCGAGATAGGCGTTGTTCGTATCGTTGGCAAAATGGCCGCTGATCAGCGACGTCGAGATCAGCTGCACCATGGAATAGCCTGCAACCCGACCTGAGCCGAAATCGACGACCTGGCACTCGCCAAAACGCTTCATGCCGATGAGCTCGCACAGCTCCACGACATAGCGGCGAATATGGTCGGCGTTGCGGATGAGATCGGGATTGCAGTCTTGGAGGTCGACGGAAGTACACAGTCCCCACGCTTTTCCCTCACCCACCATCTCTTGGGGGGCAATGGAAGAAGCTGCTAGGGACTCAGTTGGTAAGATTGCGGACTCGGAACCTGCCGAGCTACTCATAGGGGTGACACCTTTCTGTTAGGAGGGTGGAAAACCGATGACGATGAATCGTCATTTCGGACTATACCACGAAATATTTCTTATCAACGCAGGTGACAAAACTTTTTTTCACCGAGCTGCGATCGAGACCCTTCGATCGGTTGACAAGGTTCTCGGCGGTCGGAGAGAATGCCGTCCATGACGACACCCCTCAACCAATCTCTGACGGAGCTCCCGGACCGCCTCTGCACCTGGTGCCAAGTTCCGATGAAGAAGCGCTTGGTCGGTGGTCAGCAGTTCGTTCATTACACCTGACCGAAGTGCGTCTTCCAGCACACGACCTGACTTGGCCCGAAACCACCCAGCCCCGCACACTGACAGGCGGCTAAATCCTCTTTCGGTCTATCGTATAGAAATCTAAAGCGCGGCCACTGGCATCTGACGGACTCAGCCTGCCAAGACTTGGGGCAAGAACGGTTACCGGCGGGAGAAATTACTCTGCACGTGATCGTCCAGGATATGGGCCAATCGCTCCCGGTCCTCCGGACTGATCGAGGTAATCGTCGCGCCGAACTTCGGGGAACGCACATGGACGACTTGCAAGCCGCACGTCAGCGTTCTCCCCTGATCGAGTTCGACTACCAGCTGGAGTGCATCGCCGCTCTTCACGAACAAGCGGCTTTCAATCTTGACCCCTGTCTCACTGACGTCCAGGACCTTGCAGGGTGCGGAGAGAGCTCCTCGCTGCAGTCGCCCGCTCCGGCTAACTTCGACCCGCGACCCTTTTCGTTTAAACCCCATAGTCCTGGCCTCCTACTTGCCACAGCATAACAAGGAGATACCGAGCGCCAAAGGAAAATGGCAAACGGGGCTAAAGTTTTTCCCCTACGAGGGTACGGATCTGCTCCATACGCGTGCGGTTGGCGCCCAGGTCGCTGTACCCGGTCCTGGAAGCAGAGCGGAAATGGAGAATCTTCGTCTCGTCGTCGAAGAGAAATTCCACATCATCGACGAAGCGGAGTAACAGGCTGGTGAATTCATAATGCAGGTAAGACTCGTCCTCCTCGACGAGCTTGGTCCGTGGAAGCAACTGAACCGCTGTTTTCAACGCCTCCTTTGCCTCAGCCCTCGATTTTCGATAGCGAATGGGTCCGATGGCATGGCCCACATCTTGAGCCTGGGAACAGACGCAGTTAGGGCTGGAGGGACAGGGGGAAAGTCGCTTCAACGTGTCGTTAGAAGTCATGGGGTAATCATCTTGTCATAGTGAGCATGCGTGCCGATCCAGAACCAATGGATTCCACCTGGCACATCAAACCCAAGTGCCCGATAGTGATCGCCGACTCGGACCGACCACAGTTCTCCGATACGTTTGAAATGAAGAGAAGGATGGCGAGGATTGTTTTTCAGCAGCGCAAAATTCTTGTCCGCCAGGGTACGGATATCTTCGGAGAGAGCATGATAGGCAGCCCAGAACTGTGTCGAAGCAGTATGCTTCACAGCGGTCGGGCTTTGCCCTGTTCAAAATCAGCACGTGCCTCGGCAATCAGTGCATCTAGTTTCCCCGCCTTGAGATCTGCCTCGATCTGCTGATCCCACACACAGGCATCAAACTCCAGGAACCAAGCCCGAAACTGCGCCAAATCGTGAGGCGAAAGCTTCGAGACCGTTCGTTCAAGTTGTTCAATGTCGCTCATGATAATCCTCCGTTCCCCAATAGAAAAAATTCTACACGAGTTTCCTTCGATTGTCTGTACCCACCTCGTACGCAAAAGGAGGTCGAGACCCAGATCCCTATCCTGAGTCTAGAGTGAACCGCAGTTTGGACTGGAAGGGCAGGCCGCTAAAATACGAGCGCTCATACAACTCCTCATAATGATTCACCCAAGGATAAGTTCTCAATAGTGCGCAACCAGATCTCACAGATCAAAACCGCGCCGGGAGGGATGAGACCCGAAATCCCCTTATCCCGATAGGCCAGGTGCGGACTGACCCGGACTTTCCTGTAGCCACCGACTTTCATGCCGACGAGCGCCTGTTCGATCCCAGCAATGGCCTGACGCCGGCCGAGCACGATCATGTGGTCAATGAAGGTCGCGCCTCCCTCAATCCGCACCATCTCCTTGGGAAGCTCCTTGGCCTGGAAGTCGTTGAGCGGCACTTCCTCTCCCTGATTGAGGAAGATCCTCGTGTTGTAGACGATGCGGTCGCCCTTCTTGGCAGGCGCCCCCGCTCCCTCTCGCTCCTCAAGCAGCTTGAGTCCGCTGATCCGCTTCATCAGTACAGCACCGTCCTCAGCGCTGGCTGCATGTCACCCTGCTCAATAACCTTGACGGATACCTGGCCAACGATTCTGCCGTCTTCCGTCTCCACGTCGACCCGCCAGTCTCCGGGATCGAGCCGCTGCTTGAACGTATAGGCCCGATAGCCCCCTTCCCGCCCGCCGGAGATCTTGATGGGAATCTTGTCGGCATGGGTGAAGGGCTTGCTGCTGTTCGCCCGGAAGTACCAATGATGATAGACGGTCGTATCCAGGGCCACCGGCGCGAAGACAGCGGTGAAGCAATAGATCGGTTCATTGGCCGGGAAGGTATTATCAGACCGTTTCCAGACCTGATACCACTGTTTCTCAAACGACAGCTCGAACCGATCACCGCTCTTCTTCACCTCATGATAAATCCCGCCGAACTTCATCGAGAGCGGTACGGGAGGGATCCAATTGAGGAAGTAACACCCGATCAGCAACCCGATCAAGGCGAAGGCTGGCGCCGTGACCCCGACCGCCTCACGCTTCGAGCGATCCGGGTTGCTCCGATAAATCAAATGCACCACCCGAAAGGTCACCACGGCGCTCAGGCCCGCTCCGAGCAGGAAGATGGCGGCATTCATGAGACCGGTCATGACCGGGAGAAAGAAGGTGAAAAAGGCGAAGCAGACCAGCGCATAGAGGCTCACGAGGAGGCGCAGGCTGGAGAGCCGATCGCGCAAAAATTCGTTCGCGACGAGAAGCAACACCAGCAGGATAAAAAATATCGCGCTGCTCGTCAACGTCGCGCTACGGGAATAGAAGATCGCATAGGCGCTGAACAGCCCACCCAGGAGAAACTGCACCGCCATCGGATAGTACGGCCTAGCCTGCAACATCCATCGGGCAAACGGCGACAACGTCGCCAACTGCCCCCGGTCCGGCGCCGACTCGATCCCCAACCTCCCGGTCAGCACAATCAACAGGCCCAAGAGCAGCAGATAGATCAGCAGTAACAAATTGTCTTGCAAGCGATCGATGCGGGTGAGCGTCAGCGTGTCATAGGCCACCCCGGAAAAGAAAAACACCGGCGGCATGAAGGGCTTACTCAAAATGGACTTGATTGTGGAGGAGGAAAGCATGGGTCCTAGACTTCAAGATCTTCTTACTATTGTCAAATGAAGAGGGGAACGCGGACGGCTCAAAACGATCGCCTTTCTCACCCGCCCAACCCTGGCGCGCCAAGACGCGCCTGGTCCCAAGCAAGGCCGCAGGGGAGAAATAACCGGAGGCGTACCCTCAGGGGTACGTTGAGGATTATTTCGTCCCGAGAACGAAGCTGGGGATCGTTTTCAGCCGTCCGCTAGAGGAAGGGGGGGAGCGGAGCATACACCACCCCATGCCCGATCAACCGCTCCAACCAGGGAGCCATTAGATCTTCGCCCAGCGGAGCCCGGTTCAAGCGAACCTCGATGTGGAACCCCGCTTCGTTGCCCACGATCCCGATAATGGCGGAGGCATCCTCTCCACTCGGAAGCAGCTCCCTAGTTTGAAACTCACAGAGCGTGCTGTAGAGGCGGCCATCGGGATCGATCACCGAACGGATCTCCGGCAAGTCATCCAATGGACAATGGACCGAGCAGCGATAGACGGAGCGGGCAGGCGGATCAATCGATTGGAAATCGACCAGCGCGTCCTCCGAGAAGCCCGTCAGATAGGCCCGAACCGCGGCCGGTTCCGATGCAGAGGTCGCAGCCAGTTTACTGGACGGCACCAGGAACTCGTAGGCGTCTGAGGTATTAAACTCAAGCTGACAGGGCCCGAACGCATCGGGCCAGGAACAGAAAAACGGCACGGAGGGGTCGACTGGACGCAACACCAGCTGGCCCTTCTCAACCGATGTCTCGACGGGAAGCTCCAGCAGTGTAATCGCTTCGAGGAACGCCGTACGCCGTTCCTCCAACCACTGTGCCCGCTCGGCATCGCCGCGCGTCTCCCCAGGAGTGATGACCTCTTTCGTTTGGAGCCGGACGCGGATAAACGAATGGGCATGGCGAAATCCCAGCCAGAACATGCTCCGAGGATCGTGCAGCCGCAGCGGATCGCGAATACGCCAAGGATGGCTGATCGAGCAATAAGTGCCGACGTCCTGATACCGCTGATATACGGTGTGATAGGCCCCGGCCAGGAGAAAGAAGTCGCCGCGCCACCCCTCGCGGACATGGATCAGCGTCTCATCTTCCGTGGGCCAGGCGTCCAGCTGATCGAAATCCTCAGGAGCCTCGACCGTCCATTCTTCGATATAACAGATGACGTCTCTGGCCGGCACTGCCGGCTTCAATCCCAACGCGGCCAGCCGTTCGCCCACAGCGAGCACCTGTCCAAAGGTCAGCGGGGTCGTCGTTTCCCAACGACGTTCACGCACGATGGATCACCTCTTCCCCCACACCCATCAATGTAACGGCCGCAACGCCTTCTGCTCGATCGTCGTATCGGCCAGGTACCGATCGATCCCGTCCTTCAACGTTGCCGACATCAGATCTCGCACATCCTCTTCGCTGAACCAGACCACCGTATCGCGCTGCGCCCCCTCGACCGATCTGGTCGTCGAACTTTTGTCGCCAAGATTTTTCGCGGTGATGACCAGTTTGCTACTCGTGTTGATCGCCGTAGAGAAAATCCGGCTCTTCGCGTTGGCGGAAAAATCGAGCAACTGCCCGCTGATGACGATGTCGGCATCGTTCACAGTCGATGCGGCCCCATTGGATACGACCCGCACCGTCCAGGGCCGATCCTTCCATCCCCGCGCCTTCAGACGATCGGCCAGGGCCTGGGCCACCACATCTCCCGGCCGCTCTCCCGCCACATTGAAGTAGGTCACACCGCCCCATAAATGAGTCCGCAGACCGAGCCTGTTTTTCTCCAGCCGCCGATCCTCGAACGACTCGATCACGATCTTGACCGGCTCCGGCTCCATGTACTGCGCCGCCGCTTGTTTCTGCTGCAGATCCAGATAGAACGTTTTCCCGCTCCCAGCACAACCGGCTCCCATCAAGAGACTTGCCGCACACAGGATACCGATGCCCAGTCGTCCGCTTGTCTGTATCACGATTGATCCTCCTTGCGATTGGCTGCCGTACCGTTGAAGCGAGCCCAGTCTACCCAAGTTGCGATTCATAGACAAATATCACAACTAGCGGGTCACGATCGGCAGGATGGCCCGAAAGGTCTCGCGGCTGAATTCCGGCACGTGGCCCGACTGAACCCTGGGATCGGTGAGCGGCAGGAAACGGACGATCTTCAAGAATGACCGTTCGGCCAACACGGCGGCAATCTGCGCCTTGCGATCATGGGTAATCGGCAACGTATACCCCTCGCCACGTTTCCATTCCCACAGAGTCGGCGCCAGGGACAGCTCCAACCCCTGCCCGGCAAGCTGATGAAACCGGTCCACGATCCTGGCCTTGTGGCCCTTGATCCCCTCCCCCTCCAGCATCAATGCACAGACGACATGGTGCCCCCACCAAAAGAGCGTCCGAAAGGCGAAGACGTTCGAGTCGTGAAAGTGTTTCGGAAAATCCAGATATTGGTAGGGAAAGGATTCGAGATGCTCTCCCTTCACAAATTGGCAGGTCGCCTGATTGAAGCCAGGCGGGGTCACGAGCGCGGCCGACGAGATCTCTTCTTTCAGCAGAGCATGGGTGGCTGAGAGCGAATGACGCATCTTCGCCATGATCTGCGCCTTGGCACGAAAGAAGTGCTGATCGGCCAGTAAGGCCGTCTCTTCCTCTGTGAATTGAGAGGGCATAGGCATCACTACGCAGGCGATCGGCTCGAAGGATGCCGGCTACTTCTGATGAGTTTCGAACTGGGAGACCGTCAAATCGTATTGCGCCCGGCATTCTGCACAGCGGACCCACAACGCATCCTCAAATACATCCATCTCCCGGACTGACAGGGCAGACACATGGGTGCCCATACAGTTCTTGAGCGCCGGAAGTCCGTCCGGCTGTGCAGGATCGATGACAGGCGACGTGGAATCCCCTGTCGCATCCTGCCTGGTCACCGCATCGGTGGTCACCCGATGCACCATGCGGCAGGAGCTGCACGTCAGCACGACAATGCGCTCCGGCTCAACACGCTTGACCTTCAGACAGAGCGGATGGACCGACCAACATTGTTGGAGAAAGGCCCCGCTACGAATAATCTCTGCCATAGACCGTCCTCGTACAGAAGCAGCCTACCAACAGGCCGCGTAAACCAATTCACGCGCAGAACCTAGATGAACCGTCCGTGCGACATAGCGGGCAAACAATCCCGCAGGATGCTCAAACAGGCCGTTCAGCAAGGCCGCAGCGAGTGAAGGCCCGAGGCGTACCCGGAGGGTACGTTGAGGGTCTGAACGATGCGAGAACGACGCTGGCGACCTGTTTCAGCATCCTGCTACAGAGCCCATAGGATGAGCATCACCACCACGCCCAGCAGATAGGGCAGCACACAGGAATAGAGGAGTGCCGACCGCGCACGACCCGGCGAGTCGTTGTGCGACAGCTGTTCCTTATAGACGAATTCACGGGAGAGGATCAGTACGGTCAATGTCAGCGCCAGCGTCCGGCTGGTCCTCGGCCAGGTATATTCGCCACTGATGATGAAGTTCGCGGTGAAAAACCCACTAAAAAGGAGAATGAGCGGCGCCAGCACGAACCGGACTGATTCGGAAAAAAAGATATGCCAGCCCGGACGGGTTTCCACCGGACTTGATTGTGAGCTGGGGGTCACGACCCGACGGCCGTTGGAGCCTCTTCCTTCGGCGAATGCGAAGGAAGGGGGATGCCCTGTTGGGCAGCGCGGCAAGCCTTGCACAGGCGAGGACGGGCTTTCAGGAACGAGACCTTGCCGCTGGCCAGACAACTGTAATGAACGAACTCGTCGCAGGAGGCACACCGAGACCATCCGCCAGTCAAAAACGTCTTATTGCGGTAGAGCCCTTCGTGACAAACCTTGCAGTTGCGGGGTTCAATCCCCAACAGCATCGGCTCCCAGTCTCCGCCGCCTTTTCGAATACTCATGCGGCGGAGTATAGCGAAGGCGAGCGGCGAGTGGCAAGGGGCGCAGAATTTAACACCGTTGCCCACCTCTTTTTCTTATTGGCAACCAATTCAAATTTGCCAAGCAACCAGCTCAGCCCTTCCCATAAATGCGGGGTGCTTTCCTAAAGGGGAAAGCGTATTCTTTGGCGCGAATAGTTGAGTGGGAACCTAGTCTGTGGGGGAGGTCTCGGACAAACCAATCAGGTAAGTCTGCGACTTCCAGATGAATATTATGGTCGCAAGGCCTGCTCTCGCATTTTCCTTGGAAGTCTAAATCAAGAGCGAGTCTCTTGACGACAACATGCTCAAGTAGCCTCCGTCGCACCTTAAGCCTTCAGCAATACCACTAGCATCAATGCAACTACCCGATGGGCTATACGACAAGCTTGTCACTGAATCAGTGGCGCAGTTAATAGCTGGCCTCCGGGATCCATCTTGCCACACTGTTTCAGCACTGCCTTCTGAAGAAGTATCAGAACGAATCACGGACGCTCTTGGCAGGCAGGTGACACATCTGCTCGATGAACTCGACGGGAATGGAGCAGAGAAAGCAAAGCGACAGCTGGCTCTCGTCAACGCACTGCTGGTTCACCTTAGGCAGCAGGCGGCAGAAAGCGTGGACCCGATAGTGGAGCCACCTCAGATACTCCGGGCTATACATAGCATCGGAGCTGCACCGGAAGTTCCTGAAACTGGGCTCGCTATTCCTTGGCTTTTTACTGCGGGTAAAGGTTCTCCCTCCCTTCTGACAGAACTTCGTCGTGAGATTGCCTGTTGCAACCAAGTGGACGTCTTGGTCAGCTTCATCACAGTCGCAGGTGTTCGAAAGCTGTTCGATATTCTCAAGACGGCCACAGCCGTGAATGCTGCGGGCGAGCCACGAACGCGACTGCGAATCCTCACCACCACCTATACCGGCGCGACTGAAATAGAGGCGCTGGATTATTTTGCGCAACTGCCAGGCTGTAAAGTCAAAGTTTCGCTGGATGGCAGACGGACACGTCTCCACGCAAAGGCATGGATATTTAACCGTAAGACAAGGTTCGGCTCAGCCTACGTCGGTAGTGCGAATCTGTCAGGCTCGGCGCTGCTCGGTGGGCTGGAATGGACTGTCAAATTTACGGAGCAAGGGCAGGCGGGGCTGTTTACTCGCGCGCAGGCGCACTTCGAGACTCTCTGGAATGACGGTGAGTTCCAGCATTACGATGCTGCAAATCCTGAGCACCGCTCTGAGTTGTCTCGCGCACTGAAGCGGGAGGCAGGCGATCAGGTTTCTGCCACAACGACATTCTTCGACCTTGAGCCAAAGGACTATCAGAAGGACATGTTGGAGCAACTCGCTCTGGAGCGAGAGCATGGCAGGCTTCGCAACCTTGTTGTTGCAGCGACGGGCACAGGCAAAACCGTGGTTGCGGCGTTTGATTACCGTAATGCATGCCAAGCTGTCGGTGGACGCCCCCGTTTATTATTTGTTGCGCATCGCAAAGAGATTCTGACACAAGCTCGGCGAACCTATCGCGAGGTACTGCGCGACCATTCCTTTGGTGAAATGATGGCTGATGGCTCTGAACTGCAGAGCTACGACCACATATTCGCCACCATCAATAGTGTTTGCGCGCGCGACCTCGTAGAAAGATGCGGCCCCAATTATTGGCACACCGTCGTTGTCGATGAATGTCACCGGTTGGCGGCGGACCGCTTCGATGCGTTCGTGAAATCAGTTCACCCCAAGGTTTTGCTTGGTCTCACGGCCACACCGGAACGTTCAGATGGAAAACCAATCTTCCCTTACTTCGACAATCGTCCCGATGGCTCGCCTGCCGTCGAGTTACGCCTCTGGCATGCACTCGACCTCCAACTACTCAGCCCGTTCGAGTATTACGGCTGCGATGACGACACCGATTTCTCTGTAGTGCCTTGGGACAAACCTGGTGAACGAGAGGCCATCGACAACCTTGTGACAGGAAACGACACCCGCGCAAGACTCGTTATCAACGAATGGAGGCGACTGACTGGCGACCCAAAACGAAGCAAAGCGCTGGTCTTTTGCGTGACCGTGGCACACGCCGAGTTCATGACGCGGAAGTTCAACCAAGCTGGGCTGCCTTCGCTCTGCATAGTTGGCTCGACGGATGCAGATGTTCGTCGCCAAGCACCAACACGTTTAGCGCGAGGGGAACTGTGCGCGCTTGTAACTTGTGATCTTTACAATGAAGGCGTTGACCTGCCTTCGGTTGACACGCTGCTTCTGTTGCGTCCTACGCAAAGCCCGGTGCTCTTTCAACAGCAGATAGGACGTGGCCTTCGCCTTCATGAAGGCAAACAAAGCTGCCTTGTTTTGGACTTTGTCGGCCGATACCGTGCAGATTTTCGGTTTGACCGTCTGATTTCAACAATTAGCGGTCTTTCGCGCAGCCAGATGATTGACGCGGTGGACAAGGGATTCAGTTCCCTTCCTGCAGGCTGCCATATTCAGCTGCAGCAATTGACTAAAGAGCAAATCCTCCGGAGCCTGCGGACAGCCATGAACCAATCGTGGCGGCGGCTCCGCAGCGAGCTTCAGAGCTATGTTGCATTACGCGGACGAGCGACTGTTCGACTTGCAGAATTCCTGCATGAGCAAGCCGTGCAACTAGATGAACTGTATCGTCGCCAAGGCCGTAGCGGGTGGACCGCTTTACGCCGCGACGCGGGGCTGCTGTCCACGACTGAAGGTCCGGAGGACGAATATTTCGGCCACCGCTTCCCAGACTTGTTGCACTATAACGACCCTGAACAAATACACCTTCTCATGCGCATCAGCGAGCCCGCCGTGCACTACCAAATCCTCACTAACCGCGAGCGGTGCAGACTTCAAATGCTCGCATATCAGGTGGACGGCCAACATCACCAAACAGGCGGTGGAGAAGCATTCCTCACCCGACTCTCGCAGACACCAGAGATCTATACTGAACTTGGCGAACTAGGTGGAGTTCTTCAGGCAAGAAGCAACCTGCGCTTTCGCCCGGTGCCGGGGCTATCAGACGTCCCATTGTGCCTTCACGCAAGCTACGGCATTCGTGAAATCCTGACCGCAGTCGGTTGGCTAACCGCAGAGCGAAGAACTCCCTTCCAAGCTGGGGTACTTGCACTGCAAAATCGGAAGGTGGAACTACTCTTTGTCACGCTCGATAAGTCAGAGGGCTTCCATGACCGCATTGCTTACCGTGACTACGCTATCAGCACCGAACGCTTTCACTGGCAGAGCCAGAATTCAGCCGGACCTGATACGCCAGCCGGTCGGCGTTACCTTGAGAGCCCCGACAACGGCTGGTCATTCCAGCTCTTCGTCCGCCGAAGCAAAGGGGATTCCTATCAGGCTTGTGGTCCAATAACGATCGAAAAGGCAGAAGGAGAAAAACCGATGTCCATCGAATGGAGATTCGGAGTATCCCTCCCGGTTCGCCTGTTTCAAGAATTCAGTGTTCTTAGGGGGCAGTAAAAATAATTGGGCGCCGACTTAATGGAGGGGCATATGCCAACCAACGAAGAGCGAGCGGAACGTGGGAGAGAAATTCTTGAGAGATACGCACTCCAATTCGGCGATCCCTATGACCCAAGCGCCAACTTGACCGATGTGCTAACGGATCTTATGCATGCAACATTCATTCAGCCTGAATTGGGATTGAAGTTCCATGCCAGTTTGGAAATGGCCGGTTGGCACTTTGATGCTGAGACAAAGGAATACCACGAGAAATAAACAAGGGGGATCGGGAGTCTTTTCTCGCCGCGGTGCCCGCCACTCCCTGTGAGAAAAATCAGGAACATTCTATTTTTCGCGTTTAAAATGAAATTCATCGGCGATACGATTGGTGGTTCGGTCTTACTTTGATGTCGTGAGCGCGTCCATGGACAGTGACGCGCGAGGCATGGCTGGCCTGGTGGACTCCCCACTGCACGCACCCGCTCAATCCCTATTTATTCCCTCAAAGGTAGCCTGGTCGATCCTCGATTGCGCGCGTCGAACGAGCACATTCCTATCGTGCGCGTTCCGCGAGCAGGAGGACGACTAGGCTGCCCTCTCCCCGCCGTTTGACAGCCTCCGACCTGTTTGGTACTCTCCGCGCCGGTTCACGACAGTCATCACAACTCGCATCTTATCCCCATGAACATTAAGGACTATCTCGAACAGAAGCGGATTGAAGTCGATCGATTTCTCGATCAGGTGAGCCCCCAGGCCACGACGCCACCGACCACATTGCACGAAAGCATGAGGTACAGCCTCATGGCCGGCGGCAAACGGATCCGCCCGATCCTGACGATTGCAGCGGCCGAAGCACTCGGAACCACCCCGCCAGGCTTGATGGCCGTGGCCTGCTCGCTGGAATTCATCCACACCTATTCGCTGATCCACGACGACCTGCCGGCGATGGACAACGACGACTTCCGCCGCGGGAAACCGACGAATCACAAGGTCTATGGCGATGCGATGGCGATCCTGGCCGGCGATGCGTTGCTCACCATGGCCTTCGATCTCTGCAGCCGACCGGACCTCATGAAAGGCTGCGACCCCGTGCGGCAAGTCCGTTTGATTCAGGAACTGGCCTACGGCTCAGGCAATCTCGGCATGGTTGGCGGCCAGGTCTTCGATATCCAGGCTGAGAACAAAGACATCGACCTCGCGACATTGCAAAACATTCACAAGCATAAAACCGGCATGTTGATGCGTGCCGCCGTGCGCATGGGCGCCATTGCCGCAGGCGCGACGGAACCCCAACTGGCCAACTTGACCGGTTATGCGGAAGACATCGGCCTCGCGTTTCAGATTGCCGACGACGTGCTCAATGTGACCGGCACCCGCGAGGAGCTCGGCAAGAACCCGAACACCGACGCCGAGCGGGGCAAGAAAACCTATCCGACGTTCTACGGGGTGGACGGGGCCAAGAAGCTGGCCGACGAGTGCGTCGACCGGGCGATCGAGCGGCTGTCGTCGTTCGGCCCAGCTGCCGACCCGCTCCGCGAGATCGCGCGCTATATCACGTCGCGCCGCTCCTAGCGGCGCGTGGCAAGGGGCACGAGACCAGGGGCTATGGGCAAAAGAAGAATTCCATTCACTCATCACCCCTTGCCTCTTGCCCCTAGCCTCTCACCCGCGAACAATCGATGAAAGCTCTCGTCACAGGCGCGACCGGGTTTATCGGAGGTGCCGTTGTACGCGCGCTGGTCCAACGCGGTGTCGACGTCCGCGTCCTGGCCCGTGCCGGATCCGACCTCCAGAATCTTCAAGGGCTGACCGTCGAGCTGGTCGAGGGCGATCTGCGCGATCAGGCCTCGCTGCGCAAAGCGCTCACCGGTTGCCAGCAGCTCTACCATGTAGCGGCGCACTATGCGCTCTGGGCCAAAGATCCTTCGATTTTCTATGACGTGAACGTCACCGGCACGAAGAATCTGCTGGAAGCGGCCCGCGACGTCGGCACCGAGCGGATCGTCTACTGCAGCACCATCGGCGCCATTGGCCTTCCGCCCGGCGGAGGGCTCGGCACGGAAGAAACCCCCGTCTCGCTCGAACAGATGGCCGGCCACTACAAACGGTCGAAGTACCTGGCAGAGCAGGAGGTCGTGAAGCTCGCGAAGGCGGGCCTTCCAGTCGTCATCGTGAACCCCAGCGCCCCGGTTGGCGCGGGCGACGTGAAGCCGACTCCGACAGGGCAGGTCATCGTGGACTTCATGAAAGGCCGCATGCCGGCCTATATCGAAACCGGGATGAACATCGTGGATGTGGATGACGTGGCAGTCGGCCATCTGCTGGCGATGGAGAAGGGCCGGATCGGCGAGCGCTACATCCTAGGCAACAAGAACTTGATGCTGCGTGAAGTCTTCGAGATCTTGAGCCGCCTGACCGGCGTGAAGGCGCCCACGATCAAGCTCCCCCGGCTGGCAATCCTTCCGCTGGCCTACCTGAACCAATGGCTGTCGAACATCACGGGCCAGCAACCGCGCATTCCGCTCGAAGGCGTGAAGATGGCCAAGTACAAAATGCACTATGACTGCAGCAAAGCGATCAGAGAGCTCGGCATCCCGCAAACACCACCGGAAGTGGCGCTGGAGAAAGCGGTGCAGTGGTTCCGGAATCACAAGTACGCGTGATCGGACGTGATGAGTGATGCGTCTGAAGAAAACTTGACGGATCACTTGTTGCCGCAGGTGCGATCCTGCGCTATCGCCTCCGTCTCATCACCTATCACTCATCACTCATCACCTGACCTATGGACCTCCTGACTCTGTTCCTCAAGACCATCCTCTTCCGCCCCTACGTCTTCGTCTTTCTGGCGGCATTTCTCTTTGCTGCGAGCCAGCTGATCGGCTGGCCCAGGACCTGGCGGTTCTGGCTGATTAGCTGGGCCACGGCCTTCGTCTGCGAGTATTCGTCCACACGCAACGGCATTCCCTTCGGCTGGTACCATTACAATGGCTCGACGCTGGGGCAGGAGCTCTACTTCTCCAACATTCCATTCATGGACTCGATCTCGTTCAGCTTTCTCCTCTACGCCGCCTACTGCGTCGCGCTCTGTCTCCTTCTCCCCATCGAGCAGTCCTCACCCGCCGCGCAACCCCTACTAACGTCGCTGCGCTTCGACCTCGCAGCCAGGACCAGGTGGTCCGTGCTGATCCTGACCGCCTGCCTGTTCGCCTTCATCGACATGGTGATCGACCCGGTGGCGCTCCGCGGCGATCGCTGGTTCCTCGGCAAGATTTATTTCTATCCCGATCCCGGCTGGCACTTCGGCGTACCGGCCGCGAACTATGCCGGATGGGCCGTCGTCGGGCTCATCTCCCTCGCGGTTTATTTTCCGCTTGAGCGCCGACTTCCCGCGCTCGCGCCGTCACAGGGGAGCACGCCTCAACTTTTATTGGGCGTCGGCCTGTACTATGGGGTCCTGGTCTTTAACCTCGGCATGACCTTTTGGATCGGCGAACCCATCATGGGGATGAGTGGGCTGCTGATGCATCTGCCCATCCTCATCCTGCTGATGCGTCGCCTCGCACGATCGCAAAGCGCCTCCCCGACCGCATGAGCCGGTGGCAATCGGATGCAAGACTTTGTATAGTAAATGGCTGTTGCTATGAGAACGAAGCTGATCATCCTTGTCATCGTCCTGGGCCTCGCAGTTGTCGGCACCTTTGGCTGGCTCGGCTACCAATTGTTCACCACCGGCTTTAGTGCGAAAACGGAGCCCCATGCGATCGAGGTGTTTCTGGCCCGCCAGATTCGCCATCTGGCCATCCCCCTTGAACAACGGAACAGCCCTAACCCGGTCCCGTTCAGCCCCGACCTCTTGAAGGAAGGGCTGGCCCACTTCGCCGACCATTGCGCCGGCTGCCATGCCAACGACGGGAGCGGCCAGACACCCATCGGGAAGAATGTGTACCCCAAAGCGCCGGACCTCCGATTAGCCGACACCCAATCGATGTCGGACGGCGAACTCTTCTGGGTCATCCACAACGGCATTCGTTTTACCGCGATGCCGGCCTGGGGAGAAGGCGACCCGAGTAAAGATATGGACAGTTGGAAGCTGGTTCACTTCATCCGCCATCTCCCGCAACTGACCCAGGAAGAACTCGATCAGATGAAGGGGCTGAATCCCAAGACGAAACAAGAGCTGGAGGAGGAAGCCGCCTTCGACCAATTCCTCCAGGGAGACGACCGTGCCGCACAACAACCGGAAAGTGGGCATCACCACTGAGATTTATCTTCCAGGACAAAGGACTGAGCCATCATGATGTACCGTAGTATTCTTGTGTGTCTGTTCAGCTTCATGGCCACCACGGCCTTCGCCCACGGCACCGGCCAACATGTCCTCGGCACCGTCACGGCCATCGACGCGACCCATGTCGAGGTTAAAACCCCCAAAGGGAAAACCGTGGACGTGCAGGTGAACAAACAGACCCGGTTCAAGGAAAAGGGCAATCTGAAGGGCACGAACCTGCCGGTCGTCGGGGATCGTGTCGTGATCGAGGCCACAAAGGATGAAAAAGTGTTGCGGGCCACCGAAGTCCATTTCTCATCCGCCACACGCGTACCGGCCCCCGTACAACCCATTCAGGTTCAGTAGGGTGAACGATGCAGCAGCTTCACGTGACACGGGAGCTCAATAACTATTACTTGAACGGCGGCATTCGCGCAGCCGCCGGTCGCATCCTGATCACCGGCATCGCGGTATTCCTGGCCGTGATGATCGTGCCGGGCCTTGAAATGGACTCGCTCCCTGCCGGGATCGCCGCGATGCTCGTGCTCACGTTTCTGAACGTCTTGGTCCGGCCCATCCTCTTTGTGCTGACCCTGCCCTTGATCGTCCTCTCGCTGGGGCTCTTTCTCATCGTGGTCAATGCGCTGCTCCTCGAATTCACCGCCTATCTGGTGAAAGGATTTACCGTTGCGGGATTTTGGCCGGCAGTCGGCGGCGCGGTCGTGATCAGCCTCGTGACCACGATCCTCAACGCCACGACCTCTGGGCCACGCCTGCCCGAGCCGCAGCAGACATTCCAGCAACGTCCGCCAAAGATCATTAATCCAGAAGAATAGGGAAGTCCGTTATTTGGTTTGTCTCGTTTGTCTGGTTGAAGAAGAGGAACCAGATGAGCCAAATAAACAAAATAAACCAAATCAACCGGATGTTCATTGAATTGCTTGTCGCGCGTTGTTACAATGCGGCCGCTTGACCACCCTAACTCACGAATGACACCCACAGCTCCACACAGCAAACCAATTCCCGAGACGCACCTCCAGCGAACTTTGACGTCCGTGCTCAACGACCTGCCGGTCGACGCCGCGCTCGCCGCCGTGTTCCACCGGGACCAAGGCCCGCTGGTCGGCCATGCCGCGCGAGGCTTTACCCCTCGCGATACACAAGCGATCCTCCGGACGCTCTCGGCTCCCGCGATTGCCGCCGCCTCTCCCTCAAGGGATCAGGAAGACGGACGCACGATACGCCTCCGCTTGATCACCCCCGGCGCGAAATCGATGCTTGCAGTGGCCCTGCGGCATAAAAACCGGACGTACGGCTTTCTGGTTATCGGACGGAAAGAGAGCGCCACGTTTGCGAAAAAAGAAAAAGCCTTGATGGAGCAGGCCAGCGACGAGGTCACCAAAGCGCTGGATCGCGAAGGCCTGTTCGATATGAATGTCGTGCTCAGCCGCCCCTATGTCGCGCATGAGCCGGTCCCTCCGCCACCGTCTCCAGTAGAAATGTTTGCGGCGCCGGTCTCACAGCTGACACCGGAACTCCAAGACAAGATTATTGCCGTCTTGACGGAAGCGAACCAATACGTCGCCTACGATCGCATCTGGGCCTGCCACTACGATCCCCTGGCGGGCAATGTGGAAGTCCTGGGCATGGCCGGCGACCTGAAGAGCGAACAGAAGGACAGCAAGAAAGATCTGAAACCGGGCCACCGCCTCACGCTCGACAGCTCAGCCTCCGGGTGGGCGGTCCGCCATCGGAAGCCGCGCGTGGATCACGATCTCGCCTCCACACAGGGGCGCTTCCTCGATCACAAATATCTGTTCAAAGACCGGCTGCTCTCCTCCCTCGTCGTCCCGTTCTTCGTCCGGGGACAAGTGGGCGGAACCATTACGCTGGCCTCGAAAGAAGCCGGACGCTACCAGCAGACGGATGCCCGCACGCTTGAGCCCACTATCGTCAAAATCGCGGACATTCTTCAGGCTCCGGCACCGGCGCCAATCAGCGTGGCCCCAACCACGGGCGCGGAAGGCGCACCGGGAGTGGCCATTGCCCCTGGGCCCTCGGAACCCATCATTAGAAAGCAAGAGCGGCAGGCCGCCATCGGCGAATTCAGCATGTTCCTGGCCACAGAAGTGCGGGAGCCGCTCGCCTCGATCCGCGCCCAACTGGAAGAAGTCACGGGTGAAGGCATCCTCGACTTCGACCCCCAGACGCGCGTCGAGAATGCGATGCGCGATTTGATCCGCGTCGAAGCCATCCTGAATGAGATTTTAGACTTTGCGAAACCGCTTGAGCTGAATCGACGACTCCTCCGCATCCCCGAAGTCATCGAGAGCGCGCTCACCGTGGTCGCCACCGACCTCGAAGTCACCAGAATTCAGGTCACCAAGGACTATGCGACGATGATCGCGCCGGTCCGTGGCGACGAATCCAAACTCCAGCAAGTCTTTCTCAGTATTTTCAAGAATGCGGGTGAGGCGATGAGTCCAGGCGGCCATCTCCACATTCAGGTCACCCAGCATCGCGCAGGACGTGGCGTGGAAGACCAGATCCTCATCAAGAACGACGGGGCCCCGATTCCCGCTGAAATCGTCGACAAGGTGTTCGAGCCCTTCTTCACCACCAAGCGAGCCGGTACCGGCTTAGGCCTTGCTACGGTGAAAAAGATCGTCGAAGAACATGGCGGCTCCATTGCCATCGGCAGCGCGCCAGGCGAAGGCACCACCGTCACCATCCGTCTCCCAGGTCTCAGCCGTGGACCGTCCTATCGAGGACGCGGACGCCGGCCACCGGCACGCCGCCCAGCTTAATATCGCAGGACGCTGAAAAACCCCGCCAGCTTCGTTCTCCCCTCGAACGCATCCTCAACGTAGCCCAAGGCTACGCCTCCGGTGCGTTCATCGGCTGCGGCCTTGCTGGACGGGCTTTTTGAGTGTCCTGCGGAAATACTCGCCTGTTGCGCCACTCGTGTGAATCGTCGAAAGCTTAATCCACATCGCTCCAT
Source organism: Nitrospirota bacterium (assembly GCA_030682135.1). GTDB lineage: Bacteria > Nitrospirota > Nitrospiria > Nitrospirales > Nitrospiraceae > Palsa-1315. The sequence continues at coordinate 2,162 of JAUXQT010000053.1, read as the reverse complement.
ATCAAGGCCAAAACCCCCAGTTTAGATGGTTATGTACGCTTCTTTGAGTAAGCTAGGAAGGTGAAAATCTCACTCGGATTCGGCTTAAACGATCACGTTGGTTCGCAAGGCAGAGACCTGTAACACCTAAACCAAGGAGATTCTCTCCCGACAAGATGGCTCAGAACAGCTAACGCTCCCATAAACGGCGCAATGGCGAAGCGGCATTTGCACATAAAACAGCGAAGCCATGCGCAAATTCGCGAAGTCTATTGCGTCCGTTTTAATGGGCTTGCTATGTGCTTCCATGACTAAGCCCTGAGGGGAATTTCAGATACGAGGACTTCAACATTCAGATATGAGTATTTCTCAAGAAGCGTTTTGACTATATAAATCTCCGGATCTGCATCTTGACAAGGGCCAATTGTGACGGACCTTAAAGGAAGCCTGCTCTCCTCTATGAAAGGGACTTCCACATAAGGTGTCAACCCAAACCGGCCGTTGCGGAAATTTTGCTCAAGCTGCAAAGAAGTAGCACCTGGTTGATAAAACTGCCTGTATTCATTTTCTTCTTCAAACTTTGGATGCTTTATCGTACATGCGAGATTCGCAAGTGTGCCTCCGACACTTCCTAGTAGAAAGCCAACCTCCACATCTCCAAATTTGTTATTTTGCAAATATTCATCAACGCGGTTAACCATCTTGGAAATTACCTGTTGTGCCAGACTATCTTTGTAAATAACAGGCTCAAGCAGTGGTGTTGAATCGTTTAATGTGGCTATTCCGTCTGTGGCCATCCCCAAACAGTACCCTACCTTTCCCCCTGAATAGCTTCTCCACTGGCTAAGCAAGTCGTGTTTAGTTGAGTAGCTGACTACATATGTCTCGACTCGCTTGAATTCCGAAATAATTTTTTCAACCAACGGCTTTGAGGAAGCTGGCATGGCATTGCGAACGCAATCAGCTACGATTTTCATTCCATGATGGTATTCGCTAGAGTCGTTTAGCCTTGAAACATGTGTAGCCCATATTTTGCCCGTTAGAATCATACCAAGAAGGCCATCTATATCTGTGTAGTGGTAAATGATTCTCGGAGGGCTCTCTGAAATAATTGCTACCAGTTCAGCCCTGACCGTCTCCCACCATTGATCCATTCTTGCGAATCTCTCTTCGTACTCTGATTTTTCCATTACTCTACCTCACAGCCGATGCATAGCAGTGTGGCACATAACGTTTGAATTCACCGGCCTGCGCGGATTTTCGCAGAGGTCCTGTGGAATGAGAACTCAGCCATCGCGCCGCCATTAGAGAACAACCAGTTCCGCAATACCTTCGAGACAACCAAGTTCAAGCTCTACATATGGCAGGTTAGCCATCGGCTTTACGGGCCTCCATACAAAGCGGTACTCGCGCTGAAACTCGTACCGGAAATGCTTTGACATTGGGACGTCAATACTCGCAGTCGAAGGTCGTAGTGGGTCGATATAGACGACCTTCCCGTGACGATGGCTAGTATTTGGAAGTTTGGCGGCGCTCTGTGGCGTAAGGAGGCGCTGGAAGTGATCTTTATCCTTAATGATGACACACGAGTCGGCCTGAAAATCTACGAACAGCCGGGGCTCGACTGCGCTAGTTACGCAATACAGCCAATAGTCGGTACCGGCGTTGTAAGTAACATCGAGGCGTTGCTCAATAGGCCCATCCGGTACATCTTGCGGATTGAGAACAATTTTGATGATGTCATCACGAGATAAAGCTAGGGAAAGGGGCAAGGAAAGCTCGTCATCTCTTATCGCGCCATTGTGGTCTGGCGTGGCGTAGTAGCTTGCGGACTGAACGCGCAAAGTTCCTCTTTCGACAAGAGACCTCATGTGTTTAGCTTTTCCGAACTTGATGAATACATCGTCGGATCGCAAACCCCTTGACGCGAGGACGCTTGCCGCCTTTGTGCCAAGTTCTCCAACTAGGTCAGGGAATGGCTCCAAATGCAAAATGTCATGCGTAAACCCGTTTGGATAAGGCCCATGACGAAGTACCATTTCTTCTAGGGAAGGTCTGATTAATTCACGTTTCCACTCGGAAATCTGCTCTTGGGGTGATCCCCAGGGCGAATTCGGTGGGCAGCCGCTGTTTCGAGAGCCTTTTTGTGGGGCGCCCCCACCCTCCGATGGCCCGTAGCCCAT
>JAUXQT010000037.1 GCA_030682135.1 Nitrospirota bacterium | reverse complement strand
TGTGTCCTCGTTTCTTATGACGGTCGTTCTCCGGACAGATAACGCACGACCCGATCGGCCGCAATCGCCCCGTCACGGATACAGTCCGGAATTCCGACGCCTCGATAGCCGGCGCCGGTAAGCACCAGGCCCCCATAACGGCTGAGGGCCCCCTCGATCTGATTGAGCCGGTCGAGATGTCCCAACGTATACTGCGGCATGGCCTTCATCCAGCGATTCACTTCCACATACCCTGGGTTCGCCGTCACACCGCACATACTGGCCAACTCTTCCCTGACCCGCGCCACCAACGCCTGGTCGTCCAATTGTAAAATCGCCTCTCGCCCAACGCCGCCGACGTAACAGCGGACCAGCAACTGGTCCGACGGAGCGCGATGGGGCCACTTGAGGGAAGTCCAGGTCGCCGCAATGAGATCCCGGCCTTCAGCTCGCGGCACGACAAAGCCAAACCCTTCGGCCGAGCCGGAGACCGCTGCACGAGGATAGGCCATCGCAATCGTTGCCGTGGAGGCATAGGGAATCATGTCCAGCAACCCGCCGGCAATCGGCGTCAGCGGACGCACCAGCTCCGCAGAGACATAGGCCGGAGTGGCCAGGACGAGACTGTCCACGGACAGGGCCGAGCCGTCGTTGAGAATGACATCGTACATCCAACGGCCGAGCTGATGGGACCGCACGCGAAGGGCCTCGACCGCACAGCCGCCCCTCAGCGTCACGCCCTGCTCCGTCAGTCGAGCCACCAGGGCCGTGACCAAATCGGACAGCCCGTTCTTGAGACTCACGAACATCGTGCGCTTCGGACCGGCAGGCCTGGCCGAGGAGCCGGCCTTCCTGGCCGTCATCATCCCGCGAATCACACTGCCATACTGTTGCTCCAACTCGACAAAACGCGGGAACGTTGCCTGCACACTCATCTGCTCCGCATCGCCGGCATAGATACCGGCCATCAAGGGCTCGAGCATCCGCTCGAAGGCCTGTCGGCCCATCCGCCGCCGGAAGAACGATGCCAGCGATTCATCATCCGGTGAACGCTTCCCCGGCATGGCCAGATCCAACCCCATCCTCGCGAGCCCGGACCAACTCAGCAGACCGCTTCGGAGAAAGGGCCCCAATTGATTGGGCGAGATCACGACCAATCCTTCTGGAAGTTCGCGCAGACGGCCCTGCGAGAACACACAGGCCCTCTTGCTGGTCTCATTGGTATTGATGAGCTGATCGGTCAGCCCCAACTTGGCGCAGAGTTCGATGGCTGCCGTTTTCTGAGACAGGAAGGAATCAGGACCTGCTTCCGTGACGAGATCGCCAATCCGATGAGTAACGATCTTGCCTCCCCAATCCGAAGAGGCATCCACCACCGTACAACGAATCGGAATACCGACGGCCGCCGCTTTTTCATGAAGGGCATAGGCCGTCGAAAGGCCTGAGATCCCTCCACCGATGACTGCCACTGTACGAGGAGTCGTCACGAGATACTGCAGTGGGATGATTCGTGTGCCTTGAGCACCGAGGCGAGCGTATCGATGAGGGCGGGCGAATCGTTAAGCATGGCGATGCGCTCAAGTTGGAGGCCACGACCAGCCGCATACTGTTTCAATTCGATATCGATATCGTAGAGCGTTTCCACATGGTCGCAGAGAAAGCCGATCGGCGCGACCAATACCTGCCGGTGGCCCTCACGCGCCAGCTCGTCCACAGCCGACTCCACCGTCGGCCCCAGCCAGGGTTCGCTCGACCGTCCCTGGCTCTGATAGGCAAATCGCGTCGGCTGGGTTCCCAGCAACGCCTTGACGGCATCGACCGTGCCCTTGACCTCGTCGGGATAGGGATCCTTCATCGCGACGATACGCTCGGGAAGGCTATGGGCCGTAAAGAGCACCGGGACCGTCGCTCGCACATCGGCAGGAAACTTCAGCAACGCCTGCCGGATATTTTCAACGATTCCCGCAATCAGCCCGGGATGCCGATGCCAACTGCCGACATAACTCACCGGTGCGTCACCCTGCAGCGCAGCCTGTGCCTCTTCGACTTTTTTCCGATAGGCTCCGGTACTCAGCGAGGACTGTTGCGGCGCCAGACAAAGTCCGATGATCTGTTGCGGCCCATCGACCAACAGGTCGGCATAGGTCTCCTTGATAAAGGGATGCCAATGCCGCAAACCGACGTAGACGCGATAGCGGTCGCCACCGGCCTCGTTCAATCGCTGTTCGAGTTTCTTGGCCACGTCCTTAGAAATTCCAACCGCCGGGGACTTCCCGCCCGTGGCTCGATACCGCTCCCGAATTTCTTCGACCAGTTCGGGTGGCGTGGGACGACCGCCCCGCACATCCAGCAGGAAGGGCTCTACGTTCTCCAAACTATCCGGCCCACCCATCGCCATCAGAAGCACGGCAGTAGGCTTCTTCGAATCCGACATTATGTTCACCCAGAGGAAATAGCTTATGGCTTATAGCGTATGGTCAGACGAACGATGAAACCTACTGCATCTAACTCCCACCATCAGCCATACGCCATATGCTCTTGGCATTATCGTTGGCTAAGCTTGTGCACCATATCGATGGTGGCGGCCACATGCTCGATCGGAGTCGTCGGCAAGATTCCATGGCCCAAATTAAAGATATGGCCGGGCCGTCCGCCGGCTCTGCGCAAAATATCGGCTACGCGGCGTTCGATTTCAGGCAACGGCGCATAGAGCGCTAAGGGATCGAGGTTCCCCTGCACCGCGACATCGTGCCCCACCATGGCCCAGGCCTCATCGAGATGGATGCGCCAATCGACCCCGATCACATCACCGCCCGCTTTCCGCATCTGAGGAAGCATCGCCGAGGTACCCGTGCCGAAATGGATCATCGGCACGCCTTCCCGCTTCAGCCCTTCAAAAATCAATTGAACATGCGGCATCACATATTCTTCGTAGTCGCCGATAGAGAGACACCCTACCCAACTGTCGAACAGCTGAATCACCTGCGCGCCAGCCTTGATTTGCCGCCGCAGATACCCGGTAATCACCCGCGCAAACTTGTCCATGAGCTGATGCCAGATCTTGGGTTCGCTATACATCATCTGTTTGGTGAGGAGATAGTTTCTCGAACTCCCGCCCTCGATGGCATAGCTCGCGAGCGTGAACGGAGCCCCGGCAAACCCGATCAACGGCACACGCCCATTCAATGCGCGGCGCGCCTGACGGATGGCTTCCGCCACATACTCCAGTTCATCTCCGTCGATCACTTTGAGCCGCTCCACATCCGCCTGATTTCGCACCGGATTGTGGATGACCGGCCCCTCGCCTTCCGCAAACTCTAAATTGAGGCCCATCGGTTCAAGGGGCAACAGGATGTCGGCGAAGATAATGGCCGCATCGAGCGGGAAACGATCGATCGGCTGCATCGTGACCTGCGCCGCCAACTCCGGCGTCTTGCACAACTCCAGCATCGAATGTTTCGCGCGAAGCGCACGATATTCTGCCATATACCGGCCTGCCTGGCGCATGAACCAGACCGGCGTACAATCAACCGGTTCACGCCGGCACGCTTTGAGGAAACGATCATTCATCATTTTTGCATTCTAGAGACGAGGGGGCGAGGGTGTCAATTCGCAATAAAACGCATGCCGTGACAAGTGGTGATGGTGACATCGCGTCTGCGTAAACAGTAGACAACCCCTCTGATTCCGTTAGAATACAAGGGAAGATTCATGCTGCCGCTGACGCCTTGTTTCACTTTTCAAAGGGTTCTGTGTATAATGACTCGTTCTTGCACCGCTGGAGGACCGAAGCCGTAGTCGTTGCACTCCAGTATCTGCGGCCTGCCTGACGAGTAATTTTCAACGCGCCGCGATCTCACACAGCCTTACCGGGGGACCCGTCCCACGTACCACGTCCCAGTAAAGCATCGCCCCCTGACTTGGAGGTAAGCGAATGTCCGACGTAACAGCCCTACAGCCCAGTAAAGCCCAGAATCTCAAACTCACCGTCCTCCGCTGGTTCGACTCCTGGGCCGGCATTGAAGACATGAAGGTCGAAGGGCCGCCAAAGATGGACTGGATTCGTTGCATCCCGCTCATCGCGGTCCATGTCATGTGTCTCGGCATTATCTGGGTGGGATGGAGCTGGACCGCGGTCGCCGTCGCCACAGCCTTTTATTTCGTGCGCATGTTCGCCATCACCGGCTGGTACCACCGGTACTTTTCGCATCGCACCTTCAAGACCTCCCGCGCCTGCCAGTTCGCCTTTGCGGTCCTGGGAGGCTCCTGCGCCCAGCGCGGTCCGCTCTGGTGGGCCGGGCACCATCGCCATCACCACATCGCATCGGACACACCGGATGACGTGCATTCCCCTCTTCACGGGGGATTTCTCTGGTCGCATATGGGCTGGTTCACGTCACAGACGCACTTTGCCCCTCGCTTAAAGAACATTGCGGATTTTGCGAAGTTCCCCGAACTCCGCTTCCTGGATCGATTCGACATCCTCGTCCCCACCCTCGCCGGGTTCGGCATGTTCGGATTGGGGAAACTGCTCGAAGCCTATGCGCCAAGTCTCGGCACGAATGGCCCCCAGATGTTGATCTGGGGCTTCTTCGTCTCGACGGTTGTGCTCATCCACGGCACCTGCACCATCAACTCCCTTTCTCACGTCTACGGCTCCCAGCGGTACGAGACCGGAGACACCAGCCGCAACAATTTCATTCTTGCGCTGATCACCATGGGAGAGGGCTGGCACAACAATCACCACTACTATCCCGCATCCACCCGCCAAGGCTTCTATTGGTGGGAAGTCGATATGACCTACTACTGCCTGAAAGCGATGGAAGGGGTCGGGCTGGTGTGGGATATCAAGGATGTGCCGATCTACGTCCGTGAGGGAAAGAGCAAGCAGGACGCCATCGCGGTGTAGTTCTGAATCGTCGTTCGTGAAACGTCGTTCGTCTCTCGCATGAAGGCTACCACGTCGTCCGACACGAAATACGCTTCACGAGAAACGAGCGACGATCTCTAGTCCGCTACACCCACTCCGTCGGTTCCTGCGTTGGCCTCTCGATCGCCAACCCGGTTAGGGCTTCACGAATCGTTCGACTGATCGGATCAATTTCACTCAAATCCGATGCCGGCACAATCCAAGCCTCTGCCGGTTCAAGTTCAATCCGGTAATGGTTCTTCCTCGCCGAAAACCATTCGATGTAGGGATGCGGCGCGAGATTCGGGTGGGGGTCGAACGAGATCAGGTTCACCGTCCCGATTTGTGGATTTTCCATGTCCCCGATGATCTGCCCGGCAAGATCCTCGTCCTCGAACCGGGGATTCCGAAACTGAATGACCTGCCCCGCGATATCGGGTTTAAAATTTCCACGCAAATACACATCGACTGGACCGATCACGGCAAACAAGATCCGCCCCACGATCGTTCCCTCGACGCGATTGTCCAGAAACCCTTCCTGCACCCAGCGCCCATTGCCGAACTTTTGTGCCATCTGACTCCTCCGATATACTAGACCGGCTAGACCGAGGCAGCGACGGGCAATGGCGCTTTTGAACCGCTGCCAAGCGAGCCCACCACCACCGCTATTAAAATGAGGCCGCTGCCGATCCATCC
>JAUXQT010000032.1 GCA_030682135.1 Nitrospirota bacterium | reverse complement strand
GGCGGATCGGAGGGGATTGGGTTTGCCATTCCCAGCAGTATTGCTCTGGACATCGTCGATAGCCTGCAGAAGACCGGAAAAGTCGTGCGTGGTTGGATGGGCGTCGCCATTCAAGAGATCACGCCGGCTTTGGCCAAGTCGTTCAAGTTGCCTGAGCAGCGCAAAGGGGTCCTGATCAGCGATGTGAATGAGAACGGCCCGTCCCATGCTGCGGGTATGAAGCGCGGCGATGTGGTGATCGCGTTCAACGGAAAAGAAGTGCAAAACGTGAGTCAGTTGCGAAATCTCGTCGCACGAACGATGGTCGGCAAGGATGCGCAGGTCAAAGTATTGCGAGATGGCAAGGAGCAGACCATCTCCGTGAAGGTGGCGGAGCGGCCGACGGATGAAATGTTGGCGAAGAAGGAGCCCACGGCTCCCAAGGAGCCGGTCGAGACGGCGAAGTTGCCGGATAATGTCCTGGCCTCTATCCGGGTTCAGGCATTAGATGCAGCCACGATGAGTCAATTGAATATCCCGGCGAAGATGACCGGTGTGGTCGTGACGTCGGTCGAACCTGGCGGTGCTGCGGAAGCGGCGGGGCTGCAGCGCGGCGACGTGATTCAGGAAGTGAACCACGAAGTCGTGAAGACCCTTGATGACTACCAGAAAGCATCGAGCAAATTGAAGAAAGACGAGTTGGCTGTCCTGCTGTTGAGTCGGCAGGGCAATAGCTTGTTTGTCGCAGTCAATCCCAAGTAACAGGCCTGACGCTGGCCGTGATCGCTCGGTATCCGAGCGGTTGCGGCCAGACATCGGATGAACGGTTCGTATGTCCGACGGTTTGAACTCCCTCAACCAGTGGCTGCAAGACACGATCTTTAAGCCGCTGGAAGATAAGAAAATGCCGGTGATGGAGCACCTCGTGGAGCTCCAGGTCCGGCTGACGCGCGCGGTGATCATTACCGCGCTGGTGTTTGTCGGCACATTTTTTTACGCCGATACGCTGGTGCAGTGGCTTCGCATCCCCCTCCAGAACATGTTTGTGCCCGGTTCCCTCTCGTGGGTGCCGACCGATCTGCCGACCGTTCCATTCGTCTTTCTCGCGCCGGCTGAAGCCCTGTGGCAAAACGTGAAGGTGGCCGGGCTCTTTGCGCTCGTTGCGGCGACCCCGTACATTCTTTTGGAAGTATGGCAATTCGTCGTGCCGGGCCTCCATGCCCAGGAGCGGCGGTTCGTCGCGCCATTTGTGTTGTTGAGCGCCCTGGCGTTTTATGCGGGGGTGGGTTTTTCGTTTTTCTTTGTCCTGCCGTTCGCCCTGAACTTTTTGCTGTCGTATGGCGTCAACGCCGGGTTTATTCCCCAAATTTCCATCGCGCAATATGTCGGATTTGCCCTCTGGTTTCTGATGGTATTCGGGCTGATTTTCGAGGTGCCGCTCGCGATTACCCTCATGGCAAAGCTCGGGTGGGTCGATGCGCCATTTCTGAAGCGATATCGAAAGTGGGCGTTTCTGGGGTCATTCATTTTCGCCGCAATTCTCACGCCGACACCCGATCCCTTCAATCAATGTCTCATGGCCCTGCCGATGTATGTCTTCTACGAAGTCGGCATTGTGAGCGCGGGATTCTTCAACAAGAAGAAGCCGGAAGAGTCGGCGGTGCCGGTTGTGGTGGCGGCAGCGGCGGGAAACGCGAAAGCGACCGGACTCTCCAGCGTGGGAGAGGGCGACTATGTCGGTGTGCCGACAGGGCGCCAGCGATAACGGAACACGCAGATCGGGCGTAACGTTTTACAGAAGGAAGATACATGGCTCGTGAATTGAACGTCATTCAACCTCCAAGTTCAGGCGGCAGCGATGCCTGCATTTATATGTGGGCCTGTGCGATTTGCGACGAAAATGAAACCTGCCAGAAGGACAAAGAAGGGCACAGTCGCTGGCTGGTGGCCAAACGAATGGAGCGGATCGAATACAAAGTGCTCGTCATGAGCAACAAGGGTGGCGTCGGGAAGAGCACCTGCACGACCAACCTCGCCGTGAGCCTTGCGCTCAAGGGATGGCATGTCGGGATTTGCGACATGGACATTCATGGACCGAACATCCCGAAGATGGTGGGGGCCGAAGGACAGAAGCTCAAGATCAGCAGTTCTGGCGGGATCATTCCCTTTCAGGCCTATAACCTGAAAATCGCTTCGATGTCGTTCTTGCTGCAGAATTCGGACGATCCGATCATCTGGCGCGATGCGTACAAATACGAGTTCATCAACCAGCTCTTAGGCGGCGTCGAGTGGCAGGATCTGAATTTTTTGTTTGTCGACCTGCCCCCAGGGACGGGCAATGAATCGGTGACGACGATCGATTTGCTCGGCAATGTCAGCGGGGCCGTGATCATTACGACACCGCAGGAAGTGGCCTTACTGGACTCCCGCAAGTCGGTGACCTTCTGCAAAGACAGCGAAGTGCCGATCATCGGG
>JAUXQT010000031.1 GCA_030682135.1 Nitrospirota bacterium | reverse complement strand
AGATGGGCTACGGGCCATCGGAGGGTGGGGGCGCCCCACAAAAAGGCTCTCGAAACAGCGGCTGCCCACCGAATTCGCCCTGGGGATCACCCCAAGAGCAGATTTCCGAGTGGAAACGTGAATTAATCAGACCTTCCCTAGGTGAGTAGTCTGCCTCAATTGGCAGCCGCCTTCTATGTCGAGGTCACAGCCATGGACCATTTCGGCTTCATGCGACCGAAGTCAATGCGCACGTGGCGACGAAGGGCACGCTTCGAATCGAGCACGACCGGCCCGCCAGGCCCTCGCCAAAACACCACCCAATGCCAGAAGGCACGGCCCCGGTCTTCGTGCCATTTGATGGCCAGCAACGCCACATCGGGTAATCCCTCCCATGAAGTAAAGGGCGCCTCTGTTCGAGCCAACCGGAAACCATATTCCTTGAGCAGCCGACGGACATGGTCCGTCTCGGACCATAATGCCGGATCGTCCGAAAAGATGCCGAGCCGATTCGCCATCCGCTTCGCCTGATCGTAATTGACGCCAGCCAACGCAGCCACGCTCGCAATGCCGCAACCGGTTCGTTCGAGTTGGACAACTGCTTTCATGCTCGCCTCAATCTGCGCTACACGCCACGGTGACTGCCTCCCGGATCAGAAACTACGCCCCGCGGTATCGTTCGCACAACACCCCGCGCATTCTTCTTCGATCACGACACCCTGTCAAGACGATGCTATTGCCGAGTTCTGGTATCAGGCCTGCCTTCGCCTGTGGTACGTTCGGGGCATACGCACCAACCGATGAGTCGACGACCATGCCGATAAACACATTGCGCATCGCGCTCCTCCATCTCGCGCCGATCCCCGGCGATCTCGCACGGAACAGACGGCTCGTCGAAACGGCGGTGACCGCGGCCGCACGACTGGGCGCTACCTGGATCATCACGCCAGAACTCATCGTCACCGGCTATACCTTCGCCGACAGCATCGGAACGGAATGGATTCTTCCGCAGCCGGATTCCTGGATGACGCACATGGCCCGGCTCGCCGCGCAACTGCGCGTGACCCTGTTCCTCTCTTGCCCCGAACAGGACCGCAAGTCCGGCAAACTCTACAACAGCCTCTTCGTCATCGCCGCGGATGGGACCATCGTCGGCGCACATCGAAAAATTCATACCTTGCGGGTGGGGTCGGAAGCCTGGTCAACTCCCGGCACAGAGGCAGTCGCCATTCCGGTTGCCCCATTCGCCAGAATAGGCATGCTGATCTGCGCGGATGCCTATACCTCGGCGATCGCCCGAACCCTACAGGCACAAGGAGCCCAGTTGCTGATTTCGTCGGCCGCTTGGGCCCCGGGCCATCATGGCCCAAACGGGGAATGGGAACGATGTACTGGCGACACAGGGCTCCCGCTCATCGTCTGTAACAGGACCGGACCGGACAAGACTCTCGATTTCCGCCAAGCCGAGACGGTCGTGGCAAAGAACGGACGGCGACTCCTGTCGTTATCGTCGGCACGATCAGCCATATTCACGATCGAGTGGGATCTAGAGACGCAGACGCTGGCGACGCAGAACTATCACACCCACCATTTATAACAGGCTGCTCAAAACGTCCGTCCAGCAAGGCCGCAGCGATCGGCCGTTCACTTAGAGGTGGCTGGGATGATCCCCACTGCGCGCGTCCAACGAGGGTCTTCCAAGACCGCGCGTTGCGCGAGCAAAGGGATCGTCCCAGCCACCCCGCTCCCATTTTCAGCAGCCTACTAGAGATCGATCTTCAGCTTGCGGCCGCCCGAGATACTAAATCCCTGCTGCTGATAGAACGCCAGAGTCCTGTCGAATTGAGGCAGCGGTGGCGTCGTCACTTCAATCCTGCTCCATCCTCTTGCCTGCCCCACACCCTGAGCCTCCGAGATCAAGGTTGCGCCGACTCCGCTCGACCGATAGGCGGGACGGACAAATAGTTCAGGGATCGTTCCAAAGGAACCTTCCGCATAGAGGGCATAACATTCATAGAGCGCCAGAAAGCCGAGCGGCTCCGGCTGCGCCGCGTCGCGGGCCACCAACACGATGTACGTGCCATCGTTAATCCAGGATCGAGCCCGCGCTTCCGTCTCCTCCCGATCAACACTAAACGCCTTGGTGCCAATCGAGGCCATGATCTCATGAAGCAACTCCCCGACCATCTGTGCAATGACCGGTGCATCATTCGGTTGGGCGTGATCGATACGAAGTTGCATCAGTTAGCAAGCTACGGGAAAACAATGTTACACGCGAAAACTTCGAGTGGCCGCACGTATCGCACGGCAGGAAACCATTCCAGAAGAATGCTCAAACAGTTCGTCCAGCAAGGCCGCAGGCGAGTCGAAACCGGAGGCGTACCCTCGGGGGCGCACGGTGCGACGAATAAGGAGCACCATGTTTGTGCGCGCCGCCGAGTGGTGAGGCGGCCGGGTCCCCGTTGAGGATTTCGATGAGCCGAGAACGATGCTGGCGGACTGTTTCAGCATTCTTCTAGAGGATGAATTGTTGTAGTAGCGCATACCCCTCGTCCCATTCGCCATGCCCGCTGTCGGCATTGATGTGTCCCGCCTGGCCGATGTCGACCAAGCGGCTCCCCCAGGCCTTTGCACATTGTTCGGCATGGGCCAGCGAGCCGAAGGGGTCATTGGTACTGGCGATCACGAGGCTGCGAAATACGAACGGGCCCATCGGCACCGGCGCAAACCCATGCGCCGTAGCGGGAAACCAGTCGCTTTGCGGATCCGGCACCGCCACGAGAAACGCGCCTTTCAAGGCCAATGCCGAACGATGGGCCCAATGAGCCACCAGAAGACAGGCGAGGCTATGGGCCACGAGCAGAGGCGGAGAGGGACAAGCCGCCACGGCCAGATCCAGCGCACGGACCCAATCGTCGCAGTCCGGCTGATCCCAGCCGCCTAGTTCCACGCGCCGCCAATCGGGATGACGGATCTCCCACAGCGATTGCCAATGATGCGGCATCGAATTGCCAAAACCGGGAAGGATGAGCAGAGGCGATGTCATGGCATCACAGTCATGAGGGGACACAATAGAGCAGGGTCGTTAGCGCACCCAGGGTGGAGGAACCGCCGAATTGGGAGTCAGCCGCTCAATCGGGGGCATCGGCCGCTTGGACGGTTCCGGTCCCAACGGGAGTCCTTCCGGCGACGCATCGCGCTTGAGCCGAACGATGACACCGCCCATGACATCCCACCGGCGGAAGTTCCGACGCGGCGCGCGGGCATGACTATTGTGGCAATCCACACAGGACTGGACGAACGCGAGATCCGCCGAGATGGCTTTGAATTGGTCGCCATCCACGAACGTGAGCACACTCACATCGCGATTTTTCTCCAACTGCACCAGCGCATCGCTTTCGGCGAGGGTCTTGGGACGATTCTCGGGATTGAGAGGCGTGAGGCCGATCAACCCCATCTCGAAACCGGTCACTTGATCGGCCGCAGCTTTCACGAATTGAGCCGGAAGCGGGATGTAATGCGAATCTTTTTGCCAATCTTCCTTCGGCGCCACGCCACCGTCCCGGAGATGCTCGACCACTTCCAGGACATAGGCGGTGCGAAACGCCTTGACGATTTCCAGGATGTAGCGGGCCGTCTGATCGAACGTGGGCTCTGCTGCCTTGGCACTCCAGGAAAAGAAGATAAGAAACGCTGACAACACAAGGATGAGAACCGGGCGACCGTAGTTCAAGCGAGCTCCCTTCGTCAGCGTCATGTCATGGCCAGTGCGCGGTAACAACTTGTCAGGACGGAGGCCAGCCTAGCCGATTCTGACTTTGGCCGTCAACCGAGCATGCGTGTGAGCCATGCTCGGCCTGTCACAAGCTTTTGCGCTCTCCCGTAGGCTGCTCAAAATGGCCGGCCAGCGAGGCCGCAGGCGAATCGAAACCGGAGGCGTACCCTCAGGGGTACGTTGAGGATTTCGATGAACCGAGAACGAAGCTGGCGGACGTTTTCAGCAGCCTGCTGTTAGCAGGGAATGTTGACGGCAGGATCGCACAACAACGGCGGAATAGTCGGAGGGGTCATATACTTGCCTGAGGGATCCTGCGACCCCATCGACCCCTTCATCGGCGGTCCGCCTGGCATCCCTGGGAGTCCTTGTCCGGCTGAGCCAAACCTCTTCCCGAGACTTGAACTCGCCGAGGAGCCGACCCCGGAAGCCGGCACAGATGTGGGCCCGGCGGTGGAAACCCCGGCACCAGGCGTAGCTGATGGCACAGCGGTTTGTGGAGTCTGTCCTGCTTGATTCTGAACCGCCGGCGGGGTTGGCGTTTGTGGCGGCGCCTGCGCGCCACATGGCAACGCCAGTAGACCAACGAGCAACCACACCGACAGCAGGAGAGAGGCCTTCATCTCAATGAGCCGGCGATTCATCTGTGATTCGACTGCTGCATACCTCAGGGGAACACACTGTCCCGAAGAGAAAATCATCATGGAAGGATTCTAACGAGGCAGAAGCACCAGCGCAATGCCGTACACGATGGATGTCACAGATCGGGAGAGAGACCGACTCGCTCACCGATTGCCGATGAGCGAGTCAGTCCCGGCTAGGAGTACGCCCGCTCGCTAAAACTGGAGATAGGCATTGATCGCCACAAGGAGCTGATTGTCGTTGTGTCCGTCGTTGTAGGGATTCCGTCCGCCCGTAAACCAGTCGTACCGAATTTCCGGGCGAATCGTGATGTTCGAATGGGCATAATAATTCACCCCGCCGGTGAGGGAGTAGAAGCTGCCCGCGAACGGAGCCAAGTTTGGATTCCCACGATCTGGAGAGCCCCCGACTCTCGTCCCGGCTTCATCCCGGAACCACTCGAACCGGAGGCCTGCCTTCACTTTTTGATGGAGCCTGTAATAGAGGTACTGATCGATCCCATACCAACGCGCAGTGCCTCCGCCGACTTTCCCATCTTCCTGATAGGCATAATGATGGTGAAACACATATTCCAAATCGTCGGTGGGATGGACGGAGACGATGGCGCTATAACGAGTCCGCTGCTCGGTCTTCGCGGCAACCGCCGTCGGCTCTTCGCCCGTAATCATGGCCAGCGAGGCCGACAAGAACTTATCGCTCGTGATGTAGCTGGCCTTCATGACATAGGCAGGCTTATCGCTTCGACGATCGAACGAGTCCCAGCCGTTCACGAGGCCCCCCTGCAGCGTGAACCGCGGAGTCACATTCCACGTGGCCAGGCCGCCCCAATGGGTGAACGGACCGGCGAACTGATACGAATACGATTTCGAATAAAAGAAATTCGCGGGCGCCGGCACCCCTTCGTAACCGACAATCGTATAAAAGTGTCCTGCCTTCACCGAGAACGTCTGATTCCCCGCCTCGGCATACATCTGTGGAAGCGCGACACCATGCTGCTCGTGATTCCACTTGGGGGAACCGGACTGATTGCGCTCGATCCCGTTGCTCTGGGTCAGGAAGTAATCGTACCCATACATGGCATCGACCCGGCCGCCCACGTCGATACCGCTGGTCCCGCGCAACGTCTTCTCCACCACGAGATACAATTGGTTGAGTTGCGGTCTATCGCGATCCACCGCGTTGTAGGGCCCGTTGAAATGCGAGGTCGGGCTCGAACCGTTGAACGTATAGCCTCCATCGACCCAGCCCCGCACCGAGATCGGCCAACTCTGAGGAAAGAGCCGCTGAATCGCCGCATCCCCTTGAGCCGACGAAGCCGGCACAGCAGCCTCGTCCGCCCAGACCTGGCCGACGCTACTGGTCGCCCAGAGCAATCCACAGACTCCCAGTCCCAATCTCCACACCTTCATCGACCACTCCTTCTTAATTGTGAAACTTCTCGAACATGTATACAGAACAGGGCCGCTCTCATCAACTCGCGTTCCTGCCTCTGAATCGACCGTCAGCCCTGCATCAGCAAGAACAATACCGAAGGCCGTGGGGATCGATCATATTCAGCATCCCGTCATTTCTTTCAAATCTGCCACAATGGGCAGCCGCCAGAGAGATACGCCACTGTGACCAAAAGTAGATATCTGTGTGTCCGCTCGTGGCATGAATGAAACAAGAGGGACTCCTCGCGCGGCAGGGACAACCACACAATCCCACACAAGGCTTGGCATCGAACCGGCAAAAGAGACGCTGTGGCAGGCACGGGCACGATAGAAAAATAGAGACGGGGGAAAGGGTAGCGGGACAGGTTCAGCTCAATCGGCTATACGCTCGTCGGGACACCGCTGGAGCCCCCTGTCAGGGAAACAGCCATCATCACCATGGCCAAGTCTGCATGCGCGAATCGAAGGATATTGGACTCTGACGCCTGTTCCTCTCGATCAACAAATCCACATTCCGCCTGGCACGACAATCATGGACAGGGCTGCGGGAATATCGAGCAGAGCGGACCAGCCAGACCCCGCGAGCGAATACGTTGATAGCCGCTGCCAATCTGGGAGGACGGCCTTTCGTTCGTAGAACAACCAGATCGTGCCGAGCCATTCAAGAAAGCGGATTGGCACCAACAGCAGGTACCATAGCCACATAGAATGCGTGATGCCCCAATAGGCCATAGAGGCCGCAAAGGCCATTCCGACGACAAGACCGAGAACAGTTCGGGCCGCGCCGAACTTCCAGAGAGCCACGGTGCCGATATTCCGGTACCCCTCATTGAGCCGAACTCCGGCATACCCGTATCCCGCAAACGTGATCACCACAAATGTAATCGCACCAATAATCGACGGATCAAACGGCATGGAGTTCCCTCCCAACTCTCGGGCGCGGATGCATGCACTCGCACCCGCACGAAACCCCATTCTCCGCCATTCCAGTCATTCGTCAACCGAAGGATGCATATTGCAATCGAGGAAGGCGTGAAATCCGAGCACCGGCGGGAGACACAACGGCCTGAAGCGAAATTGGAACGCACGTAGCAGGAGCCTTGGGCGTTCTTCGTGCGAGACGTGCGAGACACGTGAGGCGGGCTCAAGGCTGAAGGCTGAAGTGTTCGGAGCGTCGTTCCTTGAGCGCCAATTTTCGAGTCACGCGTATCGCGCACGGCATGCTCGTCTCGGTCACAATTCACGAATGACGAGAAACGAAATCACGTGGCGCGGTCAACGTTCCGAAGCGCTTACCGGATCTGGAAGAAGACATACGCCGCAGCGGCGGCAAAGATCAGCGCGATGAACAGCCCGCGCTTCAACTTCTGCCACATCCCGCTTGAGTCTGCTCCATTTTCTGGCGCAAGGATGGTTGGGAGCGAATATAGGCGTCCACCAGATCCTTCGCCTCTTTCAGGCCGAGATTCCGCTCCACCCGCACGACCTTAATCGCCCCAATCACATCCCCACGCCACAGCATCTCGACCGCCGCGGTGGAAACAGTGGATGACTGAGCCGGTTCGTCAGACATCATGTGATCGGCCCTCCCACGATGCAGACCATACGATATCAGTAGACCTGTCCCATTGGCTTCTCCCAGGAGCCGGCCACCACAGCATTCATTATCCTTCCAGCCTGGCTTGCATCGTGATCGTCGTGTTGAGCAGGCGCGAGATCGGGCAGCCGGCTTTGGCTGCCTGCGTCGCCTTCTCCCACGCGGCCTGATCCGCCTTGGGCACGTTGCCTTTGACGTCCAACAAGATGCCCGTCACGGTCCATCCGGCTTCAAGCTTCTCGAACGTCACAATGGCCGTCGTCTCCAGTTTCTCCGCGACCAGGCCGGCAGCGCCCAATTGCCCGGACAGCGCCATCGTGAAACAGCCCGCATGCGCGGCGGCGATCAGCTCTTCCGGGTTGGTGCCCTTGCCGCTTTCGAAACGCGTCGAAAAGGAGTATTGCGTCTGCGACAAGACTCCGCTATCCGTCGACACGGTGCCTTTGCCGGACTTCAAATCGCCTTGCCAGATAGCCGAGCCTTTGCGTTGCATGATACCTCCTGTGGTTATGGGAATACCGACCGGCTCCCTCGTTCTTTGCTTCGACGTACGTGCTCACTTCGCCCGGCGACCGCGTTGAGGACGGTCACATCCATCGGCGCACCCGGACGGCATAGGCAGTGAACGCCGGTCCGAACAATGAGACCAACGCCCGTTCTTCCGGTTCGATCTGATACCGATTCATATACCACACGAATCCTGGAAGAAAGAGGACGGTCAGAACATTGGCCAAATGGATCGCCCAGGCGAGCAACACCAGGAGCAGCCCCAGATACATCGGGTTGCGTGTGACGGAATAGATTCCGGGCACAACTAAAGAAGACGATGACCCCGGTTTCATGGGATTGATGGTCGTGCCTGCCCGGCTGAATGCGACCACACCCAAGAGAGCAATGAACCCACCCGACACCGACAACAGGCCGGAAACGATATCGTGCCCGGGAAACGGAACATCAAAACCCGGAACGGCCCAGGCCGCAAGCCACATGCATGCGCCTGTGACCAGGGCGACCGCCACCGGGGGAATCTTAAGCTCGAGCGTCATCGTATAACATTACTCCTCTCACACCAGGCAGGCACATCACAGGGTACCTGTGTTGCCTGCCACCGTTCCCTCATAGCCCTCATCTAGAAAATGTTCTGACTAGCAGGTTGCAAACAAACTACCGGGCCACGGCAGAAATGCACATGCCAGAACAGTTGCAGACACTGTGAGAAATCCTCGCAGGCTGTTCAGAAAGGCCGTCCAGCAAGGCCGCAGCAAGCGAAGAGGCGAGACGTACTCTCGCCGGTACGTTGAGCCTCTGCGCGCCGCGAGAACGCCGCTGGCAGCCTTTATCAACAGCCTGCTGGGCGACCTGAACGGGAGAGGCCGATCACCCACAGACCTAACACCACATCAAGCGAACCACAAAAGCCCGGCCACCAGTCCGGGACGCCGGTATTCTCCATCATCGTGTAGTGAACGAGATCGAAGAAACCATGGGCGACGATCCCCACTCCGACAAGCAGGGGCAGGTACAGCGCCCCCATGATCGCCACCGCCGAAAAGGCGACGGCAACCACCAGTTCCCAAGCAAGCGCCTGGCGCGAACCGCCCATCACGGCAAAGAGAATGTAGTACGACGCAATGACGACAAGCACGGTGGGATAGAAGCTGCGGTCCTGGTCAAATCGCGTGGACTTGGCAAGAGCGGCAATCGCGACGGCAGTGAGTACACCGACCAATAGAGGAATCATGCGCACCTCTCCGCGCAGAGAACCCTACGCTTGCAACTGCCATAGGTCAAGAATAGGAAACAACGATGTTCGTGGGAATGCCGTCGAGACTAACTTGGTTCTTCTCCTCCTGGTACTGCCGCAACCCCTCCTCGCCTTTCTTGTCGGCCCACTCGTTCAGCAGCTCCCGGTCGCCGGCGTACGACAAATAGGGAACCGCCATCCCGCACGACGTTTGCACTAGGTCGATCGTCACGTCGAATATCTGCCTCGCGCCGGGGAGCGGAGGAAATAAGGACAAGAGCTCGCGCCACTCGGGATCGTGCGGATGAACGACTCTCGCGGTGCCATAGAGCCGCAGGATGAGGGGCGGACCGTCAAAGGCACAGAACATCACCGTCATGCGCGGCTGCTGTTGCACATGGGCCGACGTTTCATTGTCGCTTCCGGTGACGTTCAGCCAGGCAATTCGCCTGTTGCTGAGCACCAGCAGGGAGTCCATGCCCTTGGGAGATATATTGATGCGACTGTCCGTCGTGGCAGTCCCGACAAAAAATATCTTCTGCTTGGCGATGAATTGGATATGCGCGTCGGAGAGTTCGCTATATCGTTGCGCCATGGCGTTGTCCCTTCGGCGGATGGACCATTTCAATCATCGAGTAGGATTCGCCCAGCTCCGCGCCAGGAACTTTCACCGTCATCTTCGTCCCGCGAAAGTCGATCGACTGATCTTCGCCTCGCTTAAGCCCATACCAGATTTTGTCACTGGGAATCACGTTAAACCCTCACACACTCACCGAATGGACTAATAAGGCGAAAGCCATCCGATTCAGTTGCGATCCCTTTTCTTGCTCCCAGAAGCCATCACGCAACGGCTCAAGGGATTTGAATCTTTTCTGGCTTGGAGTATACTTTGCCCATGTCTATTCACCTTTCCCTCAAAGACATGACCCTCCTGGAAAAGCTTGCCGTGATGGAATCCCTCTGGGAGGACCTCAGCAAGATTCCGGACGCCATTGAGTCGCCTGCCTGGCACAAGGATATCCTTGAAGAGCGTCGTCAGCGTACCGCTCAGGGACAATCCACGTTCTCCGACTGGGAAACAGCCAAAGCGGACATTCGCAAACGGCTGTCGTGAAAATCCAGATCCTGGATAAAGCCCAGGACGATCTCATTCACGGCTCTCAATTCTACGAAGCAAGAGAACCAGGCCTCGGCGGATATTTCCTCGACTGCCTCTTTGCCGACATTGATTCCTTGCTGATCTACGCAGGGATTCACCCTCTCGTGTTTACCTACCACCGTTGCCTATCCAAACGCTTCCCCTTCGCCATCTACTACGACGTGAACGGAGACATCGTGCGCGTGCAAGCCGTCTTGGACTGCCGTCGAAACCCATCATGGACGAGAACGCGCCTGGAAGAAGAACGTTAGCCCCGCAATGCCGAGCGCAAGCGAGCCGAGCAAACAATCCTACGATTTCGAGCCCAGCACCTCTTTGAGCACGACAGCCAGATCGCGGAGCGCGCGGGAGCCGTCGCCGACGAAGGCCGAGCCATGCATCGTCGCCAAGGTTTTCGGCTGCAGCGCCGCCAACCGCTGAAGTGTCGGGTCCGTGAGCGTGGAATAGGGCATATAGTTGGCCAAGGGGCCCTGCTGATATTCGACCAGCACCTGCCGGCATCGGCCGATCACATCCGCCGGCGTGGATGGTTCGACATCGCCGGCCTGGTGCAAGAGATCCGAACACAAGAGCGTCCGCTGCGTCTCCTCGAACAAGAACCCCGCCTCCCAGCAATGGGGCACATGCGGCGTGTGGAGAAAGCGGAAGCGATACTTGCCGGTGTTCAATACCTCCCCGTCCTGCATCCCCAAAGCAAGCCGCGTCGCCATGCAATCGTCGACGCTCACCATCTTGCCCACCAGACTGCAGACAGCCGTAGACTGCGGGGCCAGGGCCTGCCACTCCGGCAACGACCCGCACTCGTCGGCTTCCACATGGCTGAACCCGATCCATCGTATCGTCTTGGGATCGAGCACCGTCGCCACGGCGTCACGCACCGCAGCAAACATCCCGCGCGGCCCCGTGTGGAACAACAACGGCTCCTCATCGCGCACCAGGAATTGATTGAACTGCAAATTGAAATCCGGCACGAAGGTCGAAATCCGGAACAAGTCCGGCGCGATCTCTGAAACAGTAGCCATGGCAGCCTCCGAAGAGAAGGAAAGAGCCGTAGGCTACCGCCTGCACATCAGCCTGTCAACGAGCACATCCTGGCAGGATCGGCTAGAACCACTGAGGTATTAGGCTGGGCGGAGAACCGGCTGAACGGCCGATTGCGGCAGGAACACATCGATCATCACAAGGATAGCCGACAGGCAGGGCGAGGCCCTCCGATTAAGTGGCTGTCTGATTTTTCTTGCCTAGTTTCAGTTGAGATATCAATCCAGCACTTGCCTGATTCTCGACACACATCGATCTGCGCTCTTGCCGGTTAGTTCGTGCTGCCATATCCGGATCACGTGCCATCCTTGTTTTTTCAAAGTGCGTGTCACCAGCCGGTCACGATCCTTGTTGCGGAGCAGCTTCTTTTCCCAGAATGCGCGGTTGGTTACAGGCTGGGACGCGTGTTTTGGACAGCCATGCCAGAAACAGCCGTCCACAAATATTGCGAGTCGATGTTTCCGAAAGACAAAATCAGGATTACCGAACAGCTTGAGATGGCGACGCCAGCCCGTAATATGGTTCCCTCGAAAGATCTTTACGAGCACACCCTCAGTCGCCTTATTGCCACGACCACGCACGCGTGACATGATTTCAGAGCGCTTAGATCTTGTGAAAATGTCTGCCACGTGAAATGCGTATTAGGGTAATTAGGCTGTTGACGCACTCCGTTGCTGCTTCGCCTTGCGGAGTTCAGAGTAGCGGGCGAGGAACTCCTTGTGGTTAGACTCTACTAAGCGAAGTAAGTCGCTATACTTCCGCACGTAAATGCCTGCAGCCTCAAAGTTTTCTCTTTTTTCATTGACCTCCCATGTGTCCACGAGAGTCCCGCAAAGCAAGAATCCGACAACCTCACGAAACCTGAACGCAGGATCAGTCGTTTTCTTAACATGGTTTCGCATGAAACTCACATATCGCTCGATCTGTAAAAGCTCTTTCATTGAAGCGCGAGACTGAGGGCGCTTTATCTCCACGACTATAAGACTGGTACTTTCACGAACGCACAAGAAATCAATTCGTCTATCATTTTCTAGGGCATCAGCCTCCTCAGGAAATTCGCTTCTCAATAATTCGCTGAACAATTGCTCGTCGGCCACCAGTGTCCATCGTGGATCGAGCACCCATGGGAATTCCTTCAGAAACTTGTGCAAGGTAGGCACCTCGAGTGCGTTGGTGCGGATAAGCTCTCCCAATTTTTCAATGGTCTTTATCCTCCCTTCGGTTACCCGCATCATTTCTCTCGCTTCAACCACTTCCCATTCACGGAATAGATCGAGTAGTCGGCCAACGTCTTTAATTTCCGCCTCACCGACCTCTCTTGCAAGCTCAGTAAAGGCATTAAACTGCATAAAATCCAGACACATCTGAACTGCCTTTTCTTGCGCTTCATCGGTTCCTACAGGGTTATCGGCAATTACCTGCCTGATCAGTTTGTCAGCAACCCGTTTTACCGTCTTGTCTTCGAATTGATCGCACTCTTCTCTGAATTTCTTATAAATCGGATTCTCTTCAAGCCGGTGCTCATTATCTTTCCTACGCTTTTCAGACCATTCGCGGGCTATCTGGTTGACCTTGTTCATTCCCCAGCGCTTAAGAGCAGCATTAGCTTCGGAGTCCCAAACCAGCGAGTTGCGAGCCGTGCTGATGGTGTCATCGGCTTCATCTACAAACTCCGCGTGGATTTCCCCCACAAGGTAAGAGAAAGCGTACTGTTGACCGGAAACCGCATCGAAGATGAAGGGATCCTGTACGAGCTTACCCCTGGCCATGATGACAATGCCGCGCTGAATTCCATCTTCCAATTGCTTTGTGTGCTGTAACGCCCCTATCCAGCCTGAAACCTTCCAGCCTGTACGTGGCTCAATCTCCTGCTCTTTGAACTCCCAAACATAAGGATTGCCATCCATGTCTTTCTCAAGAAGAAGCCTTAGGTCCCGCTCCTCAACTGAAATGGGCGACCCGTTCACCCACACTTGAAACCCACCTGTCGGGCCTATGACCGAAAACCGCCGCGCCAATCCACGGCGAACTTGTTCAATGGAAATACTTTTCTTCCTGTATTTTGCTATGCCACGCAAAGTGACGCGAGTGCCCCTTGCAAGAGTCCCGGATGGACTCAATGCTGGCATCTTGAGTTTTCGTTCGACACTGCTCTTCTCAAGCTCCGCCTGACTCATCACAAGCCTGGATGTTTCACTCCCATGAACGGTTTCCAGTTCGATCTCACTTGCGATACCGAAACCTGAAAATTTCCCAATCCCCTTTCGGCCCATAATTTTTCTTCCGCCTGCTGTAACATCTCGCTCTTCCTCTTTACGCCGGTCCCGTCCAACAACTAGGTAAGCATCGCGAATGGTCTGGTCGCTCATTCCGCAACCATCGTCAGCGATAGTGATTTCCGACTGATCGTTAAGTGCGGTCGTAGGGATGACAATATCAACGCGCCCTGCATCGGCGTCCCAAGCATTTGAAACTAGTTCGCCAATAACCGGTGGAAGCGTCGAATACATTTGAAGGCCCAGATGTTTAATAGTGCCAGGATCAAATTCCATCTGGTATGGCTGACGAGACATGTGGGTTACCCTCTACTTGGACGTTCGTGAAACGAGAAGATGCTTTCGAATTTCAACGGCATGGCGGCGAATAAACTCTGGCGGCAAGGCATTCCCTATCATTAGGGCGCCAGCCTGCTTACCAGCATCGGAAGGGAACCAATAATCACGAGGAAAACTTTGAAGCAGCGCTGCCTCCCTCATAGTGATAGCGCGATTCTCCTTGGGATGGATGAACCTACCTTTTGATGGGTTGAGGCATCCACTCGTAATAGTAGGAGCCACTTCCTTCCAAGCCATACGCCCATAGATGTCTTTGAATCCGTCACAATTCTTGTGGCAAGTCAGTTGACGATCATTCGGTAGGTCAAGCCTACTGCCTCCGTCCCTTGGGATATCCTTGATGAGATCAAGCACTTTTGCCGTTCGCTTCTCCTTGATGTCATGGATGGCATCACCGCTACTTCCAGCCTTTGCCAATCCCCCGATCGCATGGCGCACAGTACGCCGCTTTTTCGACTCATCTGCAAAAGAAATTTTGGCATCGACTCCCGCTAGGAGAATCAACCTCTTTCGACGCTGCGGAACACCATAGCGAGCCGCGTCTTTTACATTCCAACCCACTTTGTAACCAAGTCTTTTCAGGCCGCGATAAAAGTCACGAAACTGTTTCTTTGACTTGAGGCCTGGAACATTTTCCATCATGACGGCTTTGGGACGAAGCACACGAATAAAGCGAAGCATTTCATGAATAAGGCTGTTCCGGTAATCACGGTTCTGATTCGCTCCGTTACGAGTGCGAAGGGCCGAAAACCCCTGGCAAGGCGGACAGCCTGCAAGTAAATCCAGCTGCCCTTTGGAGAGCTTGAGCTTTTCCATCACTTTGGAAACAGAGAGCTCAGAGATATCCTGTTCCCAGACGACTACTTGCTTATGGTTGACCTTGTACGTTCTTACGGCCAATGGATCAATCTCGACCGCACCGACTACACGAAAACCTGCTTGCTTAAGCCCTAACGTGAGCCCGCCGCATCCGGAAAATAGATCAATAGCCAATGGCTTCATCGTGTTCGATTGTCTCAGGGTAAACTGGCGACAGGCTACGACTCGCTGGAGGTAGAGTCAATATCTGAAAACCTAAAGAATAGCACCATTTTAGAGGCTTGGCGTCCTCCCAAACTTCGCTTGTTTCCCCAAAGGGGGTGGCCTGGTCGATCCTCAACTGCGCGCGTCGAACGAGCACATTCTGATCGTGCGCGTTCCGCGAGCAAGAGGACGATCAGGCTGCCCCCTCTTCCTCCCTCCAAGCTTGGTCGCTGTCGCTTCTAGCGGGTAGGCTGAATGGTCTCCCACTGCGCGTGTCCAACGAGGGCCTTCTCAGGCCGCGCGTTGCACGAGCACAGGAGACCATCTAGTCTGCCCTCTCACGCTCCTCTCAAGCTCAATCATTTTTCCACCAAGGGGGTGGCCTGGTTGATCCTCGATTGCGCGCGTCGAACGAGCACATTCTGATCGTGCGCGTTCCGCGAGCAAGAGGACGACCAGGCTGCCCCCTCTCTTCCTACACCGGGCAAGGTGCGAAGCCGGTTGGACTGGTCAGTGACAGGACCCGCATATCAATGCTCCCTCCAAGCTCGCTCGTATTTCCCCCCTCCCTCCCACTATCACAATACTTTTCTTCCCAAGTGGCACTCACCAGGGGATGCCGTCGCAGGTTGCGCGCCTGACCGGAGGACCGAGGTATCCACCGAGGCTGAACCGGGAAGGAAAGCTGGAACTGACCAGAGCCACGAGACCGTGGCGGCGGGAATTCCAGAAGGCTTCCGCCCGGTGCAGCCCGGAAGGATCGGTCCGGGAGGTCGGTGCACGACCCGCGATGGCATCCCCACTCCGGCCGGTGAGTGCCACCACCCGCTCCTCATTTTCTGCTACTCTCCTCCCCCATGCCCCCCTCCCTCCAAGCCTTCCTCATCCTCTTCGTCGCCGGCGCATTGCTGCGTCTGTCCGGCATCCTGACGAAACACCATGCGGAACGGCTGGGCCTCTTCGTCTTTTCTGTCAGTCTCCCGGCCACGATTCTCGTCTCATTGGATCGCGTGGCCTTCGCACCGACGGCCTGGAAAGTCCCGCTGGCTGCCTGCCTCGTGTCGCTCCCGCTGGTGCTCGCCTCCTGGCCAATCGCCAGATTGCTGCATCTCGCCCGCCCGACGCAGGGCGGATTCCTGCTCGCCATCGGCTGCATCAACTCCGTGTACTTCGCCTATCCCGTCGCGCTCGCGACCTTCGGCGACGAGGGACTCGCGCCGGCGATCCTCTTCGACCTCGGCCAAACCACCCTCACCCTGACCGCCTTGTATGCCATGGCCCTCTGGCATGGCAGCACTACACCATCCACTCGCTCGTCGCTGACGCGCCTGCTCAAGTCGCCCCCCTTCTGGGCCATGAC
>JAUXQT010000010.1 GCA_030682135.1 Nitrospirota bacterium | reverse complement strand
TTAGGAACTTCATATGTCTCATGTGATGAACACTTATGCCCGGCTCCCCGTCGCCTTTTCGCATGGCGAAGGCGTGTGGCTGTGGGACACCGAAGGCAAGCGCTATCTGGACGCGCTGTCCGGCATCGCCGTGAACACATTGGGCCACGCGCATCCGCGCTTCACCGCCACGCTGAGCGGACAGGTCGGCAGGCTGATCCACTGCTCCAACATCTATCAGGTGCGCGAACAGGAACTGCTGGCCGACAAGCTGTGCAGCCTGGCCAACATGCAGGAAGTGTTCTTCTGCAACTCCGGCTGCGAGGCGAACGAGGCCGCGATCAAGCTGGCTCGCCGCTACTCACATGATAAGTACGGAGCCGGACGGTACGAAATCGTCACGATGAAGAACTCGTTTCATGGCCGGACGATGGCGACGATCACCGCAACGGGACAGGAAAAGGTCCAAAAGGGCTACGAGCCGTTGCTCCCGGGCTTTCATTATGTCGCCTTCAATAATGTGGAAGAGCTGGAGCAGGCCGTCACAGACAAGACGGCGGCCATTCTGCTCGAACCGATTCAGGGCGAGGGGGGCGTGCACGTTGCGGATCGTGAATATCTGAAGCAGGTGAGAGCCCTCTGCACGAAAAAAGACGTGTTATTGATGTTCGATGAAGTGCAGACCGGAATGGGACGAACCGGGACGCTCTTTGCCTATGAGCAGTTAGGGGTGCAGCCGGACATCATGACCCTGGCAAAAGGACTGGGCGGTGGCATGCCGATCGGCGCCTGTCTCGCGATCGACTCCGTGGCCCAGGCCTTCTCCCCCGGCAGTCATGCCTCGACATTCGGCGGCAATCCGCTGGCCTGTGCGGCGGGCCTGGCCGTCTGTCGCGTGTTGCTGGAGGGGCAGGTCCTCGACCATGCGCGCCGGATGGGGGAATATTTCGCAAAGGGATTATCCGATTGTCAGGAGCGACATCGGGTGGTGCGAGAGGTGCGGGGCCTCGGGCTCTTGCAGGGGATTGAGCTCGATATGGAGGGGAAAGTCGTCGTGGCCGAATGTTTGGCCCGCGGCATTCTGATCAATGGGACCGGTGAACATGTCCTCCGATTTGTTCCACCGCTGATCATCACCCAGCCGGAGATCGATCGATTGCTCGATACGCTGACTCAGATTTTCAGTAAGCAGGCGGCGTAAGGCGCACCCGCGCCGATTGGATAAGATGCGCATGATCACGCGAACGACAAGCCAGCCGGCCGTCAAGAAAGATTTCGTCGATATTGCTGCGATCAGCAAGGCGGAGATCGAGCGTTTGCTGGCGTCGGCGGCCCAGTTGAAGGACAAGCAGCGCCGGGGGATTCTACATCCCCTGCTTCCGGGGAAGACCTTGGGCCTGCTGTTTCAGAAACCCTCGACAAGAACGAGGGTGTCATTCGAAGCCGGCATGAACCAGCTGGGCGGCCATGCCCTGGTGTTGCCCATGGGCGAGATCCAGCTCTCGCGCGGAGAAAGCATCGCCGATACGGCGCGCGTCTTATCGCGGTATCTCGACGCCATCGTCATCCGCACCTATGACCATGCGATCGTGGAGGAATGGGCGAGGGAAGCGACGATGCCGGTGATCAACGGATTGACCGACTTGAGCCATCCCTGCCAGGCCCTTTCGGACCTCCTGACCATTCGAGAAATGAAGGGCCGGTTGAAGGGCATCAAGATCGCCTATATCGGTGATGGCAACAATGTGGCGAATTCCCTGATCGAGGCGGCGGCGAAGATGGGGATGATCATCACGTTGGGTTGTCCGGTCGGATATCAGCCGGAGCAGCATGTCGTGGACCGGGCCAGGATAGAGGCAGCCAAAACCGGCGCCGTGATCGAAATCGGGCACGATCCTCATGTCGCAGCGAAGGAAGCGGACGTGATCTACACCGACGTCTGGATCAGTATGGGACGCGAGCGGGAGCATGCGCGACGGTTGAAAGTCCTGGCGCCCTATCAAGTGAACAGCCGTCTGTTGCAGCGCGCCAAGCCGGATGCGATCGTCATGCATTGTTTGCCCGCCCACCGGGGGGAAGAAATCAGCGCCGAGGTATTGGATGGTCCGCAGTCCGTGATCATCGACCAGGCGGAAAATCGTTTGCACATGCAGAAGGCGATCTTAACGAACCTATTAGGCAAGAGGAGTCGAACGAAACGATGAGTCGTGGCAAGAAGAAAGTCGTGCTGGCCTATTCCGGCGGGCTCGATACCTCCGTGATTTTGAAGTGGCTGCAAGAGACCCATGATTGCGAGGTCATCGCGTTCTGTGCCGATCTGGGACAGGGCGAAGACCTGCAAGCGATCAAGGCCAAGGCGAAAAACCTGGGCGTGAAGAAAGTCTACGTCGAGGACCTGCGCGAGACCTTCGTGAAGGACTATGTCTTCCCGATGCTGCGTGGCAATGCCATGTACGAAGGCTGTTATCTGCTCGGAACCTCGATTGCGAGGCCCCTCATTGCGCGGCGGCAAGCCGAGATCGCGATCCAGGAAGGCGCCGAGGCGGTGTCGCATGGCGCCACCGGAAAGGGTAACGACCAGGTTCGGTTCGAGCTGACCTACACCGCCTTGGCGCCGAATCTCAAGATCATTGCGCCTTGGCGCGAATGGACGATGGGGTCACGCCGCGAATTGATCGAGTATGCCGATCGGCATGGCATTCCCGTGACGGTGACGAAAGCCAAACCCTACAGCATGGATCTGAATTTATTCCATGTGAGTTATGAAGGCGGCATTCTGGAAGACCCTTGGAAATCGCCGCCGGACGAGATTTTCCAAATGACGGTGTCGCCGGAGAAGGCGCCGAACAAGCCGCTCGAAGTCGAGATCGGTTACGAGGCCGGCAATCCTGTGTCGGTGGATGGTAAGAAGATGAGCCCTGCCACGTTGCTGGCCCACCTCAATAAGCTGGGTGGCGCCCATGGCATCGGCCGCGTCGATCTGGTGGAGAACCGGTACGTCGGCATGAAGTCGCGTGGAGTCTATGAAACGCCGGGCGGGACGATCCTGCATGTGGCGCATCGTGGAGTTGAGTCTTTGACGATGGACCGTGAGGTGCTGCACTTCAGAGATAGTTTGATTCCACGCTTCGCCGATCTGATTTACAACGGCTATTGGTTCAGCCCGGAACGGGAGATGCTCCAGACGGCCATCGATGCGGCGCAGCAGGACGTGACTGGCACGGCGCGGGTGAAACTCTATAAGGGGAGCTGCACGCTGGCCGGGCGCAAGTCGAAGAACTCGCTCTACCGGCTCGACATCGCCACGTTTGAAGAAGACCAGGTCTACAATCAGAAAGATGCCGAGGGCTTCATTCGGCTGAACGCGTTGCGGCTGAAGATCAGAGCCCAGCGGAAGAAGGCCGGTATCTAATGGCACGAGTGAAGGGCCGCAGCCCAGTTGCATCGAACGGCGAAAAGGCCTGGGGCGGGCGGTTCACAGAGAAGACGAATCGGCTGGTGGAAGCCTTCACCGTCTCTGTGGCGGTCGATCGCCGGCTCTATGCTTATGATATTCAGGGCAGCATCGCCCATTGTAAAACATTGGGAAAGGCCCGCGTCCTCACCGGATCCGAGACCAAGGCGATCGTGCGGGGTCTGGAGTCGGTGAAAGCGGAGTTGGATCGAGGCCGCTTTCGCTTCACGCCGCAGGATGAAGACATTCACATGGCGATCGAGCGCCGGCTGACCGAATTGATCGGCCCTCTCGGCGGCAAGGTCCATACGGGCCGGAGCCGCAACGATCAGGTGGCGCTCGATATCCGGCTCTATTTGCGGGATCATCTGGGCCGGCTCGTGACACAGTTGGAAAACTTTCAGCGGGTTTTGGTCGCGAAGGGTAAGGCCAATCGCACCGTGGCAATGCCGGGCTATACCCATCTGCAGCGGGCGCAGCCGGTGTTATTTGCCCATCATCTCTTGGCCTATGTGGAAATGATCGAACGGGACAAGGGGCGGGTTCGCGATGCCTCGGCGCGGTTGAACGTCATGCCGCTAGGGTCTGGTGCACTCGCGGGGACTAATTATCCGGTGGATCGTCTGTTCACTGCCAAGCTGCTCGGGTTTCCCTCTGTGACGCAAAACAGTTTGGATGCCGTATCCGATCGCGACTTCATGATCGAGGTGGCTTCGGCCTTGTCGATTACGATGATGCACCTGTCGCGGCTGAGCGAAGAATTGATTCTCTGGTCATCCCAGGAGTTTCGGTTTGTCGATCTTCCCGATGCCTTCTGTACGGGTAGTAGCATGATGCCGCAGAAGAAGAATCCCGATGTGCCGGAATTGGTGCGGGGCAAGACGGGGCGTGTGTATGGTCACCTCGTGAATTTGCTGACCACCCTCAAGGCGCTGCCCTTGAGTTATAACCGGGATCTCCAAGAGGATAAGCCGGCGCTCTTCGATGCCCTCGATACGGTTGCCGCGTCGGTCGAGATTTTGACGGAACTGATGCGTCGAATTACGGTGAATCGCGACGCGCTGAATCGGGCGCTCCAGGGCGGAGGCATGCTGGCCACGGAAGTGGCGGACTACCTTGTGACCAGAGGGGTGCCCTTTCGTGAAGCACATGCGATTACGGGGCGGTTGGTGCGGGCTTCATTGGATCAAGGTCGTGAGCTGACGGACTTCTCGCTCGAAGAGTTGAAGGGGTTTTCCTCGCGAATCGACAAGGGTCTGTTCGCTCGGTTAACGGTCACGGCCGCGATCGATCAAAAGTCTCAGATCGGTGGAACGGCCCGAGCGCGAGTGGAGCAACGGATTAAAGACCTCGAGCGGATGCTCTCGTGAAGGTGCGGCCACTACTTGCGACGTCCATCGTGGTTGGTCTGACGATAGGACTGGTGGTGGCCTGCGGAACGGTGGGGCCTCCGGTTCCCCCGGAAAATGTCGGAGTGAATTCGACGATTCAGCTGCAAAAAAAGCGGGAGCTTCTGGGCCTCAAACAGCAGGAGGCGGCAGCGGCTGCCGAGACTGCTGAGCCGCCTCAGGATCCCTTGTTGCAGGGGCAGGATGTGAATCTTCCCCCGTTGCGACCAGTGGGAACTCGGTAGTGACGATGGTGCGACGAAGGTGGAGATTCCAGCGAGAAGGCTCGGTACCGTCTGTTCGAGGATGCCTTCGAGATCTCATGAGAGGGTTTCTCGTTCGTAGGCCACGAACGTTTGAATAAGGATGTGCAGGATGAATAACTTCGAGTATCGACAGGGCGAACTCTACTGTGAACAGGTGCCGGTCAGCCGCATCGCGGAAGAGGTTGGCACGCCTTGTTATATCTATAGCTACACGACCCTCGTACGCCATTTCCGGGCCTATGATGGGGCTTTCAAGAGCCTGCCCCATGTGATCGCGTTTGCGATGAAGTCCAACTCCAATATCGCGATCCTCCGGCTCATGGCGAAGGAGGGGAGCGGGGTGGATATTGTGTCCGGCGGGGAGCTCTTCCGTGCACTCAAGGCCGGCGTGCCTCCCTCGAAGATTGTGTTCGCGGGTGTCGGCAAGAATCACGAGGAGATTCGCGAGGCCTTGAAGGCCGACATTCTCATGTTCAACGTCGAGTCGTCGGCCGAGCTTCAGGCGATCAATGAAGTCGCGATTTCTGCCGGAGTCAAGGCGAGGGTCGCCCTGCGGATCAATCCGGACATCGACCCGAAAACACATCCCTATATTTCGACCGGTCTCAAGAAGAGCAAGTTCGGGATTGCAGCCGATCGGGCGCTCGAGGAGTTCACGCTGGCCTCCTCACTCACCAACATCGATGTCGTCGGAGTGCATAAACATATCGGATCGCAGTTGACCGAGGTGACGCCGTTCGTCGAGGCGGTGAAGAAGGTTGTGACGCTGGTCGGTGCCTTGAAGGCTCAGGGTATCAATATCCGGTATGTCAATATCGGCGGTGGCCTCGGTATTACCTACTCGGACGAAACACCCCCGTTGCCGCAAGATTTAGCGGATGCCGTGTCGCCATTGCTGAAGGATTTGGGCGTGACTCTCATTATGGAGCCGGGCCGTGTCATCGTCGGTAATGCCGGCATTCTCGTGACGAAGGTCCTCTATCGGAAAGACGGCGAGGCGAAACGGTTTATTATCGTCGATGCGGCGATGAACGATCTGATCAGGCCAAGCCTTTACGGGGCCTATCACGAAATTCGTCCCGTCTCGGAGGCGGTACTCAAACGGCCCAAGCACAATGTGGATGTCGTCGGTCCGGTCTGTGAGTCGGGCGATTTTCTGGCGAAGGACCGGTCTCTGCCGGAGGTCAATCCTGGCGACATGCTGGCGGTGATGAGTGCGGGGGCCTACGGCTTTGTGATGGCCTCAAATTACAACTCGCGCCCACGGGTGCCCGAAGTCTTGATCAAAGACGGGGAGATCCACGTCATCAAGACCAGAGAGACCTACGAGGATTTGGTGAAGGGCGAAACGATTCCGGCATTTCTCGACTGAGGAACGGGCAGGACAGACGCATTTTTGGCGAAGGAGTCAGCATGTTTACAGGCGCATTAATTGCCATTGTCACCCCGTTCAGGAATGGCAAGGTCGACGAACGGGCCTTCGGCGATCTCATTGAATGGCAAATCGCCAATGGGACGAACGGAATTGTGCCCTGCGGCACCACCGGCGAATCCGCCACCCTGTCGCATCAGGAACATCATCGCGTGGTCGAATTGACCGTCGAGGTGGTCAATCGCCGGGTTCCCGTGATTGCCGGGACCGGCTCGAATAGCACGGCAGAAGCGGTATCCCTCACGAAGCACGCGAAAGACGCAGGGGCCGACGGGGCGCTGATCATTACGCCGTACTACAACAAGCCGACACAAGAGGGGTTGTACCGCCATTACAAGCTCATTGCGGAGTCCGTGGATCTTCCGCAGATTTTGTATAACATCCCAGGCAGGACCGGTGTGAACATGCTGCCGGCTACGGTGGCCAGGCTCTGCGGGTTACGGAGCATCGTCGGGATCAAAGAGGGGAGCGGGTCTGTCCAGCAGGCCTCTGAGATCGCGAGTATGTGCGGTGATCGGATGACGGTGTTGGCCGGCGACGATGCCTTGACGCTGCCGATGATGGCAGTCGGAGGCAAAGGTGTCATCAGTGTAACGTCGAACGTTGCCCCGCTCCAGATGGCGCAGTTGGTCAAGGCCTTCCTGAGCGGACAGGTTGAGGAGGCACGGAGGATTCATTTCGCCCTGTCGCCGCTTTTTACCGCGCTTTTCTATGAGACCAATCCGATTCCAGTCAAAACCGCGCTGGGGATGATGGGGAAAATCGATCCGGAGTTACGGTTGCCGCTTTGTGAGATGGCGACCGACACGAAGAACCAATTGACAAGGGTCTTAAAGGATGCAGGCCTCATTTAGCCGGGATCGTTCCGGTACAGGTAATAATTCTATGACGAACGTGATTGTGGCAGGGGCTGCCGGACGCATGGGCTGTCGGCTGGTTGCGCTGATTAAAGATTCGAATGTCCTGACGCTTGCCGGTGCGCTTGAAGAGAAGGGCCATGGCGCGTTGGGCGCCGATGCCGGGGAGACTGCAGGCTGCGGCCGCGCGGACGTTCCGATCACCGACGATCTTGCCGCATTGCTGAATCGAGGCGAAGTGGTCGTCGATTTCTCTTCCCCAGAAGCCACGTTGCATCACCTGCGCATGGTGGCTCAACATCGGCGGGCCATGGTGATCGGCACGACTGGCTTTTCCCCTTCCCAGCTCGAAGAGCTGAAGTTGCTCGTCAGTCAGGTGGCCTGCGTGATGTCGCCCAACATGAGTGTGGGCGTCAATCTGATCTATAAGGTCATCAGCGAGATGGCGAAGACGTTGGGGGATGAATACGATATCGAGGTGATCGAGGCCCATCACCGTCTCAAAAAAGATGCGCCGAGCGGCACGGCGCTCAAGATTGCGGAAGTCTTGGCGAATGCGGTGAATCGAGACCTCGATCAGGTCGGCGTCTATGCCAGAAAAGGTCTCATCGGGGAACGGAAAAAAGGCGAGATCGGCATTCAAACGATTCGTGCCGGGGATATCGTCGGCGACCATACGATTCTTTTTGGCGGGATGGGGGAGCGCATCGAAGTGACACATCGGGCGAGCAGCCGGGATACCTTTGCCGGGGGCGCCTTGAGGGCCGCGCAGTGGGTGGTTCGGCAGCCTCCAGGGCTCTACGATATGATGGATGTGCTGAGTCTTCGGTAGCCCGCTCTTCCCCGCCTGGTTTGCCCTCTGGGAAACCAGGAGCCTATGAGCGTTGACGCAATATCAGTGTCATGACATCTGAAAAGTCTGATGTCTGGTGTGCTGAATTCGTAGGAATTCAGGGGCCGATGAATTGGTTCTCGGGCATAACGGGGGAGTGACGAACTACCGGTAGACCTTTTCACGCTCCCACGTGTTCGTGGGCATGGGGTCAGTGGCTTTTCGTTTGGCAACCGCCGCAGATAGACGGGCATAAATTTCCTGGGCTGAGTCCGTCCAATCAGGATTGAGCGGAGTCCCACGAAAGGCAGCTTCAGCTGCCTTATGCTCGTCGTACGTGAGCGGTTTCGATTCTGTCATAGCGCGGATTAATGTCGTGCGGTAATAGGCAGAGGTTCCTGGCCCGCTGATTTCCGACGGCCACAGTTCAAACATGCATACACTGTGATCGCAAGTCCTGCGTTCAGATCCACTGCCCGTTCCGGTAACATCGCCCCGCGGCATTTATCGCAAGTCGTCATATCGGCACTGTAGCATTCTATGAAATGGAAGCATATCCATCTGAAGTACTGGGTCTTCTGGGCAAATAGGCCCTTTCGCACTAGTCAGGCTGGGCCGTTTGGGCGAATGGTTGGAGTGGAAATCTGTTGGTTTCTCAACTAGAGCCTGGTATGGAGTCCTTGACAGGGGGGAAGCTGTCCCATAGGATTGTGGTCTCACGAAGAGACCACCACTATGTATAGAATTATCCTCATTCTCGGACTCCTCACCGTATTATATTTTCTTCTCCGGCGGGCTCTTCGAGAGTTCAATGGACAGGGCCAGCCGGAGCAGCTTCCTCCCGGCAAGAATCACATGGTGCAGGATCCTGTGTGCCGGGTGTTCGTTCCAAGGGGAGAGGCGATCACGGAAGATATTGGAGGCCAGACCTATTACTTTTGTAGTCGCACCTGTGCGCACAAGTTTCAGGAACAGCTCGCCGGTTAACAGCCTGAATAGTCGTAGTCGGCGAGTTTTTCTTCCTTGTCGAACTTCAGCGTGATCTGGCATTGATTGGGCGAGAAATTAAAGAGGGGGAGGCCCGACTTTCCGCCGGCGATGCGATAGTAGGTCCATGTTTCTCCGCCAAAAAACCTAGGGGCTTTGCCGCTGGGCGCTCCCCAGTTCTTTGCAAACCAGGCCTTATCTTTTCCTTGAAGCTCAGCCGGTTTGAGAGACTGTTCAAGATAGGGATTGCTGCCGCCGCAGGCGGTCAGGAGTAGGCACATCGCGAATAGCCAGGCAGATCGTCTCATAGGAGGTCTCCTTGTCGTATACTGTGGCCAACGTATGACGTGGCAGGCGGTTGACGATCGAATCTTAACCGTCAGGTAGAAACCTGTCAAACGAGGCGATTGGGCGGGGCGGTCGAGCCACCGTTCGAGTTCTGTATGAAATAACCGATAACGATGTGAGGACATGGTTCTCACATCCCGAGACGAAAGGACGAGCCCATGAAATTCTTTCTTGATACCGCAAACGTCAAAGAAATCCAGGAGGCGGCCAGCCTGGGACTGCTCGACGGAGTAACCACGAATCCCTCGCTCGTGGCCAAGGAAGGCCGCAGCTTCAAGGAAATGTTGATTGAGATCTGCAACATCGTGGATGGGCCGATCAGCGCAGAGGTCGTCAGCCTCGAAGCCGATGCCATGGTGAAGGAAGGGAAAGAACTCGCAAAAATCCATAAGAATATTGTGGTGAAGGTGCCGTTGATTGCGGAGGGGCTGAAGGCCACCAAACGATTGGCAGCCGAGGGAATCAAGGTGAATGTCACCTTGTGTTTCTCACCGACCCAAGCGCTTCTCGCCGCAAAAGCCGGTGCCTGGTGTGTGTCTCCCTTCATCGGCCGTCTTGACGACATCAGCTCAAACGGGATGGAGCTGATCCGTCAGATCCTGACCATCTATCGTAATTACGATTATAAGACCCAGGTGCTGGTGGCCAGTGTGCGCCATCCCCAGCATGTGGTTGAGGCTGCGTTGGTTGGTGGGCATATCTGCACGATGCCCTTTTCCATCTTTCAGCAGATGGTGAAGCATCCATTGACCGATATCGGGCTCAAGAAGTTTCTGGCGGATTGGGAAGCTCAAGCGAAGAAGTAACACCGAGCAGGATGCTGAACGGTGAGCGATGAACAAGGACACGATGGATACTTCAGCGTTCCGCGTTCATTGTTCTGAGTTAGCTCAGTGCGGCTTTGCTGGACGGCCATTTTGAGCAGCCTGCCGAGCGTAAGTGGAAAACGTAGGTTACGACTTGCTGGTTCCTGCGTCTGTCGATTCCGTGAGTCGTTGGCGGGCTGTTGAGAAGATATGGTGAAACATCGGTCTGGTCAAGAGGCCGGTGAAGGTATTTTGCTGGCTTGGATGGTAGGAGCCGATCAGCGTCACGCCCCATGGAAGGACCTGAACGATTCCATGGGAAAATTTCGGGAGTGGCGAGGGCAGCGTCATCCCTTCATCGCGGCAGGCTCTCACATAGTGATCGAACGCAATTTTGCCCAGGGCGACCACCACTCGAATTTTTCCTAACAATCGGAGTTCTTCCCGCAGATAGGGCCGGCAGGCCGTGAATTCTTGTGGCGTCGGCTTGTTGTCGGGCGGCGCGCAACGGACGGTGGCGCCAATATAACAATCCGAAAGTGTAAGCCCATCGTCCCGGTGATGAGAGCCGGGCTGGTTCGCAAACCCGAATCGGTGCAAGGCGTCGTAGAGCCAGTCTCCACTGCGATCGCCGGTGAAGACCCGTCCGGTTCGGTTACCCCCATGCGCCGCCGGGGCAAGCCCAAGTATATAGAGGCGGGCCTGGGCATCTCCGAATCCAGGGACTGGACGGCCCCAATAGGTCCAGTCTTCAAACTGTTTTCGTTTTTCTGATGCGACGGCTTCCCGATAGGTGACGAGCCGTGGACAGGCGGTACAGTGGGTGATGCGATCGTTGAGGAGAGTCAGTGCACGCATAGGTCGAGAGAGTCTAACACGAATCCGAAAGTCGATCATGCTTGCCGGTCCCAAGCCGTGCTGTTAGCATACGCACTCGACTCAGGATTGTTCACCGTATCGAGGAGGCAGGATTGGCATGAGGACGTGGCTTCAACGGACATTGGTGTTCAGCGGGTTGTGGATCGCCGTTACGCTTCCGATTCCGACAGGAGCGCAACCGCAACCGGAACGTCCTGAAGTCAAAGACAGTGCCGCTCGAGCTGGAGTGAAGGGGGAGCCAGAGCGTGACCCCATGCCGCCCGATCTCCTCGAAAATCCGGATGAGCCGGAGGGCCGCCTGGTCATCCTGCCGGAGATCAAGCGCGAAGGAGCGGAGCGCTATTTCCTGAGCTCGTTCAAGTTGCCCGACAAGCTGACGTTCGCGGGGCAACCGGTCCCGCTCGATAACTGGCAGGTGCGTGAACGCATCGAATATGAGTTCTATCAGTTCTTAGAAGACCAGGGTGAAAGTATCATCCTGGCTAAGCGTACTGGACGCTGTTTCCCTCCAGCCGAAAAGCAGCTGGCGGATGCCGGCCTGCCGGACGATCTCAAGTATATGTTGCTGGTCGAAAGCAAATGTGTGGCCGCGGCCTACTCGAAGGCGAAAGCGTCGGGGCCCTGGCAGTTCATTCCCTCCACCGGGCGGCGGTACGCGCTCAAGAGCGATGCCGTCCGCGACGATCGCCGCAATTTAGAAATGTCGACGGAAGCGGCGGTGAAGTATTTGCGCTACCTGAAAGATTTCAAGCAGAACGATTGGTTCATGGCCATGGCCTCCTACAATGCCGGCGAGGAACGGGTTCGCCGGCTCTTGAAGGAACAGAATATTACCGATTATTGGAAGATGCATGGGCCGCGGGAAACGATGCGGTACGTTCCTCGAATCATCGCCGCCAAAGAAATCTACTCGCAGCCGGAGAAGTATCTGGGCTTGAGCAAAAAAGATCTCTACATGCCGATGGAAACCGAAACGGTGACCGTCAACGTGAAGGATGCTCAGCGAGCCCTCACCTCGATTGCCGAGGAGTACGGAACCTACTTCTTGGAACTCAAGATGCTGAACCCTGAATTCAAGAAGGATGTGCTGCCAAAGGGCACGTATCAGATGAGAGTCCCGCGGCAGACTTGTCCGAGCCGGTGTTTCAAACAGGACAAAACTCCCTAACGGGGGGGGATGGTCCGGTGAGCCCCCTGTGCTCGCGCAACGCGCGGTCTCAGAAGACCCTCGTTGGACGCGCGCAGTGGGGGGCTCACCGGACCATCAGAAGTTGATATAAAGAGCGAGCCCATCAGTAATGTAATGCAGATTCCTTCCTCTCCTATCCGGCCACTACTCAAGAAACTCATAACTCGTGGACTGAAGGCGGTCGATGCCCGTACGGCAATTGACCGTGCGATCTCCAGAAACGGCAATCAGCTGATCATCGGTCGGCGCCGGTACGACCTGAACCGCTATGAGCGGGTCGTCGTGGTCGGAGCGGGGAAAGCTGCGGCCCCCATGGCTCGTGCGATGGAGCAGCGGCTGGGCCGTTGGTTGGACAAAGGGTTTGTCGTGGTGAAGCATGGCCACGGTATCCCAACGAAACGGATCGAGGTCGCCGAAGCCGGCCACCCGGTACCAGATCGATCCGGTCAGCGGGCGGCCGCCAAGCTCTGTGCCATGGCGGGAGAACTGAGCAGGCGCGATCTCCTGATCGTACTCTTGTCAGGTGGTGCGTCCAGTTTATTGCCGGCGCCGGTCGCAGGGATTACGTTGGCCGACAAGCAACGGACCACCACGAAGCTTCTGCGATGCGGCGCCACCATCCAAGAGATGAACACAGTTAGAAAACATCTCTCGCGTATCAAGGGAGGACGGCTTGCCGAGTTGATGCAGGCTACTGTGGCGACGCTGATCCTGTCCGATGTGTTGGGGGACGATCTCAGCTCCATTGCGTCTGGGCCGACAGTTCCAGACCCGACGACCTATCAAGATGCTGTCGAAACTTTGAAGCACTATCGTATCTGGACGGCGACTCCTCAACGAGTGCGTCAGTATCTTACTCGGGGCTGTCAGGGACTCGAAGTCGAAACTCCAAAGCCTGGGTCCTCTCTCTTTCGTCGAGTCCAGCATCACATCCTCGGGAATAACGGAGCGGCCGTTGCAGCGGTCACCCGCGCAGCCAGGGAGGCAGGTCTACGAGCCCTCGTCCCGACAGCAGCCGTCACTGGGGAGGCCAGTGAGGCGGGGAGACGGTTTGGCGCCATGGCGAGAGAGATGATGTGTGAGGGGAAACCGCTTCAGCTGCCTTGCTGTGTCGTGGCCGGTGGTGAAACGACGGTGACCGTGACTGGTAAGGGCAAAGGCGGCCGAGCGCAGGAATTTGCCGCTGCCGCGGCTCTAGAGATTGCCGGTCTGGCCAAGGTGTGGGTGGTCGCGATCGGCACCGATGGTACAGATGGCCCGACCGATGCGGCTGGAGCGGTTGTCGACGGTGAGACTCTGGCGCTTGCACAATGTCTCTCGGTGGATCTCACCCTTGCATTGAAAGGCCACAACACCTACCCCGCGTTGAAGAAGCTCAAGCAGCTCATCGTCACCGGTCCCACCGGCACGAATGTGAATGACCTTTACCTCCTCCTCCTCCTGTAGGTAGTATCCGTTCCAATGGATCGTCCGCTGTTCCTTTCTTTGGCCGCCTGCACTGACCCCTCTCTTGTCGGGGGGAAAGCTGCAGGCCTGGCTCGACTCATTGCCGGAGGATTCGCGGTTCCCTCGGGATTCTGCGTGACGACGGAGGCCTATGCTCACGCGCTTCGCGTGCCCGGTTTTTCTCCAACGATGCAGTGGCAGGCAGCCCTGCATGCCTCCGGGGCCGAACGCCAGCGAATCCTGTCCCACTGTCACACCATCATTCAGGGCTTCGACATCGCTGAACTGACGGCCCGGATCGCCGAACAGGTGCGAGGTCTTCATCTCACATCGCAGGGGCTCTGGGCGGTCAGGTCGTCGGCAACGAACGAGGACGGCGCTCATGCCAGTTTTGCCGGAGTCTACCGCACGCGCCTTGGCATCTCACCGGGGGAGATCGGCTCCGCGGTGAAGGATCTGTGGCTCTCGATCTGGGATGACCGGGTGTTGAATTATCACGCGAGGTCTGGACTGAGCGGCGCACCTCCTGCGATGGCCGTCGTGATTCAACCGATGCTCGATGCCTGTGCAGCAGGCGTCACCTACTCCATCCATCCTCTGACAGGACGAACGACTCAGGTGGCGATCAATGCGGTCGCGGGGCTTGCGGCAGCGCTCGTCGATGGCCGTGCCACACCGGACCAGTATGTGATCGAGATGGCAGAGACAGGTCAACCCCTGCAGATTCGTGAAAAAACGATCACTCGACAGAGTCAGGCCTTGCGGGTGACCGAGCAAGGCCTTTGCGACGTGCCGCTGTCGGATGCTGATGCAGACAGCGGCATATTGTCGGACGACCAAGTATTTGAATTGGCCCGCAGGGCCAAACAGATCGAGCAGTTATTCGGTTATCCGGTGGATCTCGAATGGCTCTTCGATGATCGGGGGCTCTGGCTACTTCAAGCACGTCCCATCTCGGGGCCGATCCGCTCCTCGCAGCTGACCAACGATGACTGCGAATGGTCCCGCGCCAACTTTAAGGAAACCCTGCCGGAGCTGCCGAGTCCGCTCGGCCTGTCATTTCTCGAGCTCTTCATGGAGCGCTACATTATCTCACGCTATCGTCGTTTGGGCTGCCAGATTCCAGAAGGGATTTCATCGGTCCGCACGTTCCAGGGACGGCCCTACATCAATATGACGCTGTTCCATTCCTTCGTTGTACAACTGCGCGGAGATCCCTCCTTGTTGGCGGAGCAGATGGGAGGGGAAAGCCTTGCGAGGGTGCCGGAGGCTTGTCCGCTGGGGTGGCTGGCGTTTGTCCGTGCCGGCCTGGTGATGATGGGAGAGATGAGAAAGGCCGAGCGTTATGGACCAGCCTGGTTCGCCGATATGAAAGCGATGGCAGCAGAGCACCATCCTGATCGGCTTCGTTCTCTTTCAGGCGAAGAGACCGCCCTGCGGCTCGATGCTATCGGGCAATGGCTGGATGAACATGAGTCGACCTTTGGTATTGCGGGAGGGGTGTCGCAATGTCTGCAGGCGTTAGGTGTGGTGTTGCCTCGCTGGCTGGGCGAAGGCTGGAGAGCCTTGCTGAATGGGGCATTACAGGGTCAGTCGGCGGTGATCAGCGCGCAGCAAATTGTCCGCATGGCGGAAATTGCGGAGACCATTCGGCGCGATCCCTCAGTGAGATCCTTGTTCACTACAGAGGAGTGGGATCCGGATCACGTGCATCGTCTGCTTCAAGGGACCGAGGTGCTTCGTGCTTTTGACCGGTACCTTGAAGATTATGGTCATCGCGGGGTCGGAGAGTCGGACGTCATGTCGCCACGGTTTGCCGATCGACCGGAATTGTTGTTGGGGATCTTGCGCACGCAATTGCTGGCTCCAACCGCGGTGACCCCGGCCGACATTCTTCAGCGACAAGCAGAGGTGCGAGAACGGGCGCTGGCTGAGATTCGCGCCAGGTGTGGATGGCGTCTCCACCGGTGGGCGATCTTTTCCTGGTGGTATCGCCGACTCTGCCGGTTCTTTGCTCTGCGCGAGGCGAACCGGCACCATCTGATGTACTACTCGGCTGCGGCACGGAGTTTACTCTTGCGTCTTGGCGACTGTCTGGTTGAGCGGGGGCGGCTCTCGTCACGGGAAGACCTGTTCTATATGACCGTCGATGAACGAGCGGATCTGTTAGCCGGGGGCTCGCGCGATTGGCAAGGGCTGATTGAGACTCGGCGGGCGGAGCGCGCCCGATTCGCGAAATTGAGTGTGCCGGATACGATCAGGAATTGGCGCGCAGCGCTCAGCGGCTCGGATACGGTTTCGGCCGTGGCATCGAAGGGAACGCTTCGTGGCATTCCCATCAGTGGAGGAAGGGTTGTGGGACCGGTTCGTCTTGTCCGATCGATGGAGGACTGGAGTCGAGTCGGGCGGGGCGATATTCTTGTGGTGTCGGTGATCGATCCAGGCATGGCGCCCTTGTTCGGCGTGGCAGCGGGGCTGATCGCCGAAATGGGCGGGACCCTGTCGCATGGGGCCATCATTGCCCGGGAATACGGATTGCCGGCGGTTGCGAATGTGCCGGGCGTTCTCGCCAGACTGAAAGAAGGCGATTTTGTCAGTCTGGATGCAGAGCGAGGTGAAATTGTCATTCAGGGTCGAGAGCATGAGGAGACGCCGTAGGGCCGAACATCCCTAGCGGTGCGACCTTGACCTTTGATCAGTGTTTACGTACCCTTCAGAAAATTCTTCCTCTTCGCAACACCCAACAGCTTGGTTCAATAATATGGGTCGGCAGCAATGATGTGGATGGTCACCCATGATTGATGGCACAGCATTTGGCCTGGGGATTCTCGTTGGCGGGATTCTCGGTGCCTTGATCGCCGGGTTTTGGATTGCGTCCCGTATACGTGCGAGCCTGCAGGCACAGTTGCTGGCCACTGGTGAACGGGCACAGCGGGCCGAAGCTTTGGCGGACGAATTGCGCCGGCAGGCAGAACAAGATCGTCTCGATCTCGATCGTGTCAGACAGGATCTTTCCGAGGCCTCTCGTGCCCGTGCGGTGGCGGAGACCAGAGCGGCTGAGGCGGCGCTCCATCTCAACGAACAAAAGACTCTGCTGGGCCAGGCCCGACAGGAGCTGGCCGAGACGTTTCAAGCCCTCTCCGGCGAAGCCCTCAAACAGAATAACGAAGCCTTTCTCAATCTTGCGCGCAGCTCGTTCGAAACATTGCAGGCCGAGGCTAAGGGCGATCTCGCTCAACGGCAACAGGCGATCGATAGTCTGGTCCAGCCTCTGCAAGATTCATTGCACCGCTACGACGACCAGCTCCGGCAGTTGGAGCAATCCAGGCAGGCGGCTTACGGAGGTCTCGATCAACACCTCAAGCTCCTGGCCGAGTCGCAGCAGAAGCTGCAATCGGAAACCGGCAACCTGGTGAAAGCGCTTCGCGCCCCGGCCGTCCGTGGCCAATGGGGCGAGATCACGCTCAAGCGTGTGGCCGAGTTGTCCGGCATGGTGGCGCATTGCGATTTCTTCGAGCAGGAATCGATTACGGTCGACGGCAGCCGGCTCCGTCCCGACATGGTGGTGCAGTTGCCGGGTGGCCGGCAGATCATCGTAGATGCCAAGACGGTGTTGGCAGGCTATCTAGACGCGCATGAAGCCCCGACCGAGGAGCTGCGCTTGGAGGGCATGCGCCGCCATG
Source organism: Nitrospirota bacterium (assembly GCA_030682135.1). Classification (GTDB taxonomy): domain Bacteria; phylum Nitrospirota; class Nitrospiria; order Nitrospirales; family Nitrospiraceae; genus Palsa-1315. The sequence goes on along the minus strand of JAUXQT010000010.1, from coordinate 3,136 downwards.
CAGCTCAAGTACGGTCGCGCATGGATGAGTTGAGCGTGAAAGCCTACTGGAACCAATTCGCGCAGGCGCCGGAGTTTGTCGTGTTGTTCCTGCCAGGCGAACAATTTCTCGGCGCTGCGCTCGAACATGACCCACGGTTGATTGAGGACGGGTTTCTTCGAAGTGTGGTCCTCGCCACTCCCACGACGCTCATGGCGCTGTTGCGGGCGGTTGCCTATGGCTGGCGGCAGGAACGCATGACTGAGCATGCCGAGGAGGCCGGGCGGTTGGGGAAGGATCTCTACGAGCGGATGGCTGTGCTGACCGAACATTTGAACGACGTCGGGCAGGCGCTCGGGAAGAGCGTCCTGGCCTACAACAAGGCGGTCGGGTCGCTGGAAACGAGGATCTTGCCGGCCGCTCGCCGCTTCAAGGAGCTTGGCGTGTCGTCGGAGAAAGAGATTCCTTTATTGGACCCTGTGGAGCTGGTTTCACGCAAGGCGTTACCCTTTGAGCATGAATGAGGAGTGCCTGATGGCAGACGAACAGGGGATGGTCGAAGCCTTTCACCGGAATTTCGAGATCGTCGTCAATCCAGTTCCGACGGTCGCCGACGGGCGGACGCGCGAATTACGTGTCCGGCTCATTCAAGAAGAATTCGACGAGTTGAAAGAGGCGCTCGCCTCTGACGATCTGTCCTCCATTGCGAAGGAGATGGCCGATCTCCTTTACGTCGTCTACGGCACGGCGGTGTCGTACGGCATCGACATGCAGCCGGTCTTTCGGGAAGTCCATCGATCCAACATGAGCAAGGTCGGCGGTTACAAGCGTGAGGATGGGAAATGGGTCAAGCCTGCGACGTACTCGCCCGCCTCCATCGAACCCATTCTCGCCGAGCAAATGACGGCGCGGCAGGAGGCTCGTTCCGGCTCATGAGAGAGCTGCATTGCCCTATTTGCGGGGCCTCATTCGTCCGCGTGAGCTACCAGGAGGGTATGCTCGAGCGTCTCTTGGGCCGTGTGAATATATTCCCGTTTCGATGTCAGCTCTGCACCAATCGGTTTCGTGCCTATTACGCCGGTGCACGGTACAACACCCAGGCCTTCGATCGTCGGCAGTACGCGCGCCTTCCAGCCTCCATCGAGGTGCAAGTGCTCGACAGCCATCAGTCGATGACCAACCGCATCACCGACATTTCAATGGATGGCTGCACCTTGCAGACGACGGGATTCTCGAAGGGGGCCTTTGTCGAATTGCTCTTGAAGCCCACGGTGGAGGACGACGCGATCTATATCGAGACGGCGATGGTCTGCTCCGTTCACCCCACCTCGACGGGTATTCGTTTCCTAGAGGTCCCACCGGATCATTACCGCCGTCTGGGCCAGGTGGTGCTCGGGCTCTTAGTCGGGCAAGGTCTCGACCCCATGCTCAACCTCTAGCAGGCTGTTGATAAAGGCCGCCAGCAGCGTTCTCGCGGCGCGCAGAGGCTCAACGTACTGCCGAGAGTACGCTTCGCCTCTCCGCTTGCTGCGGCCTTGCTGGACGGCCTTTCTGAACAGCCTGCGACGACGTCTGGCAGTATCTGCAACTGTTATGGTCTGCGCATTTCTGCAGTGGCTTAGTGGTTTGTCAACAAACTGCTAGCGAGCGCGATTCTTTCCACCCGGCACGTTCACCAGCAGATTGTCGATCAAGCGGATCGATCCGATCCGAATGGCACCCAAGATCACGGCACGGCGAGTGAACCTGGTTAGAGGCTCCAGACTGTCAGGATCGCAGAGGGCCAGGTACTCGACCTGAATGGCCGGTGCCTGTTCGATAGTTTTCCGCATGCTCCGTTCAATTGCCGCTCCATCCTTCATTCCTCCTTCGATGGCCTGTTTGCCTGCTCGAAGTGCCCGAGAGAGCCAGGGCGCGATCATTCGTTCGTCGGTATTGAGATAGACGTTGCGTGAACTCATGGCCAGCCCATCCTGCTCTCTGACCGTCGGACGTATCTGAATCTTCACGCCGAGATTGAGATCTTGCACAAGCTGCCGAACCAGCGCGGCCTGTTGGTAGTCTTTCTGGCCAAACAGAGCCACGTGTGGCCTGACCATTCCAAATAGTTTCGTGACAACGACGGCGACGCCGCCAAAGTGGTGGGGGCGCGATGCACCCTCCCACAGTTTGGTAATGGCCGGTACGGTGACGACCGTTTGAAATCCTTCTGGGTACATAGCTTGTGCGGTCGGTTCAAAACAGACATCCACACCTTCTGCGCGGCAGAGAGAACGATCCTTCGCGATGGGTCTTGGATACTTGGCCAGATCCTCGGTCGGGCTGAACTGTGTCGGGTTCACGAAGATGCTCACGACGAGCGCATCGCATTGTAATCGTGCGGCTCGGATAAGGGAGCGATGGCCGTCATGCAGCGCGCCCATGGTGGGCACGAATCCTATGGTCACACCTTCCCGGCGTAGTCGTTCGCTCCACGCAGTCATAGAGGGTAGCGTGCGTATAATCTTCATGAGTTTGGCTGCGGGCCGCAAGCAGGGCGAGATCCATAGCGGGTCGAGGGCTGGGGAAATAGCAGGCGAACTTCCGGTTGCTTTCCGGCCTCGGCGAGCAATTGGCTGATGGTGCGTTGGAGTACCGGATGCACGAAGAGCGGATCGAGTTCACTCAACGGCATGAGGACAAACCGGCGATGGTGCATGCGGGGATGTGGCACCACGAGATCTTGTTCGTTGATAACCCGTTGGCCGTAGAGCAAGATATCCAGATCGATGGTTCTGGGGCCTGATCGATTCTCTTCATTCCGGCCGAGCGCACGTTCAATTTCACGGAGTATAGCCAAGAGGCTGTTCGGCGTGACATCTGTCTCAAGCTGCACGACCCCATTCAGGAACCAGCCGTCACCCGGGCTGCCATGATCGTTCACGGGCTCGGTCTCATACAGCAACGATACCCCTGTGACGTGCGAGTGTGGCAACAAGCTCAGCAACGTCACCGCCCGATCGCAGAAATCGAGCCGATTGTCGACGTTTGAGCCAAACCCGATGAAGACAGTCTCCATAGAAGCCACGTTAGATGTGAAACGTGAGACGTGAAACGAGTTCGGATCTATCTCTGTTTTCTTCACCTTTCACATTTCACCTTTTACGTTTCACGGTTC
>JAUXQT010000103.1 GCA_030682135.1 Nitrospirota bacterium | reverse complement strand
GGAGAGAGTCTTGTGAAACATCCGGTCATCAAGCATCAATGGCACGAGCGCCGGGGCGGTGGCCGTCACGTGATGGCCGAGTCGCCGGGCAAGACCATATCCAAACCCGTCACTCCCCGACTTGGGAATCGATCTGCCTCCGGTCGCCAGAATGACCTTCTTCGCGTGGAGGGTCCCGTGACTGTGTTGCAGAATAAATCCGGCTTCAGGAGATTTCTCGATGTCTATCACACGATGATCAGGTCGAATACGCGCACCTAGGGTATGACAGCGATTGACAAGCGCGTGAAGAATCGTTCGGGCCGTATCAGTGACGGGAAAAAGCTTTCCGGTCTCTTCACGTTTAAGATCGACCCCTAACGAGGCAAACCACGCCACGGTGTGTTCAACGGGAAGCCCTGCCAGCACGTTCTTAATAATGCGGCGATTGCCAAAGAAGTCGATGGGCGAGACGACCTCGTGCGTGACATTACAGCGGCCGCCTCCGGAGACCAGGATCTTGGCGCCGATGGTTTTTGCACCATCGAGCAGCACGATCCTCCGGGCGTGACCATCCCTTGTCGCCGCCTCTGCAGCGAAAATCGAGGCTGCCAACCCGGCGGCGCCTGCCCCGACCACTGCAACATCATGCACGTCGTCATGTATAGACATTAGAGGGTTTTAACTGCCAGTTAACACCGTATTAATCTTGTAATGTTACAGTCCCCCTCGTGAAAGGCAGGATTGTCGGCGCTGGAACACATGAGAGCAGGAGGAGAGCACGATGATTTGTCAAAAATGCAAAGGGTTGATGGTGAAAGAGTGGCGACCGGAGTTTTCGCAGGAAGCTGCGGTGCTCCGTTGTATCAATTGCGGCCTGGTCCTCGATCCGTTGATTGCGCAGAATCGCGTGACCACATTGCCTGCCAAGCAGCGGGCTCTGAGGGCGGCATAATAATTCGTTCAATCTCGTGAGCCTGTTCGGACGGCGCGGATGACTAACTCAACCGACTGAATTGGGCAAGTGTGGACGTGGCGCTCGTGGTTAGACCGAAAACTCCGCCCATATGAATGTATGATCTGATGGGTCTTTCGCTCGCCGTGGCTCGACGTCCACCTCGACCCTGACACAGCGCTCTGCCAGCGAGGCTGTCGCCAGAATATGGTCGATGCGCCAGCCTCTATTCGCCTCCAACGATCCGGGCGCTCGATAATCCCAAAAGGTATACTGTTGTCTATCTGGATAGAGTTTCACGAATACATCCTGAAATCCCCATGCTAACGTCTTCTCATAGGCCCGCCTCGCATCCTCGTGATAACACACATGTTTGAGATGTTTCTCGGGACTGTGCACGTCCATCGGGCGCGGCGCGACGTTCATATCCCCGCACCAGACGGCCGGCTTATTCGGCGACAGATGCTTTTCGAAATACATGCGGAGTCGATCGTACCAGCCCAGCTTATATTGATACTTGGGTGAGTCGATTTCGAAGCCCTGGGGCACGTAGGTATTGATGATGGGAATGCCCTTGATCACCACGCGCAGGAGCCGCGCGTCCTCCGCATCGCCTCCATCATCGAACCCGTACGCTACCGATTCAGGTTTTTCACGGCTCAAGATCGCGACGCCGTTGTAGGACTTCATGCCCCGATAGGTGATTTCGTATCCTGACTCCGCCAAAGCCAGCAATGGAAACTCGCTGTCTTGGACCTTGGTTTCTTGAATACAGAGCACATCGGGCTTCTGCCGAGCCAGCCAGTCGAGCACGATGGGCAGACGCTTGCGGAGAGAGTTGGCGTTGAAGGTCGCGATTTTCATGCGCTGTTCCATAGACGATATTCAGGCGCCGCATCCTAACAAAAGGCCCCATGAGGAACAAGGCGAGAGCGCCGCTTCCCACTTCGCCTCGCGCTGAATATCGTCTGACAAAGAATGGCCCCCGGGAGGAACAACCTCCCGAGGGCCATGGATACTGCACCGATAGATGTCTCGCGCTTAGTGACCGGCGGCTGGAGCCGGGGCTGCTGCGGGGGCTGGGATCGCGGCCTTCATGTCCTGACCGGCCGCCTTCATCTCTTGTCCCATGGATTGGCCGGCGGCTTTGACTTCTTCGCCCTTGCCTTTCATTTCTTCTTTCTTCGACTTCATCTTGTCCTTCGCTGCCTGACGCTTGGCTTTCATCTCCTCTTTGCGGGCCTTCATCTTGCCCTTCATCTCTTCCTTCTTGCCCTGCACGTCGGCTTTCATCGACTCTTTCTCGGCCTTCACATCGGCCTTCATCGAATCCATCGCACCTTTCATGGCATCATCGGCCATGACCAGCGAGCCAGCTCCAACCAAACACAACAAGGCAACGGACGCCACGATCAACTTCTGCATAGGGGAACCTCCTGGGAATAATAGTGAATGGGGCTTGCTTCTTGGCAAGGGAATGAGCAGCCTGCACTCCTTTGTGAAATCTGTCAAGAACCGGTTCGAGTATGTGGGCCGGTCAACCCCAGGATGCGGCCCGGTCGAATGGTCGGCCATCTTGTGTGCTGTACGACGACTCCGGATTGCTTCAACCCCAGGACTCCTTCTGGCTGCCGTTTCAATTCAATCGTCCGTTCCGCTCAAGTATTAGTCCTGAAACAACCGATAAGAAACGCTAGGACATAGTGGGAGAACGAGTATGACGCAAGACGGTACGTCGGTCGTGGATTCTGACATTACGAACGAGGTCCGCACGCGGGTACATCCGCAACTGCGCCCGCTCTTCGACCCACAGGCCAATTCAATCCCGGCCCTGCGGGCGACCTGTCAGAAAATCCTCAATATCAGCGGAGACACCTCAAGCCCCGATGCCCTTGCAGAAGTCGTCAGCCGAGACCCGGGGTTGACGTGCAAAGTCCTGCAGATCGCCAACGGCATCGCCTACAGTCCGCAACACAGCATCACGTCCGTCGTGCATGCGGTCTCGTGGCTCGGACTGGATACGGTCCGCACACTCGTGGCTACCGTTCAACTGATGGAGCAATTGGAACATCAGCCGGATCGTCGGCCGCTCTTGGGCCGCCTGATCGCCAAAGCCCTCTTTGCTGCCGCACATGCCTCCGAACTCGGCGTGGCGTTGCAGTATCCTCAACCAGGGCAGCTATTCAGCGCCGCCCTCCTCTACTCCTTCGCCGATCTGGTGATTGCGTACCAAACGCCGGAATTGTTTCAAGCCCTCGCCGCTGCGCGGACGCCGGAGGATGAAGCGAAGATTCTCGGCGTATCGAGAGCTCGATTTGCCACGGCTCTGGCACAGACGTGGGTTCTGCCGGCCGGCCTCATGGATCTGATCGGTACCCCGATGCCCACGGCAAAATCCCGATGGCTGACCAGTCAACAACTGTTTGTCGGGCTTGTCGCTGGCTCGAACCAATTGGTCGCTGCGATGGCCGATTCGCCGGACCCGGGGGTTGCCGACCTCATTCGCCGCGCACTGCAACGAGGCACGGCCTTGACTGAACCGATCCTGCAGGACGCCTTCACCCGTGCGTTCGACAAAGGCAGGCAGCTCTCCCATTCGGTTGGAATCACCGAAATCGTCATCGCTCAAGCGTCGTCTCCCGTCACGGTACCGCTGGCGGTATTACCCAACAATCAGCCGGACAGCCACACCGCTCCACCGATCCAAACCCGTCCCTTGGAAACGCTGCAACAGTTCCAAGCTTCCTTGCAGGCGGCCAAAGATCTCAACAATCTTTTATCGGTTCTGGTGCATACCCTGCACGACGGCGGCGGCTTCACGCGAGTGGCCCTGGCACTTCTGAATCCGGGCGATACAGATCAACTGCTCGGCCGAGTAATCGTAGGAGTCGACCCGCCGGATCGCTATCTGGCCAGCTTCACGGGATCGCTCAGTACTCAACACCCCTTGTTCTTGCATGTGCTGAAGGGACAAGACCCCTACTTATTCTCGAAGGCTTCCAGTGACGAGGCGCGATCTCTTAGCTCGGTGTTCAGCAAGACCTGGCGCTCCTCATCCGCCGTTCTCGCTCCCATCCGTATCGGCATTCGCCCGATCGGACTCCTCTACGGCGACCGCGGACCCGATCCCAACCAAGTCTCACCGCAAGATCTGCAATCGTTCCAACTGTTCTTGGGCCAAGCGATACTCAGCCTCAACCGGCTGGCCGGCGTGCTCTAACTGCTCTGCAGGATGCTGAAAAATCCCGTCAGCTTCGTTCTCGCATCGTTCAGACCTTCAACGTACCCCGAAGGGTACGCCTCAGGCCTTCACTCGCTGCGGCCTTGCTGAACGGCCTTTTTGAGCATCCTTCATCAAGGTGCGCTTCCTGGCCAACAAGTGCAGGCAATAGAAGCTCTACTTTGCCGAAGCGGTTTTCCCGCAGGTGTCTAGCTGGAAGACGTCGAAGCGGATGCGACGAGATACCGACGTAAGATGGACTGTTCAATCCTCGATCGCCCACGGTCCGGTGCCGGGAATCGGAGCACCAACTGTATACGCCCCGCGTCGGTGAGTTGAATGGTGATACGCGGCTCCGGCGAGGGAGCTTCGAGGAGCGTGGTTTGCTCCAGCAACTTCATATGCCGGCCGGCTTCTTCCATGAACGGAGCACATTCTGCCTTTGCCGCGTCGAGCAGATGCCGTTCGGCATCCCGCCATTCGTCCTTGTCTTTGAGCGGCACCGTGAGAATATAGAGCCCGTACTCCTGGCCGGGATTCTCTTTGACCAGGGCATTCGTAAACAGCAAGCTGTTCGGAAACACCGTCACGCGACCGGTATAGAGATGCGACGCCTGGCCCGGCCCGATCTCGAGGAGCTTGGTTGCAAAGACATCGTGATCCAAGACGACACCCCGGTGACCTGCGATCTGAATGCGGTCGCCCACCGCATAGACCTTTCCGCCCACCCGTAACGCCGCCCCGCTCAAACAGAGGATGAGTTCCTTCGTCGCCAACACCAGCGCGGCGGCAAGCGCCACGAGGGACACGGCAAAGGCTTCGAGTTCGTGCGCCCAGATGACAACCAGCCCCACCAGCAACGCGAAGACCACGGTATTGCGGACCGAGACGACGCCCCGGCGTTTCGCTTCCATCGAGAGAGCCGGGTTCCTCGAAATCGCGCGGACGATCAAGGTCCGGATGATGAGGAGGGAGAGCAGCCACAGAATGGACTTGAGCCCATCGAGCACGACCGAGCTATCGATGTGCGGCAACCACGTCAACATGGATCCCAACACCTAACCATTAATCGGCGTTGAGGAGATCTTTGGTGCCCGGCATACATTCTTCGCGTTTCCATTGCTTCAAAATCTTCTGTTCGCTAAAGGTCAGCGTGTAGCGGTAGCAATACAACATGGACTTGGGACCATCCGGGCCGGCCTTCCCGATTAAGGCGCTCGCGGTCTGCACCACATCGCCCAGGCCGGAAAAGCTCACCGAAGCCAACTCCTTGTCGCTCAGCGGCACGCGATAGGTCCAGACCGAATCCCCACCGAGCGCCGGATTCTTCGCCGTATGGGGTGGCCCGAATCTCTCAACGACCTCGTCTTGCGTGAGTCGATCTACGCCCTTCTTGAAATAGCCGTCGCGCCAAGGACCGCCGCAGGCCAACATCGCTCCTGCGAGAAGAATCATTCCAACGGTGAACAGATGCCGCCGCACTCGTGTCATGACTTAGGCTGATCCTTGAGTTCTTGCATCCGCTTCAGCGAGCAATAGAGCGCATACCCCTGAGCCAACATGCCGGTGGCGAGCAAGCCCAACGCGGTCTGCAACCACTGTGCGCCCGTCTCTTCCAGCCCATAAATCCCGATGACGAATCCAAGCGCAATCGCCACGATCCCCACGAATCGCGCGATCATTCCGTTCATGCGCCAGTTGATAGGAGCCGGCTCGCTCTGCATATCCATAGGGGTACGCTACACTGGATGGCGCGACCGGTTCAACTCCGTGTTGCGCGAATGGTTCTAGCACGGACCTCCAGCAAGGCCGCTTCGTCGGCACGCCCTAATTTTCGCAGAGCATTCGCCAGGTCCTCCAGCGTTTTGGCGACTTCCGGATGGGACGGCCCGAGCACCTGCTCTCGAATCGTCAGGGCTCGACGATAGAGCGGCTCCGCTTTCTCAGGCTGCCCCTGGACCACATGTAACTGTGCGAGGTTCACCACACTCAAGGCCACGTCGGGATGGCTGAGCCCAAAGAGCTGTTCTTTAATCGCCAACGCCCGCGTCAGCAAAGGATCCGCCTGGGCATATTGGCCATACATCCGATGGAGGACTCCCAGGTTGTTGAGCGTCGCGGCGACATCGGCGTGAAATTCGCCATGCACGGCTTGATAGATCTTCAACGCCTGCAGATAGACCGGCTCCGCCTCCACATACTTCCCTTGACCGGCATAGATTTGCGCCAATTGCGACAGGCTCACTGCCACGCGTCGATCTTCCAGACCGAACTCTTCTGCTTTACGCACCGCCAGGAGAAGCAGCCGTTCCGCATCGGCATAATTGCCCTGCTGTATGGCCTGCTGACCTGCCGCCATCGCCGACTCCCAGGTCTGTTGCTGGCACCCCAACCAGGATACGAGGAAGAGGCTGAGCGCAAGCCGGCATAATGTCTTCATCGTGCGCCCAACCGTTCGACAATGGCTTCCGCCGGATAGGTCACAATTTCCGCCAACGTGGGATGGTAATGCGGCATGCGCAGGAGGTCGGCTGCGGTCCCACGGTAATACATCACCGCGATCAGTTCGTGGATCAGTTCACCCGCCTCCGGACCGACGATCTGCGCGCCAAGAATCTCACCCGTCTGTGGCGCACAGAGAAGTTTCACGAAGCCATGCCTGGCGCCAAGACAGAGCGCCTTCCCATGATCGGCAAAAGGATAGGAAGCGGTGAGATAGGGAATCCCTTCGGCCGCCGCGCGCGCTTCATGGAGTCCCAACACCGCGACCTGCGGATCGGTAAAGACTACTTCCGTATCCAGACGATGATCGATCGTCTTTGCCGGTTGATCCGCATGTGTCGCGTTGTACGCCGCAATTTCTCCTTGCTGAACGGCGAGATGCACGATCGGGGTCAGGTCGTTCACATCGCCCACGGCATAGATATGCCGTTGCGACGTCCGCATGGCGGCGTCGATTACAATTCGCCCGCCGTCGACGGTCACGTCCGCCAGATCGAGTCGAAGCCCTTCGATGTTAGGCCGTCGGCCCAGGGCTTGGAGAATCTCTGCACCGACGTACGATTGTTCCCGTCCGTCCTTTATCACCCACACCCTTTTCCCTGCTGCGTCGTGGGTCACCCGCAGCAACTGCGCGCCCGTGACAACGTCGATGCCTTCATCGATCAATGCGGCTTCCAGCGCGCGGCCCACCTCCTCGTCCATCCCTGAAAGCAGCGTGCGGCCCCGCTGAAGGATCGTGACTCTGGTCCCCAGTCGCGCAAAGAACTGGCCGAGTTCGAGGGCAACCGCCCCACCGCCCAGGACGATCAACGACTCCGGTTGGGTCCGAAGATCCAGGATCGTATCGCTCGTGTAATAACCGGCTTGGGCCAAGCCGGGAATCGGCACCTCACTGGGCTTCGACCCGGTGGCTAGGATCACCGAACCGGCCGACAAGATCATACTGCCGATGGCAATCTCGTGGGGTGACTGAAAGACCGCCCGCGATTGATAGAGCGTGAACTTCGGATCGTGAAGCTGCTCGATGCGGTAATCGGCAAACTCGCGGACCAGACGATCCTTCCGATCCACGATCGCTGAGAGATCGGCCCGAACCGAAACCGGGGAAAGGCCGAACTCTTTCGCCCTCCTCAACAGGGCAGCCACCTCGGCAGACCGAAGAATGGCCTTGGTCGGCATGCAGCCACGCAGAATACAGAGCCCTCCGAGCGGACCCTGATCGACAATTGCCACGTCGGCGCCGGCATCGAGCGCCGTTCGGGCCGCGGCATAACCAGCCGATCCGCCGCCAATGACGACGACATCGTGTGCCTTGCGCATGGAAACAGGACTCTGTGAATTCATTGTATGTTCCCGCTATAGTAGGACGTCAGGAAGGAAGGATACACGATGGTGCAGCCTGGTCGCTATCGGCACTATAAGGGCCATGAATATGAAGTGCTGGGAGTCGCACGACATTCCGAAACGGAAGAGGAGTTTGTCGTCTATCGTGCGCTCTACAGCGAAGGCGGCCTTTGGATTAGACCGGCAACCATGTTCCTGGAGACGGTGACCGTTGACGGTCAACCTTGTCTGCGATTCCAGCTCCTTCCTCCCGCCTAACAGGATGCTGAACCGTCCGGGCTTAAGTACTTACCGCTAGCCTCCGATAAAGACGTTACGAGGTCAGCTATGGCAATCATCCCTGCGATCAGTGGCATCGCCAGCATACATCCAGCGCTACCGGTAGCCTCACGCCCACCGGCCACTCAAGCGAGCACGGCCGATCGCGAGCATCGCTCAACGGAGCAGGAGGGTCAGAGCGCCGACCATTCGGCGCGCCTGGCTCAGCAAGCCTATCAGCAACAGGCCCATCAACATGCTCTCCCTAAGCCGGCGCTCCTGGCTCAGGACTTGATGACCTCGCCCGTCACATGGCTACCGTCCGACAGTACGCTCCTGGAAGCATGGACGGTCATGAAACGCAAAGGGATCCACCACCTTCCCGTGACGTCAATCCATGGCACCCTGGTCGGATTGGTATCGGACCGCGATCTGTTGCCCTACGCACATGAGTTGGAATCTTCCGGCTCACCGGGGGCCTCTGCGGGACATACCCTCGCACAGGTCATGAGCAATCAGGTCCTGTCCGCCACCCCCACCACAGAGCTCCAAGAGATTGCCCGTATCATGCTCAGTGAACATGTCGGTGCCATTCCCATCGTCGACAACTCGCGCCACCCGGTCGGTATCCTGACCACCAGCGACATTCTCCGTGCCATCGTCCATCGAAGCCCCATCGAACTCTGGACCTAAGCAGCCTCTGAATATCTTACGGCCTTGCGTCTCCGAACAATCGCGGGCTCACCACTCCAGGCAGGCTGCAGACAACCTTCCCGCAGGATGATCAAACAGGCTGTCCAGCTAGGCCGCAGCGAGCAAGCATCCAAACTTTGAGCTCTGAACGATGAACGCTGACGTGAACATCATTTTTCGTTCACCGTTCATCACTCACCGCTCAGCGTTTTCGGGCTGGCGGCCTGTGTCAGCATCCTGCTACAGCAGCCAGGTCCATTGCGAGAAGGTCGCAGCCTGCCCGACTGGCTTTCCTTCTGCATCCACGACATTCCAGATGAGAGCGTTCTCGACAAGAAAACGGCGGCCGGTTGACGTCACTCTCACCCCTCGATAGCTATCGAAATAGCCTTGAGCCTTGGCTTGCGCTAGCATTCCTTCTCGTTCGGCGCGATTGACTGGTTCGGCGGTGAGCCGCGAAGGCGTCTGGACGAGCTGGTCCCACGTCATCGCCCATAGGTCTAATGCCACCTGGTTGCCGTAGTTGAGGAGGGGATCCGCTTCTGCTCCATGCGAGACGACGACGAACGGGCTGTGAAACAGCCGATAGGCCTGGCCGTCCGCCTCGCCGACACGCTCAATCAAGTCTCGGCTGGTCCAATGCCGATAGCTGTCCAGCAGCCGTTGAGTCCATTCGATCACGACGGGATCGGTCCATATCGGAGTCATGACGGCAATATCCTCTGGTCGTGCCATTGGGAGGGGCCCTCTTTCCCTCCAATCGGGCGTTGGTACCACGTCCCGCGCCCCAACACAAGAATATGGCGGACGCTCTTGCACAGAGCCTAGTAGGACTCTGTATAATGTGGATCCTTTCGACGGTACCCGTCGAGAGAGACCGATCATTGAGGAGAAATCATGGCCGCTCAGACGTTATTCGAGAAAATATGGGAATCCCATGTCGTCCGGGCAGAACCGGATGGCACCACCCTGCTCTACATCGATCGCCAGCTGGTCCACGAAGTCACATCGCCACAGGCGTTTGAAGGACTCAAGCTGTCTGGCCGACGACCCCGGCGCCCAGGCGCCACGTTGGCCGTGCCGGATCATAATGTCCCGACGACCGACCGGAGCGTGGGGATAGCCGATCCTCTCAGCGCGATACAGATCCGGACGCTAGAGGAAAATTGCCGCGACTTTGGCATCACCCTCTTCGGGATGAACGACATCCGCCAGGGCGTGGTGCACGTGATCGGACCCGAACAGGGCTTTACCCTGCCAGGGACGACCATCGTGTGCGGCGACTCCCATACCTCGACGCATGGCGCGTTCGGCGCCTTGGCCTTCGGCATCGGCACCAGCGAAGTGGAACATGTGCTGGCCACCCAATGTCTAGTACAAAAACGACCCAAGACCATGGAAGTCCGCGTCGACGGCACGTTGTCGGAACTCTGCTCGGCCAAGGATGTCATTCTCGCCATCATCGGCAAGATCGGCACAGCCGGCGGAACCGGCTATGTCATCGAATACACCGGCTCGGCAATCCGCGCCCTCAGCATGGAAGGGCGCATGACGCTCTGCAACATGTCGATCGAGGCCGGGGCACGGGCCGGGATGGTCGCGCCGGACGAGAAGACCGTCGCTTATATCAAAGACCGTCCATTGGCTCCGAAGGGCATGCTGTTCGACCGGGCGGTACAAGCCTGGCAGCACTTCAAGACCGATGTGGGCGCGGCATACGACGTGACCGTCACGATGAAGGCCGAGGACATCGCGCCGCAAGTCAGCTGGGGCACCAGCCCCGGGATGGTCACCGGCATCGATCAACGGGTACCAGACCCCCGGACGATCACCGATATCAACCAGCGCCAGTCGACTGAGCGAGCGTTGGAATACATGGGCCTCATCCCGAACATGCCCATCACCGATATCAAGATCGATACGGTCTTCATCGGGTCCTGCACCAATTCACGCATCGAAGACCTCCGCCTTGCAGCCCAATTGGCCAGGGGCAAAAGCGTCGCCACGGGAGTCCGGGCGATGGTGGTTCCTGGCTCGGGCCTCGTGAAACAGCAGGCCGAACAGGAAGGGCTCGACCGCCTGTTCAAGGACGCGGGCTTCGAGTGGCGGGAAGCCGGTTGCAGTATGTGCCTGGCCATGAACGCCGATGTGCTTCAGCCGGGAGAGCGCTGCGCCTCGACCAGCAATCGTAATTTCGAAGGACGCCAGGGAGCTGGCGGCCGCACCCATCTCGTCTCTCCGGCCATGGCCGTCGCGGCCGCCGTCGAGGGACATTTCGTTGATATCAGAACCTGGAAATAGAGGACCTATGCAAGCCTTTACCACCATGACAGGTCTGGTCGCACCGCTGGACCGCGTCAATGTCGATACCGATCAAATCATTCCGAAACAGTTTCTGAAGACCATCAAGCGGACCGGGCTCCGCGAAGGCCTCTTCTACGATTGGCGCAAACAGAAGGACGGGTCGCAGGATCCCGCGTTCTTTTTGAATCAGCCGCGCTTCCAGGGGGCCACGATTCTCCTGACGCGCGATAACTTCGGCTGCGGATCGTCGCGCGAACATGCGCCCTGGGCGCTCCTCGATCAGGGATTCCGTTGCGTCATCGCCTCGAGTTTTGCCGACATCTTCTACAATAACTGCTTCCAAAACGGTATTCTGCCCATCGAGTTAAAACCCGACGAGGTCCTCGCCATGATGAAGGACGTCCTCTCGACGCCGGGGTACCAACTGATCGTGGACCTGGGAAATCAGACGGTCACGACCCCGAACGGCACCACTTGCCGCTTCGACATCGACCCCTTCCGAAAAGATTGTTTGTATCGGGGGCTCGACGCCATCGGGTTGACGTTGCAGCATGAGGCCGCCATCGCGGCCTACGAGACTCGACGGAAGGCCGAGGCGCCTTGGTTATTCGCCGACCTTCGATCGTGAACTGAGGAGATTGCCCCAATGAAGCTCTGGCGCCCCAAACTCATGCTGATGATGGTCCTGTTTCTGGGGGCGGCCTATCTGCTCGTGGCCTTCAACTACAGCTATTCCGACGGGAATCGAGCCGGCTACATTCAGAAATTTTCCCACAAGGGCTGGGTCTGCAAGACCCATGAAGGGGAGCTGGCCATGACCACGGTGCCGGGCGTGGCCCCGGTCTTGTGGGACTTTTCAGTCTGGGATGAGAAGGTGGCGGCACAACTCGCACAGATGATGGGCAAACGATTGGTCCTGCACTACAAAGAATATCGCTACCTTCCCACGACCTGCTTCGGCGAAACCGCCTATTTCGTCGATCGCGTGGAATTACAAGAGTAACGTCTGTTCGCCGCCTCATATCCATCGCTTCTTTCTGAATGCCGCCAGCATGCCCACCCCCACCACCGCCATGATGCCCAATACGACGGGATAGCCCCACTCCGACTTCAATTCCGGCATGTGCTCGAAGTTCATGCCGTAGATACTGGCGATAAAACTCAAGGGCATGAAGATGGTCGTAATCACGGTAAGCACACGCATCACGGCATTCAGCCGGTAACTCACGCTGGAAAGATAGATGTCCAGACTTGCGGATACCATTTCGCGAAGCGTTTCAATCGTATCGATAATCTGCACGACATGGTCGTACACGTCCCGGATGAAGACCTTGGTGCCCTGCTCCAGAAACGGGCACTCCGACCGGGAGAGATTGTTCATAACATCGCGAAGCGGCCATACGGCGCGGCGGAGAAAGAGCAGCTGCCGTTTCAGCGCATGGATCTCCCGCAACGTTTCCGGTGTCGGGTCCGTCACGACGATGTGCTGTAAGGACTCGATCTTCTCGCCGACCGCTTCCAGCACTGCAAAATACTGGTCGACGATGGCGTCGACGAGCGCATAGAGCAAATAATCGGCCCCGGCCTGCCGGAGCCGCCCCTTGCCGGCACGGAGCCGCTCCCTGACCGAGTGAAAGACGTCGGTTCCGTTTTCCTGGAAGGACAGCACAAAGTTTCGGCCCAGCACGAGGCTCACTTGCTCGACCAGCACATCCTGGCGCTCATTGAGCGACAACATCTTCAACACCACGAAAAAATGCTGATCGTAGTCGTCGAATTTCGGCCGTTGATCGGTGTTGGCAATATCTTCGAGAAGCAAGGAATGGAGCTGGAACTGTTTCCCGAACGATTCCAGAATCTCCATCTTGTGGACGCCCCCGACATCCACCCAGGTGACGGACCCATCGGTCGGCGGCGCAAGTCCGTCGAGCGGCGGGTCTTGACGTTCGTCACAGCGAGTACCGGCATAATTGAAGGTCGCAATCGTGACCTTGCCGGTCTTGTTCTCGCCGATATGGACAAGGGTGCCTGGGGGAAGCCCCGTCTTTCTGGATCGTTTTGTCACTAACTTCATCGAGAGAGACCTCCCAAGACCCTCTGCTTGTACGCAGGTTCTCCCCGAGGGTCAAGGGGGCACCCCGGCACCGTCTTTCCGCTTTTCCGATGCCGCAAGACCTGTTACTCTTTCTGTCCGACGTTACGAGGCCTGGAACATGGAACAAGAATTAGCCCTATTGGTCGAAGCGGTCCGAAAAGCCGGTGCGAAAGTCCGGGAATTGGTCAGGGATGGATTCGAGGTGCAGACGAAGCCGGACCGTTCGCCGGTCACGACGGTGGACCATGAGGTCAACCGCATCCTGTATGAGATGCAACGCCGGGAGTTTCCACAGGATGGATGGCTCTCGGAAGAATCCCCCGACGATCCGGCACGACTCACCCATCAACGCGTCTGGATTGTGGACCCCATCGACGGCACCAAGGCGTTGATCAACCGGCTGCCGGAGTTTACCATTTCCGCCGCGCTGATCGAACGAGGCATCCCGATCGTCGGCGCGATCTTGAATCCCTCGACCGACGAGCTCTTCACCGCGGTGCGCGGGGGCGGTCTCTATCTGAACGGCTCACGCGTCACCCTCGCGTCTCCTCGCGATTTCAATGCGGTCATCATGATCAGCGGGAAAGATTTCGGAACCGACCGATGGTCGACGCTTGGCAACACGACTCGATGCCGCCCCATCTACTCCATCGCCAATGCCATGGCCCTGGTGGCCGCCGGTCGCGTGCGAGCCGCGTTTACGGTCGAGCCCATGAACGAATGGGACCTCGCAGCCGGAGTCCTACTGATTGAAGAAGGCGGCGGCACCGTCAGCGATGCGGCCGGGAACCCTTTGATATTCAATCAGCCGAAACCAACCCTTCGTGGCGTCATCGCTGTCACGGCCACGGCTGACAAGGATCTGCGTGCCACGCTCCAAACCCAGGCTGACCAGGCCCGGTCTCAACCTGAGAGAAAGCGAACCGCTCCATGACCATCGCTCTGCTGGGAACCGGACTATTGGGTCGAGCCATTGCCGAACGACTCCAGTCCACCGGCCATTCCGTCACAGTCTACAATCGAACCGCGAGCAAAACACGTCCTCTCCAGGACTGCGGCATCACCGTGGTCACGAGACCGGAACAGGCCATCTCCCAAGCCGACTGTGTCATTCTCATGCTGGCCGATATGGCGGCGATCCGTGCCGTCCTACTGACACCAGCCTCATTGGCAGCCATCCCTGGCAAAACCGTCATCCAGATGGGAACCATCGCGCAGAAAGAAAGCTTGGTCTTGCAAGCCGAGATCGAACAAGTCGGCGGATTCTATTGTGAAGCGCCGGTGCTAGGCAGTCTTACCGAGGCGAAAGCCGGAACACTCTTCGTGATGGTCGGCGGAACCGGAGATCAGTTTGCCCAATGGCTTCCGCTGTTTCGTGCTCTGAGCCGAGAGCCTCGCTTGGTCGGCCCTGTCGGGAAGGCCGCAACCCTCAAGCTCGCGCTCAATCAGTTGATCGCGGCGGAAATATCGGCCTTCGCCCTGAGCCTTGGACTCGTCCAACGGGCTGGTATCCCCATAGACACCTTCATGGCGATCTTGCGGGAGAGCGCCCTGTTCGCTCCGACGTTCGAGAAAAAGCTTCCACGACTCCTGTCGCGGGACTATCAGCATCCAAACTTTTCCACACGCCACCTCATGAAGGATGTGGAACTCTTCCTGAAGGAAGCCGTCAGTTATGGTTTGATCACGAGTAGTGCGGAAGGGATCAGGCCGGTGCTGGAGCAGACGATTGCGCTGGGACTGGGCGAGGCCGATTATTCAGCCATCTTCGAGGTCGTCAACCCGACTCCCTAGCCGCACTATCCCCCCACAAGATTTCCACGTCTAGTACGATCGCGTTCATTTTTGAAATTCATTGTGAATGATGAAGATCCATCTATACTGATCGTTGTAACGACTGGCCAGCGTTGCACGGAATCGGACATCCTACTCCTTGACCCACGAAATAGGATCCATGCAGAAGTCGGCTCACAGAACTATTGAACCACATGCCTACGATCCCTTAATCCACGAGGGCTTCATTCGCCAGGCGGATCTCGTGAAAGCCTTTCAAGAGGCCATTCAGGGATTGACCGACTTGGAAGGCTTGCTGATCGAGAGGTACCGAGTCCCCAAATCGGCGCTCGGCAAGACACTAAGCAAGTTCTTCGACTGCCCCTATATTCCTTACGACGAACGGACGCTGGCCGACCCCCAACTCCTCCATAATCTGAGTCTCGATTATCTTCGCAGACACCACTGGCTCCCGCTGAAGCGGCAGGATGACATCCTGGATGTCCTGATCGACAACCCCCATGATCTCGATAGAGGTCATGACATCCAGCGCTCCTTCCCCGGCCTGACGATACGGTATTCCTTGGGCCTGCGGTGTGATATCGAGCGGTTTCTCACCGCCACGATCGGAGACACTGACAGTGGGTCCATTGCGGACACGCTGGGCGAACTGGTCAACGACGCTTACCAAGAGCAGTCTCTCGACAGCGACTCAGACGGCATTGACGAGAACGATTCCGCGATCGTACGGCTCGCGAATCAGATCATTGTCGAGGCGTACCGCCACGACGCGTCTGACATCCATATCGAGCCCTACTCGGATCGCAAGGAAACGGCCATTCGCTTTCGGGTGGATGGTGCCTGCTCCACCTATATGCGGATTCCCGCGATCTATCGCCGCGCATTGGTGTCCCGTATCAAGATCATGTCCAATCTGGATATTTCAGAACGCCGGAAACCGCAGGACGGGAAGATCCGATTCAAGCTGAACCAGGATAGGGAAATCGAGCTACGCGTGGCGACATTGCCGACCGCCGGCAACAATGAAGACATTGTCATGCGGTTGCTCACGGCGAAGGCCCCCCTCCCCCTCGATGCCATGGAGTTTGCTCCATCCACGCTCGCCACGCTCCTGGAAATCACCGAAAAACCGCACGGCATCATTTTGTGCGTGGGCCCCACCGGATCCGGAAAAACAACGACCCTGCACGCCCTCCTTCGCCATCTCAACACCGACGAACGAAAAATCTGGACGGCAGAAGACCCCATTGAGATCACCCAGGAAGGACTCCGGCAGGTGCAGGTCCAGCCAAAAATCGGATTTACCTTTGCTGCTGCCATGCGGTCGTTCTTACGAGCCGACCCGGATGTCATCATGATCGGTGAGATGCGTGACAAGGAAACGGCCGATGTCGCCATCGAGGCCTCGCTGACCGGCCATCTGGTCTTAAGCACGTTGCACACGAATGGGGCGGTCGAGACGGTGGTCCGCCTCCTCGACATGGGATGTGATTCCTTCAACTTCGCCGATGCCATGCAAGGGGTACTTGCGAAACGCCTTTGCAAACGTATCTGCGTCAACTGTAAAGAGCCATACCATCCAACGGCGCAAGAGTACGATAAACTGGTGCATGGGTACGGTAAACACGCGTGGGAAACGCTCGGCTTGAACTATCGCGATGATTTTCAGCTCTATCGAGGGCGGGGATGTGACGCCTGCAACCGGACAGGCCTCAAAGGTCGGGTCGCCTTGCACGAACTCCTCAGCGGATCGGATGAACTGCGAAACCTGATCCAGAACCGCGCCAAAACGACGGAGATGCAGAGCCTGGCCGCGAAGGAAGGGATGATGACACTCGTGCAGGACGGAATTCTGAAAGTGCTCGCCGGCCTGACCACCTTTGAACAGGTTCGGGCCGTCGCCATGAAATAACTGCGCGAACCTCGTTGTGATCGCCCGCGCTCAGGTCGTTGATTCCAGCGCCGTGACGAACTTCTTCAGTCGCTCCCCCTCTGCAGGACGAATCCTAATAAACTCAACGCCAAACCTTGTCGTGGAAACCCACCGGACCGCGGCTAGATCGACCAGGATCGGCTCCTCTCGCTCTCGGAGTTGCATCGTCAACTGTAGGTAGGCTTCAGCGCTAACGATGGTTTCAGAAGTGATGGCGCAGCCCTCCGCAGACAAATTCAAGATAGTGCCTCCGTCGGAAAGCTGGTCTCCATTAAACGACACAGGAAGCTGCACCGCGAAACGGGTATGCTTACGTCCTTCCATGGAACTCCTTTCCGATCATCAACTTTTGTGCGAGAGATTGGTTCTCACGGTGCAGGAGGCGTATCACTTAAGCTTGCCCGTGAGTCTTTTTTGGTGAGATGGAACGTCCCGCCCTTTTGAGTCGGCGCATGGTCGGTGCCGATCCGGCTATACCACCAGTTGCCCTCGCCTTCTGAAAAGTCCGGCGAGAACTCCACCGTAAATCCGCCATCCCGGTCATTTTCCTTCTGCGACCACATGCCATGCCAGGTATAGCCGACAAGCGTCTGAGTCTCGAATCGCCCATCCTTCCAGTCATAGCGACCATTGCCCTGCTCATCCAAAATCAACCGGACAACCGCTCCGTCGACGTATTCCCATTCACCGGCGAGGACATGGCGGTCTTCGGACTGAGCAGCCGTCGATGACGGCAGGGCATCTACGGACACAGCCCGATGCATAGCCGGTGTATCGCAGCCTGCGGTGAATACCATACAGGCAAGAAAGAGCGGGGCAATGATGTATTGTGAACGCATGTTGTCGTTTTCCTCGAATCGCGTATTCCTACTTACCATGTGGCAAAGAGGCGGACAAGCGATCGAGCGAAATCGGTGCAGGATACAAATCCGGAATCCAGCTCCTACCCAAGTTTCGCGATCCTGCTGCAGGCTTCGTCAATGTCCGCATCGGTCTTGGCATAACTGAAGCGAAGAAACTGCGTTCCCTCGGCCCCGGAAAAGAAGGCTTCCCCTGGCACACCGGCCAAGCCGATCCTGTCCAACAGATGCATCGCCCGGTCCTTACCGGTGAGACCTGGCAGGCGAGACGCATCGGCCAGCACATAGTAGGCGCCCTGCGGAATCGAAGGCGTCAGACCAGCCTTGGCCAAAGCCTGGCAGAAACGATCTCGTTTCCGTTGATAGTCGCGTGCCTGGTCGCGATAGAACGAGTCCGGAAGTTCCTGGATGCCGACCGCGACTCCCGCCTGCAACGGTGTCGGGGCGCAGACGTATAACAAATCGTTCATGGCTCCGATGGCTTGAGCCCATCGAGCTGCCGCGACGCTGTACCCGATGCGCCAGCCGGTGATGCTGAACGTTTTGGAGTATCCGCCAATGGTAATCGTCCGGTCGGCCATGCCCGGTAATGTGGCGAGGCTCACATGGGTACGACCGTCATACAAAAAATACTCGTAAATTTCGTCGGTGAACACGAACAGATCGTGCTGTTGAGCAATCGCGGCAATGTGCTCCATTTCTTGCCGGCTGAATACTTTCCCTGAAGGATTGCCAGGCGAGTTCACGATGATCGCTTTGGTGCGGGGCGTGATCGCACGCTCGACCTCGTCCACGGAAAACGTCCAGTCTGGCGCTTGCATCTTCACCATCACGGGGACCGCCTCAACTGCCAACAACGCACTGATGTGGTACTGATAGTAGGGCTCGAACAGGATGACTTCGTCGCCGGGAATCAGCAGCGCCAGGCAGGCAGAATGAAAGGCCCCTGTGGCTCCCGCGCTGACAGTAATGTCCGTTTCCGAATCAGCCACGATGCCGTTGTACAGCGCCAGCTTCTTGGCGATCGCCTGCCGCAGTTCAGGCAATCCGTCGAATCGCGAGTACACATTCTTCCCGCGCTCCATGGCCTGCGCTGCCGCTCGAATCACCAGCGGTGGAGCCGGCGTGTCGCAGACTCCCTGTGCCATATTCAGACCGTTCGCCTGAACGCAGGCTTGGGTCATCGCTCGAATTTCTGAATGGGCTAATATGGCCATTCGTTGGTTGATTTGCCGTCTCATCATGGCATTGCTCCTCAGTCAAAGAATCTCACTTGTCGCAGAGCGGTTCCAGGCAGGTCAAGAGCATTTTCTTCGCAGCATACAAAATAGCCGATGGGGATGCGACAGAAAGTCGAATGTATCGGGTACTCGTGACACTAATTGGATATACTATATTCACGGGACGGCCCCTCTTCCGAGTTACTCCACTTGAGGAAGGCAGGCTGACAACGAATCCGGTAAAGTTGTTTCATAGTCGAAGCAACCATGTTCCCGTTGCTTGAGAGAAAGGACGTGTTCCGTGGCCACGCAGGACCCCAGATCAGGACGAGCTTCAAGCTCTGACCACGAGGCCGCAATGGCGGAACGTCGAGGCCGTCGTCTTAATCTGAGTTGCCGTCTGTTCTTTTTTGGAGAAGATGACTTTGAAGGGGAAGCGACGATCCTCGACCTCTCCACAGGGGGCTGTCAGGCGACCTCACTGACCGAAGTACAGGTTGGCACGACGCTCCGCCTGTCCCTATTCCTGCAAGATCAGGAATGGCCTGTGCGCATCGATGAAGCCCTGGTCCGATGGGTAAAGGGTGCGGCCTTCGGTCTCGAATTTACAGAAATCCGATCGGCCCAACGAGAACGCATCCGAGCCTTGATTATGAAGGCCAAACTCTAACAATCCACGAGCCCAAGTCATCCATCTGCAGTAGCGACTCTCCTTCTCTCCACGCTGTGATCAAGATGCCTCCCCCTCACACCATCTCTCTTCGTGATGTCCTCATCATTACGCACAATATGAGTGAGTTCTGACTCGCCGGTCACACGGAACAGCTCGTAGATGAAATGTTCGATGTAACGAGTGGCCTATCAGGTCCGCTCTTACTTCTTTTCATTCTTGGGAGAAGGCGACGGGTGAGACCGGAACCGCTCGTAGTACCGCAGCACTTTTTTCACGTAGGTGCGGGTTTCTCGAATGCGGGGCACTTTGCGGTCTTTCACGCGATGGACCCCGGCGTTATAGGCAGCCAGGGCCAGTGGAAGATCGCCCTGGTAGAGATTCAAGAGATGCCGTAATTGTTTGGCGCCTCCGCGGATGTTCTGCAAAGAATCGTAGCGATCGCTCACTCGCAGGGTCGCCGCGGTATCCGGAGTCAGCTGCATCAAGCCAACCGCGCCTTTGCGAGACACGGCCTCCTGATTAAAATCGGATTCGGTCTTGATCACCGCACGCAGCAAAGCCGGATCGAGACGATACTTCTTAGCGTACCAGGCGATGGCCCGGCCGATTTCCTGCTTTGAGTATCGCTGGTGGGCACTGTCGTAATCCGGTCGCGTCGTGGCGGGGATCGCAACGATCGTCAGACATAACAGCGTCAGCGCGCAGAAGGCACGTAGCAACTGTGAATGGAGCAATCCGCTCCTGGTTCGGTTGATCGCCATAGTGTGGGATTACATTCCTGTGCACGACATAACCTGCATCACGGTCGGAAAGGTCTCAAGATCCGTGCCCCAACAGCCCTTCACTAACCTATGGATCGCACAGGGGAAACGACAGATATGCCGCTATACGATCGATGCCGTGAAGTGCACAGGTGGACGTTTGAGAACTGTTGGCTCAGCCCTGAGCTGGCACAGTTCTTCGCAAACGAGGAGTTCTCGAAAACTTTTGAGTAATTGTGCGGGATCGTCGGCAATCTACGGAAAGATTACGTTGGCCGTGAAAGCTTCGACAGTCTGCACATGCGAGATAAGAAAACTCCTGCTGGCGCTCAAACAGGCCATCCAGCAAGGCCGCAGCGAGTGAGGACCGGGGCGTACCCTCTGGGGCGCACGGTGCGACGAATAAGGAGCACCAAGTTTGTGCGCGCCGCCGAGTGGTGAGGCGGCCGGGTCCCCGTTGAGGATCTGAACGATGCGAGAACGAAGCTGGTGGCCTGTTTCAGCGCCCAGCTAGAGGAGCTCGCCGATCAGCTTGACCGCCTCTTCCGGCGAGGCAGCAGCATGGACGAGATCGGGCGAGAGACTCTTGAACAGGCTTATACCAGCCTTATCCGCGCCTAACAGAATCACCATCTTCTTGGCCTTCAGTGCCAATGCCACTTCCGAAACCGTACCGGTCCCACCGAGTCCGCAGGCCACGATGATGTCGCTGGACATCACGTTCACGTTGTTGCGCGCCTGGCCAAGATCCGTGACAATGGCCACGTCCACATATCGAGATACCGACGCCTTGTCGTCCGGAAGGATTCCGATCGTCAAACTACCGGGCACCGACTTGGCGCCCTCACTCGCCGCGTCCATGACACCGCTCGCGCGCCCTCCGGTGAGCACCACCCATCCTTGCCGGGCGATCAGCTCGCCCAAGCTTTTTGCATCGGCAAGCGCTCTGATACCGGCCTTGGCAGGACCCATCACACCGACCACTGGTTTTCTCGTCGATCGTCGAATCGGACGTTTCACGAACCGCACCTCACTGGGTAATGGTAATGGCACAAGCACACAAGGGTCAGAAATATACACTGGAGGGAGAGGATTTGTCGCGCAGCACTCTAGAGGGTCAGGATGGTGCGATGAACCGGACGCGAGGCTCTGCACCTCGATTCACGTTATGGTTTTCCCCACAATTCCTCGAGCCGTTGGGCGCGACCGCAATTGTATTTATAGAATTTGTAGCGAACGGGGTTTTTCTTGTAGAAGTCCTGATGGTATTCCTCAGCGGAATAAAATGGAGCGGCAGGCACGATTTGCGTCACGATCGCTTCTGTGAACCGTTTCGATTGCTCGATGGTTTGCTTGGACGTCTCCGACAGGCGTTTTTCCTCCTCCGTCCGATAGAAAATAGCCGCGCGATATTGTGAGCCATGATCACAGAACTGCGCGTTCGCTGCGAGGGGATCGACGTTACGCCAGAAGGCATCCAACAGCTTCTGATAGCTCACCTTCGCCGGGTCATAGACCACTTCGACCGATTCCGCATGCCCCGTCCTACCAGCGGACACCTCTTCATAACTCGGATTGGCGACGGTCCCTCCCATATATCCGGACGTCGCAGACAACACGCCGTCAACCTTCTCGAAGGCTTCTTCCATACACCAGAAACACCCGCCTGCAAAGTAGGCCTTGCCGGGTGGCGCATCCGCTGCAGCCTGGCCGGTCTGCTGCAGGGGCCAGGCCCCGATGAGAATAATAACGACGGTCAGAAACGATCCCGCAACGTGTTTGTGCATGAGACAGCCCTCCTCACAGAATCAGTCGAATAGCGTTATGAATCCTTACGCCTTACGGGCGAGACGAGGGAGAGATCGAGGTTCCCGAAACTTCGAACTTCTGGTCGCGCCTGTCGCGCACGTCTTGCTTGTCTCGTGTACATTTCACATCCGAGAAGCAGTCGGCATGAAGTCGGCATGGGCCCATGCCTTCTTGAAGCGGTCTTCCGTCTCAGCCGCCTGATCGCCTTTGTGTTGGGCCTTGAGGCTCTGGATCAATCCGATCAGCGCCCACCCGTTGTCCGGATGTCTCAGAAGGTCTGCGCGATAGACTCCTTCCGCGTCGGAGGGACGGCCTGCCAACAAGAACACCGTTCCGAGGTAATGCCGCACGGACAGAGGCCATATCGGCGGCTCCGAATATGGGAGCGCCTCTTCCATCTTGATCGCCTCCTCGAACAGACGGATCGCCGCATCGTAACGTTGACGCCGCACAGCGAGTTCCCCTGCCAGGATCCTCTCGGCAATGTTGAGGACAGCGCCCTCGGTCTTGTCTTCCGCCGTCCGATTCCGCCGGAACTGCTTCGTCAGGCCGGCCAGCACAACATGTTCACCCTCCGCTCCGGGAATCCGGCCAGTCGCCACAAGGGCGAGCCCTCGCCCCAATCGCCACATGCCTTCCATCAGACGCAACCCCTTGGGCGGCGCCGGCTCCTTGAGCAACTCCTCCCACCGGCCGAACCGGATCATCGAAAAGATCGGCGTCGGGAGATAAAGTTCCTTCCAGCGATCTTTGCCGGCTTCTTCCGCGGTAATGGTAGCCGTCAAGTCGCGAGCCGCTTTCATGGCGTCGACGTTCCGTCCCTCCATCGCCAAGGCGGCCCAGAGAAAATGGAGATTGTGGGTGTAATACCCATCGGCATATTCGCCGGTCGGGCGCCGGCTGGCCAAATACTGTTGATCGATATGGGCGGCTTGCTGGTTTCGCTCCGCCGCTTCGTGGTATTTCCCAACCCGCATGTAAATGTGCGCCGGCATATGCACGAGGTGGCCGGCACCGGGCATCAGATCGGGCAACCGCTCCGCACAAGGCAAGGCTCGTTCCGGTTGCGACGATGCCTCGACTGCATGCAGGTAATAGTGACAAGCCCCCGGATGTTCGGGGTTCCGCGCAAGTACGGACTCGAGTGTCGAGACGATCTCGTCGGTGCCAGACTGCGGTCGCCCATCCTGCTTCCACAAGTCCCAGGGCCGTAAATTCATCAAGGCTTCGGCGAACAACGTCGCCGCATCGGCATCTTCAGGAAACCGCAGCGACATCGATCGCATCGCCTTCGCATAGGCTTCGTCGAGGCCCTTACGCTTGACCCCTTTTCGGCCGACATACCTTGTGACCAACGCCTCGATGTAGGCCCGCTCCCCGGGAGTGGCGCGATCTGCCAGTCGTTGAGCCTTCTGAGCCATCTCGATAGCCCGATGCTCGTCCTTCTTCTCCATCGCTCCATTGATGTTGGGCCCGAGTGCCAGCGCGATGCCCCAATAGGCCATCGCCGTCTGCGGATCGAGTTCAGCGGCAGCTTCAAACGATCTGATCGCTTCTTCGTGGTTGAAGGCGTAGAGGAGTCGGAGCCCCTGATCGAAATACCGTTGGGCCTGTTCCGATGTGGTGGTGATGGGATGGTGGAGGGAACCAAGATTCTCGAAGAGCGGCACCGCAGCGGTCTGGCCGGCAAGAGCCGGTTCCACTGGCACACAGAGCGCCAGCCACAACGTCATTCTTACCATCACGCGCATCGCAACCATCCGACCTCCCGATAGACACATGATCGCCCGTTGTCCAATCCACAACCCCCGTCGGCTCGGTCTACTGTCATCGTTCA
Source organism: Nitrospirota bacterium (assembly GCA_030682135.1). Taxonomy (GTDB): domain Bacteria; phylum Nitrospirota; class Nitrospiria; order Nitrospirales; family Nitrospiraceae; genus Palsa-1315. The sequence continues at coordinate 11,990 of JAUXQT010000103.1, read as the reverse complement.
TCATGATCCCTGTTTCGAATGAGGACCGCACGGCCTCCTTCATCCACAAAGGCTTCGATCCGATCCCCGACATGGGCCGGTCGATCGATTCGCGTATTCTCGTCGTGCGCCACTCGACGCTCGATGCCGACGATTTCCCGAACAAGATAGGCCCCGCCCTCAACTGCCGTTACTTGTCCTTCGAGCATGGAGGCATGGGCCGGAACCGCGAGTCCCGCAGCGCTGTCCGGTCGGGCGCCCAACGTGCCCTGCACAATCCCTCGCCCGAGATCCTCTTGCTTCGCCGGTCCCGCGCTGTCGCAACCGGCGGCAAACAGGCTGGCCCCCAGCACGATTATGTAGCACCACCTCGTCATGTACATGGCTATTCCTTTCTGCGGAATCACGAACTGTGAACCGGATGTCGGCTCATGACGAGCGAACGTCAGAATCGAGTGACGCTGGAAAAGTTAAAATCTCGAAGCCTCATCGACGGCACCAGGAGCTTGCCGGTTTCTGACGTGATCGCTTCGGCCGGGTTGGTAAAGGCCTCCACTCGATTGAAGACCTGCAGCGGGCTCTCGTGAAATCGAAAGTTCTTCACGGCCGATACGATCTGGCCATTTTCGACAAGGAACGTGCCGTCCCTCGTCATACCGGTCAGGGTGAGATCGGTCGGATTGACCGCCCGGATGTACCAGAAATTCGTCACGAGAATGGCGCGCTCCGTATGTTTGATCAACTCTTGCAACGTCGGCAGGGACGATCCTGCTCCGGAGAGACAGGGAGCATCGAGCGTCGGGATTGAATCGATGCCTCGCGCCTTCGCCGTGAAACGATCGTACGACAATTGTGTCAGCACCCCCTCCGTCATCCAGTCGGAGGCCAATGTCGGTAACCCCTCTGAGGTGAACCCGATGCCCAAGAGATCCTCATGATCCGGCTGATTACGGAGCGACAGTCGCCGGTCGACGATCGGTTGGCCCAGCTTGCCCGACAAGGCACTCGTGCCCTTGTCGTAGTCCTTCGCATCGAGTGTCCAGAGAAGCGCAGACCAGAGCCCCGCAACGGCGGACGGCTCCAGAATCACAGAGTAGCGCCCTGGCGGCAATTCGCGCACCTCCAGGCCCCGCTTCGCTTTGTTGATCGCCGTGAGGGTCCGCTCCTGTACTCTGAGATGATCGATGGATCGATGGGCCGCGGCGCCCCAGCCGGTGGCCTCGCCGGCCTGAACCGTGAGGCTGAACCGTGCGTCGGTCCGTTCTTCGTGAGCGAAGAGCCCCGTACTGGCGGCCACGCCGACCGTCGCAATCGACGAGGACAGGATCCCGGCTGCGCCAAGATTTTCCATCCGGCATTGCCCGATTGCCTCGTTCGCATATTCCAGCCGACGTGCCGGTCCTGCCAACGTTGTTTCGACTCGCGTCGTCGGAGGCGTCGAATATTGTTGTGGCCCCGCCGGCGGGAGGTATTCCGGATCCTCCGGCGACAGTTGTGCGATCTCCGTGGCCTTGGTCACGGTCTGTTGCACCGATCCCGCAGTAAAGTCCGTCGTGCTGGCGGTGCCGTGCCGCCGCCCGAATGCCACCGTCACGCTCAACGACCCGCGCCTCGTATCGACGTTCTGGACGATCTGATTGTTCGCGAACCGCGTCGTGCCGCTCTGCTGATCCTGCAACGCTACCAATGTCTGGTCGCCGGTCGAACGTTTCATGACCAGGTCCGCGAGGAACCGGAACTCGTTCCGGCTCGTCAGCTTCGGCCAGGTCTTGTGGCCTATCGTCGTCATGATCCCGCCTGCCCTCCGATAACCTGGACGTTGCGGAATCGCGCGTGAGAGGCCGGATGGCTCATCCAGCCCGACTGGCCTGGCTGACCCTTGCCACACGTGATGAACCCGTACCGCCTCCGGTGCGACCGGTCGGCGACCCCGTCGCAACTGCCCCAGAACTCCGGCGTGATCCCATGATAAACGACATCGCGAACCATATGGGTCCGCTTCCCGTTTTCAATCAGCCAAAAGGCATCGCCGCCGAATTGGAAGTTATAGCGCCGTTGATCGATGCTGTAGGACCCGTGGCCTTCGATATAGATGCCCCGCTTGATACCGGCGAGCAGTTCATCGAGAGTGGCAGTGCCTGGCTCCAGGCCGACGTTGGCGATGCGGACGATGGGCACGCTGCCCCAACTGTCCGCCCGATTGGACCCGCGCGAGCGCGTCTCGCCGATGACCGGCGCCACTTCTCGGTTCGTACAATACCCGACGAAGAGACCGTCTCGCACAATGTCCCATCGTTGGCAGGCCACCCCGTCGTCGTCGTACCCGGTCGCAGCAAGGGTCTCCGGTTCGCAGTTGTCGGCCACAAGATTCACGTGCGGAGAACCGTATCGAAAGGTTCCTCGTTTCTCGGTCGTAAGAAAGCTGGTGCCGGCATAGTTGGCCTCGTACCCGAGCGCACGGTCGAGTTCGCTCGGATGGCCACACGATTCGTGCATAGTGAGCGAGAGGTGTTCAGGATCGAGGACGAGATCGTAGAGGCCTGGCGCGGTGGTAGGCGCCTTCACTTTTTCGACGGCCTGCGACGCGATGCGCGGAGCCTCGGCGAGGAAATTGGCGTCTTCGATCAATTCATAACCCATCCGAAGATGCGGCGTATTGAATGTCCGTGAGGCAAACCGCCCGTCATGAATCGCCGTGGCATCGTACTCGCCGCTCACGGCCAGGAGGTCGAACTCCAGACGCGAGCCTTCGGTCGAGACAAAAAGCTTGCGGTCCCGGCGGGCCCACAGACTCGCGCTGCTCCGTACGATACCGGCCTGACGATGGACATACTCCATCGTCTCAAGCAGCAGCGCGGTTTTCCGTTCAAGCGAGACGGCAAAGGGATCGATCCGCCGGGCCGTCACAATACGGTCTCGATGGACCGGCTCATCGGCAAGCTTCACCTTGTCGATCGCCAACGACGCAGAGCCTTTGGCGATCTCGATGGCCAGATCGGCCACACGAGGAGCCTCTTCCAGCGACAGAACCGAACTGGCCGCAAAGCCCCAGGCTCCGTGATAGAGGACGCGGATGCCGAATCCTCTGTCCTGCATATCCCGAATGGAGTCGATGCGGCGATCTTCACCGCTGATGGTCTGGGTTGTGCTGTCGAGGATGCGAATATCGCCGTACTCGGCTCCGGAAGCCACCACGCGTTTGAGTACCAGTTCGGCGAGTTCGTCTTGATTCAAATTGGGCATGGCACCTGTATCCTGACAGAGGCACCGGAGCCGTTCAACTCAGGCCGCCATTGGGCTTGGCTTTCCCGATGTCATCCCCTACGATGTCGCCTCATGATCTCTCCAGGGCAGACGCCACGACAGCGCATCATCGAGCTGATCACCGGTACCAGACTGTCATCATACCAGCTGGCCCAGATGCTGGGCATCCCGGAACGCCAGGTCGAAGAACACCTCCCTCACGTCGTGAAAACGGTGGCTCGAGACCCGTCGCGCCGATTTATCCTCGAACCCTCCGTCTGCCCCGATTGCGGGTTTATCTTTCGCGATCGACGAAAACTGAACAGGCCGAGCCGCTGCCCCACATGCCGCAGCGAAGGCATCACCGCTCCGAGATATGGCATCGATGTTCAAGTGGTTAACTGAGTAGAGTCCCGCAAGGAATAGGGAAGAATCAGCGGATCGTGCGAACAGCTTGGACTCCTAGCACGGCCACCACGATAAGAAGGGCCACCCACAAGAGGATAGGGTGTCGCTCGGTCCAGGGCTCGGCACTGACATGGTTTCCGGTCAATATTTCCAAGCCCAGTTGACCGACCATAGCGGTTTTCAGATCGGTCCCTGGGAGTAACCGTTCAAGATCGTAATGCGCAGCCTTCGCTCTACCATGACCATACAATACACGATACATATGGGCCTGATTTTGGCGAAAGACGATCGACCGCGTGAGCTGTTCGGAGATCAGGCGAAGACCAACAACGGGAGCGTCGTCGCGATTCAACACCGTTACACGCCAAAGCCTGGCCTGCGTTTCAGGGCATAGTATCTCGAGCGAGGACCGATCGCGAGGCTCACCGGCTATCTCTTGCAGAGACTGGTACCTATAGATGTCCCCGCGACATCGAGTCGTCCAATTCTTCCCATCCGAGCTCGTTGCGATACGAACAGTGCGATGAAATTCCGGCTGCGCCGCTTCGAACCGAAAGGCCGACAGCGGGAGCGGCATATCCCCAAGATTTACTTTCCACTGACTCTGGTGCGGAGGAGACGGCTCCACTTTTTCGAGCACCACAGAGGCCGGCATACGCTCAGCTTGTTCCACAACCTCATGAGCGACACGGCCCTGTCGTGGGAGAAGCTTTTTTTCCTTCTCCAGGACCCTGATTCGTAGCCATCGGGCATACGTCTTTGGATAAGCCACATTCGGCACCCGCTCCACTCCATCTTCACGAAACCGATAGAGCGGCGCACGATCTCGTATGATGCGCCAGGTCGTACGATCATCCGATGCAGCGACCTCGACCCAAGAGAAGAAATCCGTCTCGTTGAACAACAGTTCCAGCAAGTTATGTGGCTCCTGCTGACTACCTGCGTCGACAATCGCATAGGTAAACTGACCAGGAACAAAACCTATGTCTGTGAGGGGCGCGTTCCGCCAGGATCGAGTCTGTCCACCTTGAGCCGTATGAAGAATGAAGGGCACTTCCCTCCCCGCTTCATCGATCACCCGGAGATCCCCGAGGTCCTGCTGCGCATGCGCATAAACATCCGTCGACAGGGGAACGCGGACGAGGCTTGGCTCAGCTGTGCTCTGCGATTGTATGCGGCGCGAATACTGCCAAGCCTGCCAGGGATCAGACTCCTGGGCAGCCGTCTCACTTGCCCCGATCAGAAGCATGAAATTGAGCAGCCACCCGAGCAGTTTCACGGCACCTCCTTGCCCGAATGTCTGGGCGACGCCCGTTGATAGAAAAACGACACGCCGAGCAGCAAAAGGCCAAACACCATGAATGAGACGATGCGGTAGATGGCCTCCAACGACGAAAGGTCGTACAAGAAGACTTTTATTGCCACCAGACCGAGTAGGGCAAGTCCCTGCCAGCGCAGCGCCCTGTTCGTCCACCGTACACCTGCCGCCACGAGCGCAGTCGCATAAGTAGTCCATAAGAGGGAGAGCCCTAGTTGCTGCGCTAAATCAGAACGCCGCTCATCCTCAAATCCCGACGGGCTCCAATAATCCCAGACTTCGCACGATAGCGCCCACAACGTCACAATGTTGGCACAAAGCCCCACCACACCGAATGCCAGACGCTCTTCCTCGTTGAGGTCGCTTTTGAGTGAACGAGAACGCCATAGGGCTGCTACAAAACAGATAATCACGACCGCGAACAGTCCGAAACGCTGATTGAGCAGCACGGGCTGGACGCCGTGGATCGGAAACAGCATCAGGCGGCTCGCCACTACCGTAAAGAGCGCCAGTCCGGCCCAACGGAGATGGGAGACCTGCGCGCGAACGCCGACCCAGATCAGAATAGCTCCTTCGATGGCCCAAGCCATGGTCATCCATTTTCCGTCCAACTGGACCGGAATCACCAGCGTCACAAACGTCAACGCCAATCCCCCGAAAAGCATACGCACGAGCGAAGAACTCTCTTCCGACGTCGGCACCCGTCGCGCAACGGCCAGGTGCAGAGCCGCCAGCAACAGAAGCATGCAGGACAAGCTCCACCGATGCTCGGCATACAACAGTCTATGCAAGGCCGCGAGATAGCCGAGGGCGTTGAGGGCGACCAACATCGTTTGCGCCGCTTCGAGTGTGCCGGCGCGCCGCGCCAGTAACACCGGCAACAAGGCAAACTCCAAGAAGAACACCGAGGCGAACCCCAACGTCAAATTTTGTCGATCCTCATGGTAATAGCCGTTCCACCATCCCCAGAAGTAGAGCATCGTGCCAGCAAACGCCAGCCATTCCACCTTCGACCATTGACGCGTATGCGCGACAAGCAATACCCCGGCGTTCAGCAGGGCAAGATAGGTGAAGAGTTCAACCGGTGCATCCCGCCCTGTGCTAAGGAGCACCGGCGTCAACAGACCGCCCAATAGCGCCACCAGGGCCATCGATTGGGAATCACGTCTGACGGCAATGACCACGAGGGTCGCCGTGACGATAGCCATGCCACCGAAGGCCAGTGAGAGAGGAAAGAGATGGTAATAATTCGCACCGGCGAACAGCGAAAGATACAACACCCCTCCGCCCAAACCGGCAATGCGATTCGCAAAGTCGTCATGGCCCCGACGCACGAGCCATTGGCTATAGATCAGAACAGCTGCTCCACTCAACAATCCCAACGCGACTTGCCCGCGTGGACCAATCCAATCGTTATCGAACGCATATTTCAGGAAGAACGAGACCGCGAGTAGGAGGGCGACAATGCCGATTCGATTCAACCAGCGTCCCGCGATCAGTTGTTCAATGTCGAGCCCGATGGGTTGAGACGTGGATTGCGCGGATTTGGAAGCCCCCAATGTAGCAGTGACAGGTGTAGGAGGTCTGATCGGCGCAGGAGTTACGCCTACGGACGTCTGACTCGATGCCGGTGGTGACACTGCAGTAGACGCCGCGAGCGGTTCTCCCGCCGACAGGCCCTCAAGTTGGCTCCGCAGCTCCTCAACCTGTCGCTCCAGCGAATGCAGTCGAGCAAGAACGTTCGATTCCTGATCTTTGCTGCCAACCGTTCCAGTGGGTGCCGGCCTGTCACGGAATTGCTGCTCCAGCCTCCGGACTCGTATAAATGCCCAGATAGCGATGACGGGAATGGCGAGGCTGAGGAACGAATACGGAAAGAATAATCCATTGTCCATACGCGGTCCTCGAAGGGGTTCAATGCTGATGTGGATTACAGCATAGGGAGAGTTACCGAGCAAGAAAACAAGGAATTGCCTCGAAGCCAATCGGATTACAGTTTCATTTTTTGCGATCGAAGAAAACTGACCGGACCAAACTGCTGTGAATGCATCACAGCCCCGAGATATGGCATCGAGCCAATCTAGACGGCCCGCACAACCCTGTCGCTTCTCATATTTCTCTTGGGCTCCTCGCCTTCCTCATCTAGAGTAGTCGTATTCATCTAGAGCCCACTACCATGGGACCGTCCACGCAACCATCTTCCAGCCGCTGGGTTGACCTCCGCCACGATGCCTTTGCCTCGGTCGTGGTCTTCCTGGTCGCCCTCCCCCTCTGCATGGGTATCGCCGTTGCCTCCGGCGCGCCGCCCGCCACCGGCATCATCACGGGCATTATCGGAGGACTGATCGTCGGCGCGCTGGCCGGGTCACCGCTCCAAGTCAGCGGGCCAGCCGCGGGCTTGACCGTCATCGTCTACGAAATCATTCAAGAACATGGGATGGAAAAGCTGGCCATCGTGGTCCTGCTGGCCGGAATCATCCAGATGAAGTGGGCCTGGCTGCAGCTGGGACAATGGTTCCGCGCCGTTTCACCCGCCGTGGTGCATGGCATGCTGGCCGGGATCGGCGTCCTCATTTTCGCCAGCCAGTTCCATATCATGATCGACGATACGCCCCGAGGATCCGGGCTCGCCAATCTCCTCACCCTTCCCTCCGCGTTCTGGAAAGGGTTAGTCGCCGATGACGCCACGCCGCTGAATCATCACCTGGCCGGAAGGATCGGCCTGCTCACGATCGTGGCCATCGTCTTGTGGAATCTCTATGCCCCCCGGATGCTCAAGGCCATTCCCTCGGTCCTCATCGGTGTCGCGCTCGCCACCGCGGCGGCCATGTCCTTGAATCTCGACATTGCCCATGTGAAGGTGCGTGACAACTTACTCACGATCGTACAGTTGCCCTCGCTTCACTCACTGCAATTCCTCATGGATCCAGCCATCATCGGCGAGGCGCTGGCACTCGCATTGATCGCGAGCGTCGAAACCCTGCTCTCTGCCACTGCGGTGGATCAACTCCACACCGGTCCCCGCACGCGTTATAACAAGGAACTCTTCGCGCAGGGAGCCGGCAATGTGCTCTGCGGATTGCTTGGCGCCCTGCCTGTGACCGGCGTCATCGTGCGCAGCGCCGCCAATGTGGAAGCCGGCGCGCGGTCTCGCACCGCGACCCTCCTGCATGGGGGATGGCTGCTACTTTTTGTCTTCTTCCTTCCGGCCATCTTGCGGATGATCCCCACCGCCGCGCTTGGCGCCGTGCTCGTCTTTACCGGGTACAAACTCATAAACGTGGGTGTCGTGAAGGAGCTGAAACGGTACGGAAGGAGCGAGGTGCTCATCTACGGAGCCACGCTCTGCACCATCGTGGCGACGAACCTGCTCACCGGCGTGTTAATCGGCATCGGGCTGGCCATGGCGAAGCTGCTCTATACCACCCAGAACCTCGAAACCCATTTTGAGCATGATCCGGAAAACGGCAAACTGACGTTGCAATTGATGGGGATCGGCACCTTTGTCAGCCTTCCCCGTTTAGCCACAGCCCTGGAAGGGGTTCCTCCCCTCGCGGATCTGCAGATCCGGTTCACCTCCCTCCGTCATATCGACCATGCCTGTCTGAATCTCCTCGAGTCCTGGCAAAAACTCCACGAGGCAACAGGTGGGCATGTGCAGCTGGATTGGGATAAGCTGCACGGGATCTCGTATCATGTGAGAAAAGGACCGCGGAACGCCACCTGGTGGCAGAAGTGGTTAGAGTAACCGGAGGCCCTATGACACGACCCCTCGCCCTGATACTGTTCGCCTGCTTGCTGGCCGTCTCCGCCTGTAACGGGGACAAGCCCAAGGAACTGCTCGAGACCGCAGAGTTTGAAGAGAAGCAGATGAACCTGCCCCACGCGAAACAACTCTACGAAGATGTGATTCGTCTCTACCCGACCAGCAAAGAAGCCGAACAGGCCCGCGCACGGCTCACTTTGCTTACCCCCGCTCAATAGGCTGGCGTTTCGGCCACCAGGGCAAGAACGAATTCGTCGTCTCTTGATAGGCCCGATACTCTTCTCCTCGGCTTGCCAAGGCCTGCGCTTCTGCTAGAGGAATTCCCGTCACTTTCACTAACGCCCATCCCATCGCGACCGGACCGATCCATGTGAGCGGCCAGCCCGGTATTCCGATGGCCATGACGACATAGGCCCACCAGTGCAGCCATTCGAAAAAATAATTTGGATGGCGTGAGTAGTACCACAGTCCGTCGCGACAGACACGATCACGATTCCACGATTTGGAGCGAAACTGCGCCAGCTGCCAATCGGCTGTGGCTTCACCGGCGATCGCGACAATCCAGATCAGCAATCCGGCGAGTTCGATCAGCGCGAACGGGGGCCGTGGATTTTTGATCAGCACCAGAAAGGGGAGGGAAAGACCCGCCACGGCCAGCGCTTGCAGGTGAAAATAGCCGAACATCTTCAGCCGCTCAGACCGGCCCCACTGCTCGCGCAGGCGACGATAACGGGCATCCTCCTGCTTGCCGACCACACGATTGAGGAGGATGTAGCATCCCAGCCGGCCCGCATAGAGCACAACCAAAATAGCCACGAGAACCTTCCGCTCGATCTCGCCGGTGGCCAGGGTTGCATACCAGAGGACTGTGGCGATCAGGCCTGCACAGAATCCCACATCCGCAATCGAGGCATTGCGTACTCGAAGCTGCAACAGCCAGAGTCCGGCCATGACAACAGCCATGGCCAGATACGCAGTGAGGACAAGGGAGAGAGGATCCGATGTGTTCATTGCATACTCCTATGTCCCGATTTCTTCGTTTCACGCCTCACAGACTTCCCTCGGGGTAATCCCACAAATCCATACCGGCACTTGTCCTTCCCGCCAGCCATGCGCGAAATCCTGACAAGGGAAACGACAGAAGCCCCTGGAGCTTGGCACAGTTCATCGACAGATCGGGAGGTCGTGGCGCACCGATATAGGATTCCACGGAACCAGGGAGAATATGCCCCATCAGTTCAGGATACCAGGAGGTCAGGGCTTGCCCGATCTCCCAACGCGACAGCCGTTCCGCTCCTCCAAGGTGATAGAGGCCAGGCCGATCCTGGCCGATCAACTCCCAGACGGCTCGTGCCGTCATACCGGCCGGTAGCGGGCAACGGAACTCATCGGTGAACAGCGTGAGTGATGTTCTATCCTTCACGGAGTTCCGCATATCCTCGACAAAACTACGATCGCCGGTCGGCGACCTGCCTGCGTTCAGCCCCACACGAATTACGCTATGCCGTGGGTTCTGCAGCACGAGGCATTCGGCTTCCGCCTTGGTCTCTCCATATACGTTCAGCGGATTCACCGGATCGGTCTCGACGTACCAGCCCCTGGCGCCATCGAAGACTTGATCGCTGGAAAAAAACAGAAAGGGAATTCCGGCCGCGAGCTCTGCGAGCAGCGACGTGGCCTCCACGTTGATGCGTCGAGCCTGAGATGGGTTCTGCTGACAAGGCCCTGTCCGGCTCTGCGCCGCACAATGGATGACGACATGGGGATGGAGATCGCGCCAGAAACGGCGCAGGGCCACGGCGTCGGTTAGATCGACGTCCTGTCTGGTAAGTCCCCGCACCTCCCACTGCGGCGCCCAGCGGGGCGCCGTCGTGAGGAGATACCGGCCAATGAGCCCTGCCGCACCGGTAATAAGGGCGAGCGGTGCCATAAGGAAGTCTGCTGGTTAGCGCGTCAGCTTGCGGTAGCGAATGCGATGGGGCTGATCGGCCTCCTTGCCCATGCGCTTCTTACGATCCGCGTCGTACTCGCTGTAGTTCCCTTCGAACCAGACCACCTTGCTGTCGCCTTCGAACGCCATAATGTGGGTCGCGACGCGGTCGAGAAACCAGCGGTCGTGACTGCTGATGACGGCGCAGCCGGCGAAACTTTCCAATCCTTCTTCCAGCGCGCGCAAGGTGTTGATATCGAGATCGTTGGTCGGTTCGTCGAGGATGATGAGGTTCGCCCCCTCTTTCAGCATCCGGGCCAGGTGCACCCGGTTGCGCTCGCCGCCGGAGATGTCCTTCACCTTCTTCTGCTGATCGGTGCCGGCAAAGTTGAACCGGGCGCAGTAGGCCCTAGCGTTCACTTCGGCCTTGCCGAGCATGATGGTATCGTGACCCTCGGAAATGATGTCGTAGACGGATTTGTTCGGATCCAGGCTGCGATCCTGGTCCACGTAGCCCAACTTGACCGTCTCGCCGATCTTGATCGCGCCGGTATCCGGCTTCTCTTTCCCGATGATCATGCGGAACATCGTCGTCTTGCCGGCTCCGTTCGGACCGATCACGCCGACAATCCCGCCCTTGGGGAGGCTGAAGTTCACATTTTCATAGAGGACCTTGTCCCCATAGGCTTTGCTGACACCTTGAGCTTCGACGACCACATCGCCCAGCCGAGGCCCCGGCGGGATGTAGATCTCCAGATCGGCTGCCTGCTCTTCCTGTTTCTGATTGACCAATTCTTCATAGCGGTTGAGCCGCGCTTTGCCCTTCGACTGACGGCCTTTCGGCGACATGCGGATCCATTCCAACTCATGCTCCAACGACTTGCGGCGCTTCGATTCGGTTTTTTCTTCTTTTTCCAGCCGCACCTGCTTCTGTTCCAGCCAGGAGGTATAGTTCCCCTGGAACGGAATGCCATGGCCGCGATCGAGTTCGAGGATCCAGCCGGCCACGTTGTCGAGGAAGTAGCGATCGTGCGTCACGGCGATGACCGTACCTTTATATTGCTGCAGATGCTGTTCGAGCCATTGCACGGACTCGGCATCCAAATGGTTGGTCGGTTCGTCGAGCAGGAGGATCTCCGGCTCCTGAATCATCAAACGGCAGAGGGCCACCCGTCGTTTCTCGCCGCCCGAAAGCACGCCGATCTTCGCATCCGCCGGTGGGCAACGCAGCGCGTCCATGGCCACTTCCAGGACATTATCTAACTCCCATCCGTCTGCCGCTTCGATTTTTTCCTGGAGCTGCGCCTGCTTTTCCAGCAGTTTTTCCATCTCATCGGGCGTGGCCT